>JAOTYY010000199.1 GCA_029861595.1 Gammaproteobacteria bacterium
GCCTGTGGTGTGGGTACGCCTGCCCGCAGACCGTCTGGACCGAAGCGTTTCTCGCCGTGGAACGATTTGTCGAAGGTGACCGGCGTAACCAGATCAAGCTGGACGCGTCTCCCTGGAACCTGCAGAAACTGCGCAAAAAAGCGCTCAAACATATCCTCTGGCTGGTGCTTGCCGCCTGGACCGGTTTCACGTTCGTCGGCTATTTCACACCGGTGACGGATCTCGCGTCACGTGTACCTGCCTTCGAACTCGGTCCCTGGGAAACGTTCTGGGTGCTGTTTTACGCGTTTGCGACCTGGGGCAACGCCGGGTTCATGCGCGAGCAGGTCTGTAAATACATGTGTCCCTATGCGCGATTCCAAAGCGCAATGTTCGACAAGGACACGCTCATTATCACCTATGACGAAAAGCGCGGTGAGGCGCGCGGCTCGCGCCGGCGCAGTGAGGATTATAGAGTCAGGGGGCTGGGCGATTGTATCGATTGTTCCATATGTGTGCAGGTCTGTCCAACGGGCATCGACATACGCGACGGGCTGCAGTATCAGTGCATTGCGTGTTCGGCGTGTGTCGACGCGTGCGACACTGTGATGGAAAAGATAGGTTATCCAAAGGGCCTGATTCGCTACGACACCCAACACGGTTTAGAAGGAAAACCGACCCGCTTGCTGCGTCCGCGCGTGATCGTGTACGCAGCACTGCTGGCTTCGCTGATCGCGATGTTCATTTACTCCGTTGCCGGGCGAGTACCGCTGGGGCTGGATGTGATTCGCGATCGCAACGCCTTGTACCGGGAGACCGACGAAGGGTTGATAGAGAACGTCTACCTGTTGAAGATCCTCAATATGAGCGAGGCAGACCAGACATATACACTGCATGTTCGCGGCATCGAGGGCGCTGATCTGGTCCTCGACCGTGACGAACTGCGCGTAGCGGGCGGCGCCGTACTGGAACTGCCAGTTAGCGTGCGTGCCGACGAGGCACAGCTGCATGCGCGCAGCATGCGGATCGAATTTCTTTTGTCGGCGTCCGGAGAGGTATCGCTGGCTGTGGCCGAAGAAGCACGTTTTCTGGGGCCCGCCCGTTGAGCGCGGCACCGCCAGGCTTGCAGCGCGGCAGATCGCGACCCTGGTATCGCGAACCTTACGTCTGGTTATTGATCACGTTTCCGGCGCTCGCTGTTGTCGGTGGTCTTGCAACAATCGTGATCGCGGTCGTGAGCGACGACGGCCTTGTCGTCGACGACTACTATAGGCGCGGCAAAGAGATCAACCGGATTCTGGAACGCGATCGCCGCGCTGCGGCGCTGCAGTTGAATGCCGATTTGCTCGTCGATGCGCAAAATGTCGTGCGAGTCGAACTGCGTGCCTTACGTGTGGAGTCATTGCCCGAGCGCGTCGACTTGAACCTGGCCTATGCGACGCGTGCGGGACTGGATCAGTCTGTCGTGTTGCACCGTGCCGGCGTACCCGGTCACTACGCAGGGAACCTGTCGCAACCACTGACTGAGGGACGCTGGTATGTGCAACTGCAGACGCCGGGCTGGCGCCTCGTGGGCGCGATGCAGGCACCGCAGACCGCGCGTCTGCAAATGCGGGTCAAGCCATAGTGTTGCAATCGGGCGATTATTCCGCGGTTGCCTCGGCGCTGTTACTGGGTCTAGCCGGTCTGGTGCACTGCGTCGGTATGTGTGGCGGTATCGCGGGAACGCTGGCCCTTGGGCTGCGCCGTGATGTGCGTGAGGCAAGGACTCGATTGTTGTCGTTTCTGTTGTTTTACAACCTGGGCAGACTGACTAGCTATTCCCTGGCCGGGGGTATTGTCGGCTACGCGGGCGCGAGTGCGGAAACGCTGGCCTTCGGCGTCGCGTTTCCACTCGGGCATCTGATCACGGCGGTGTTCATGGTGATCGCGGGTTTGCATGTCGCGGGCTGGTGGAACGGCCTGGCGCCGATGGAGCGCGGCGGCGGCATATTGTGGGGTCGTTATCTGCAACCGCTGTCGCGCAAATTTCTGCCGGTGCACCGGCCGGACGCGGCGTTTCTGGCCGGTTGCGTTTGGGGCTGGATGCCTTGCGGCCTGGTTTATGCGGCGCTGGTACTTGCCGCGATTCAAGCCGATCCTCTGCACAGTACGCTGGTGATGTTGTGTTTTGGACTAGGCACGCTACCCGCACTGATGGGTGCGGCTTTGTTCGCCGAGAAAACCGTGCTATTGATTCGTGCAAACCGGCTGCGCGCAGTGCTGGGGGCGCTGGTCATGGCGCTCGGTCTGTTCGCGTTGTACCGGCTCAGTGCCACCATGCATTCCATACCGGGTCTGAATTGATCTAAGTCAAAATACGGGCCTCGGTGCCGCTACCCGATGTTATGGCGATACTTCGCATGTGAGGGTTCTATCGTGGTATCGTGCCTGTAATGGAACTCGATCGTGTAGATGGCCGCTGACTGGGTGCGCTCAGATGCATACGTCTTTACTGATCATCAAACAGGAGCACCTGCGCCTTGCCGCATTGCTGCAGTGTCTGGATGGCATCATGCGGGACGTGGCCGCGGCCAGATTAGAACCCGATTTTGAGCTGTACTATGCAGTGATCGGCTATCTGGAAACGTTTCTGTTCCGCTACCATCACCCGAAGGAAGATCAGTTTCTGTTTCCCAGGCTGCGCGAGCGCTGCAGTGACGCGGAAGCGTTGACCCGTGATCTCGAGCAGCAACACGAACGCGGCTACGTGTTACTTGATGGATTGCGCAACAGTCTGCAGATGTACGAACGGCATGGCGGGGAAGAGCAGCGGGACGATTTCGAACGCGCAGTTCACGCTTATCACACCTACGAATGGGAGCATATGCGCATCGAGGAATCGGAACTCCTGCCGCTGGTGCTTGAGCATCTCACCGAGGACGACTGGCGCGAAATCGACAGAGAGTTTTCCAGCAATGCGGACCCGCTGTTCGGCGAAGAAACCAAAGAGGAGTTCCGGCGCCTGTTCCGGGAAATAGCCAACCGCGCACCGGCGCCACACGGTCTGGGCTGATCCTTTCCGGGCTGCCCTCTATCGGCGCACGACCAGCACCGAGCATTCAGCGTGTCTGACCACCCGCGAGGCGTTCGGTCCAAGCAGATAGTGGTGGTGCTCCGGGCTGTCCGACGCCATCACGATGAGATCGGCGTTAATCTTGCCGGCAATACTGAGAATCACATCGTAGACGGAGCCTTCGCCGAGAATGTGTTGCACGCTGATACCGCTGGGCACCTGCTGTTTCACAAACTCCTTCAACTGTTCCATGACTTTGGCCATGGCTTCTTTGCGGTAGTCTTCGGGAAAGTACTGCGACACGATGCTCATGCCGAAATCCGGGACCACGGTCAGCACGTGGAGATTGGCGCCGCTCATTTCGCAGAGCTTTATAGCCTGCGGCAGCGCGTGCTCCCAGGAGCTGCACTGATCCAGGTCTACGGGCAGAAGAATTTCTTTGTACATTGCTGATTCTCAGGCTGTGACAGGCTGGGCCGGCTCGCGGCGGCGTTTTTGCAGAAGGACGATAACGCCCAGCAGTACCAGGGCCGGTATGTAAAAAAGCTGCTTCGGTGGACGGTCCGCGTCGACCTGCACGCTGGCGATCTCGAAATCGAAATCGATTTTCTGGCGTTCGGCCGGGCTGCCGAATACTACGTTGTCCACGAAAGCCTTGCCTTCTTCGAAACGTAACTCCAACCCCGCTTCGAGTAAACGATCCTGGCCCGCCGCCTTGGCGCCCATTGGCAACATGACGACTTTGTCGATCTGCCGTCCTTCCAGATCCTCGCCTTTTATCTGCACGCGGATCTGCGTGTCGGCATTCATTTCTCCGGCTATCTGATAAATCTTCTTTGCAGACACGGACGCTAGCGGCGGATAGAGTTGATCCATCCAGAATCCCGGACGGAACAGCGTAAACGCCACCAGTATCAGTGCCAGGGACTCCCAGAGCCTGCTGCGGGAAATAAAGAATCCCTGAGTTCCCGCCGCGAACAGCAGCATTGCAATCACCGCGGTAACGATTGTTATCAGCAGGTGATACCAGGTTTTGATTCCAATCATCAGCAGTTCGGTATTGAAAATAAACATAAACGGCAGGATCGCGGTGCGGATGTCGTATGTGAATCCCTGGATACCGGTGCGGATCGGGTCCCCGCCCGAGATGGCCGCGGCAGCAAATGCAGCCAGTGCCACCGGTGGCGTGTCGTCAGCGAGAATGCCGAAGTAAAATACAAACATGTGCACGGCTATCAAGGGCACAATCAGTCCGCTCTGAGCGCCTACCGTCACGATCACCGGTGCCATCAGGGACGAGACGACGATGTAGTTGGCGGTGGTCGGCAGCCCCATACCCAGGATGAGGCTGAGGATTGCGGTGAACAGGAGCATCACGAGAACCTGTCCACCAGAGATGAACTCTACAAACTCCGCCATCACGAGGCCGACACCCGTCAGGGTAATAGTGCCTACGACGATACCGGCAGCGGCGGTCGCAACACCGATCCCAATCATGTTTCTGGATCCGGCGATCATGCCGTCGAGCATATCGGCAAAGCCTTGCCGCAGGCACTCACCGAGGTTCTCACCAGTTTTGCGTAGAATTGCCTTCAAGGGTCTCTGGGTCAGCAGCACGACAAGCATGAAAACGCTGGCGTATAAGGCCGAGAGCCCGGGCGAAAGCCGCTCCACCGTCAGGCACCAGACGAGCACGCCCACCGGCAGCAAATAGTAGAGACCGGCCTTGATGGTCGGGCCGGGTGGGGGGAGTTCCTTGATCTCCATGCCGGTCTCCAGTTCTGGAAACAGCGTGGCGTATTTCAGCAGACCGATGTAGGCACCGACGACAAGTAGCGAAGCAATCCAGGGGGTGGCCGCGCCGAATGCGCTTTTCATCCAGCCGAGACCGTAATAGACGACGGCGCTTAACACGATCAATCCCAGGAAGGTCGAGAGGAACCCGATCAAAGTTCGCGCCAGGGTGCTCTCGACCCGCCTCGGCAAACCCCGCATGTCGGCCTTGAGTGCTTCCAGATGCACAATGTAGACGAGCGCGACGTAGGAAATGAGCGCCGGCAGGGCTGCATGCTTGATCACTTCCAGATAGGTGATACCTACGTATTCAACCATCAGGAAGGCCACTGCGCCCATTATGGGCGGCGTCAGCTGCCCGTTGGTTGACGAGGCCACCTCCACTGCGCCCGCCTTCTCAGCAGAAAAACCGACTTCACGCATCAGAGGAATCGTGAAAGTGCCGGTGGTGACCACGTTTGCGATGGCCGATCCCGAAACCAGTCCTGTCATGCCCGACGAAACTACTGCTGCTTTTGCCGGTCCGCCACGCATGTGGCCCATGAGCGCAAACGCCACACGGATGAAGTAATTACCTGCGCCTGCCTTCTCGAGCAGAGAACCGAAAAGAACAAACAGGAACACCAGGCTTGCCGATACCCCGAGCGCAATTCCGAACACGCCTTCTGTAGTGAGGTAGTAGTGAGACATGCCCTTGCCCAGGCTGGCGCCCTTGTGCGCGATAATATCGGGCATCCAGGGTCCGGCGAACGTGTAGATAATGAACACTATGCAAACCACGGCCAGGGGCGGACCCAGCGCTCGCCGTGTAGCTTCCAGTATGAGGACTAGGCCGGTGACGGAAACCACCAGGTCCATGGTGTTCGGCAACCCTGGCCGCTCCGCAATTTGCGTGTAGAAGAGGAACAGATAACTCGCGCAAAACGCCGCGACCAACGCGAGAATCCAGTCGAGGATCGGGATGTAGTTACGCGGCGAGCGTTTCAGAGCGGGGTAGGCCATATACGCCAGAAAGATAGCGAAGCCAAGGTGAATCGAACGTACCTCGGTGCTATTGAGTATCGCCACGCCGACGATGTAGGGCATGGGGGAGGCATACCAGAGCTGAAATACCGCCCATACCAGCGGCACCGCCCACAGCAGCTTTGCTGCGATTCCGGTGGGCGTGCGTCCCCCGGTATCGGACTCAGCGATCATGTCCTGCAGTGCGTTTTGACCGGCAGGCGACGAAACGCCGTTCTCGTTTTCACTCATCTCGTTGTTCCCCGTTAGGTGTTTTCCTCGCCAGGCTCGAGGCGCGCTACATCATTCCCTGCTCGCGGAAATAGCGCATCGCTCCGGGATGCAGCGGCGCGGAAAGACCGTCCGTCATCATGCGGCGCGGCATTAGATTTCCTAGCGCCCTGTGAATTCTCTTAATCTTGTCCAGGTTTTCGAACACGGTCTTGACGACCGCGTAAGCTGTATCGTCGTCAATGTCCGCTGAACTCACCGCGGTCACTTTAACGCCGAAAGTCCTAACGGCCGTTGCTGCTCGGTGGTAGATGCCTGCTGGCACTTCGGTCACCGCGAAAAAACGATTGTCCGCGATGAGTTTTGCTATCTCGGGTCCAGAAATTTCCACCACCTTTGCGTCGCAAAGCTCAAGGGTCTTGGCCACAGCGTCATTGGGATGGGAGACCGTGGTAACTATCGCCTGCACTCGATTGTGGCACAGCGCCAAGGACTGTTCGGCATCCGTCAGTTCATCCACGAACTGAAATGACTTCTGGGTCCAGCCACGTGCCCGCATGACCATCTCCATTATCACTCGTTGGCTGGAGCCTGGACTGCCGAGGTTGACCCGTTTACCCACCAGGTCGTCGAGCGTGTTGATGGCGGCGTCCCGACGCGCAATTATCGTGAACGGTTCACCGTGCAGTGAAAAGAGCGAACGCAGGTTGTCGAATTTGACGTCCATGAACTTGGCCGGTCCGGTACCGAGGAAAGCGTGGTATTGCCAGTCTGACTGTACGAGACCGACCTCAATGGCGCCGTCACGCACGTAACCGAGGACGGCGAGAGGCTCCGCCGCATCCTGCCCCTCTATACGCAGCACTTCGCAACTCAGCCCCTGGGCACCCTTCTGGATCTGGCGGCAGATGGAACGCCCCACCGTATAGTGGACCTTCGCCTCGCTCCCGGCGCCGATCACCATGTCTGCCGCGAATCCGCTCGCTGGCACCCCTGCGCCCCCGAGCGCGATCGAAAAACACAGAATCAGTCCGGTCGCACGTTCTCCCATCATCGCCCCCCCGGAGGACATCTCTCCCCTTGCGATTAATCCGTTTGGCGCTGGTTCGGCGCAGGTGGCCAATGCAGGTGACTTGGAGCGTCAACTCCTCATCGGTGGCTTTGGCGGACGAACGAGGCGCAAGCGAGTTACGGCTGTACCGGTTACGCAGTGCCTCGTCGGCCCTTTCGACTGGCCGTGCCCAATCAAAATGGCAGCCGGGGAGGGGTTCCCCCTCCCCGGCTCTAGAGCTGTCTACATCCAGCCTTTTTCTTTGTAGTATTTCGCGGCGCCGTCGTGCAGCGGCGCGGAGAGCCCGTCCTTGATCATCTCGCTTTCCTTCAAGTTCTTGAACGCGGGGTGAAGTTTCTTGAAGGCGTCGAAATTTTCGAATACGGCTTTTACGACTTGATAGATGGTATCAGTGGAGGTAGCAGTCGACGAGACGAAGGTCGCGCCAACACCATAGGTTTGCACGTCGTCCGGATTTCCGCGATACATCCCTCCCGGGATCGTGGCTGTGCGATAAAACGAATTGTCAGAGACCAGCTTGTCGACCACCGGGCCAGTGGCTGTGACCAGGACCGCGTCGCAGGTGGTCATGGCTTCTTTGGTAGAGCCGGATGGATGACCCACCAGCCAGAAGTACACGTCGATCTTGTTGTCGCACAACGCCTGGCTCATCTCGGCCGACTTGAGTTCTGAGGCGAGCTTCAGATCGGATCGTTTCCAACCAAGTGCCTCCTCTAGCACTTCCCAAGTACCCCTTGTGCCCGAGCCTGGGTTGCCGATGTTAAGGCGTTTGCCCTTGATGTCGTCGAGGTGTTTGATGCCGGCATCCGCGCGGGCCACGATGGTGACCGGTTCCGGATGCACCGAGAACACCGCCCGCAGTCCCTTGAAGGCGCCCGCATCCTTGAATTTGGAAGTGCCGTTATACGCGTGATACTG
>JAOTYY010000417.1 GCA_029861595.1 Gammaproteobacteria bacterium
GGACAACCACTTGCTGGACACGGATGCGACACAACTCGGTGCCACGCCCGAGGAACGCGAAGTATTGCGGGATCGCGCGGTGATCGCGCAACGGCTCCGCCCACTGCCGGTGGAAGCCATCGTGCGCGGCTATCTGATCGGCTCGGGTTGGAAGGATTACCAGGCCAGCGGCGCGGTCTCCGGCGTGCCGCTGGCGCCCGACCTGCGCATCGCCGAGCGACTGCCCGAACCGATTTTCACACCCTCCACCAAAGCACAACAGGGCGCGCACGATGAGAACATAGATTTCGCTGCCGTGGTGGCGGAAATCGGCCCCGAGACCGCGGAGCGCGTACGCGACCTGAGCTTGCGGATTTACCGGGAAGCAGCCGAGCACGCGCGCCAGCGCGGCATCATCATCGCCGATACAAAGTTCGAGTTCGGCCTCGACGGCAGCGGCGGAATCGTGCTCATGGACGAAGTGCTGACGCCCGACTCGTCACGCTTCTGGCCAGCCGAGGCGTGGCAGCCGGGTCGTAATCCACCCAGTTACGACAAACAGTTCCTGCGTGACTACCTGGAAACCCTGGACTGGGGGAAAGTAGCCCCCGGCCCGGCGCTGCCTGCAGAAATCGTCGCGCAGACCGCCGCGAAGTACCACGAAGCCGTGCAGCGCCTGACCGGCGAACCGCCGGACGCGGCGGATTGAATACCCGCGGCCTGTTCGTTACCGGAACCGACACGGGTGTCGGTAAAACCTGGATCGGCGTGCAGATTGCGCACCAGCTTTGCGCGCGGGGCCTGCCTGTGGCACCGCGTAAGACCGTTGAGTCCGGGTGCCAAGAGCGTGACGGCGAACTGGTACCGGCGGACGGCGAGGCGTATTACCGGGCGGTAAATGCCCGTCAGTCGCTGGCACAGATCACCGCCTACCGTCTGCGCCACTCGATATCTCCACAGCGAGCTGCGCGAATCGAACAGGTAGACACCACCCTTGCGAACCTGGTCGCGGCGACCTGCGACGCCGTGGACACCGCGACTTTTTTGCTCGTCGAAGGCGCCGGCGGTTTTTATTCACCGCTCGCGCTGGACGGTTTGAACGCAGATTTCGCCGAGCGCCTGCAACTGCCCGTGCTGCTGGTCGCGCCGGACCGGCTTGGCGTTATCAACCATGTGTTGTTGAGTGTGGAAGCGATTGCGAATCGCGGGTTGCACACCCTGGCGGTCGTGCTCAACCGCCTGGACGACAGCAACACGTTGCCGCCCGGAATGGACAATCTCAGCGATCTTCAGTCGCTGCCCTGCCCGGTTTACCTCATGCTGCGCGACGAATTGCTGACCGCGGATCATGCGCTGGTGCACGATTTAATAGCACGTGCACGGCGGGAAGACCCTCACCCCTGACCCCTCTCCCAGAGGGAGAGGGGAAAACGTGATTGCCCCTCTCCCAGAGGGAGAGGGGAGGAAGATCCTGACCCCCGGCCTCACTCCCACGGGAGACTTTCCGTTTTCGACTATTCCCTCTCCCCACTGGGGAGAGGATCAGGGTGAGGGGAGTCAAATCAATCGTTTATCACCTTAATCCGGCGGCGGTTTCTTCGGCCAGTCGAACATGCCCCAGAGACCGTTGCCGGCAAACAACAGCACCAGCACACCGATGGTCAGCGCCTTCCCCCACCAGGGCCAGGACATCCACACTGCCAGCGCATCGCCTTCGCCGGTATAACTCATCCACGCGACGAGTCCGAGAATCACCAAGATGAGCAGGGTCAGGCCGGGGCTGGTCGAGCCGCGCATGCACCGGCCGGCGGCAGCTTTTTTCATAGCGCCGTGCGTACGTCCCAGAGTTCCGGAAACAGGCGGGTTTCCAGTGCCTTGCGCAAATAACTGGCACCGGCCGTGCCGCCGGTACCGCGCTTGCTGCCGATGATCCGTTCCACAGTTGTCAAATGCCGGAATCGCCACTGCCGGAACCAGTCCTCGATGTCGACCAGTTTTTCGGCCAGTTCATAGAGGTCCCAATAACGCTGGGTGTCAGCGTACACCTGCAACCAGGCCGCTGCCACCGATTCGTCCGGCGTATACGGCTCGCTCCAGTCGTCGCGCCGGGTGTCCAGCGACAGGGCGAAACCGCGCTTGACCAGCAACAGTAACGCCGACTGGTCAATA
>JAOTYY010000200.1 GCA_029861595.1 Gammaproteobacteria bacterium
AGGCGTGCAGCGTCACCATGCTCTCATTCAGCGACAACATGTTGTCGTACATGGCGGAATCCACCATCTGCCCCACCCCCGTGCGCTCCCGCATGAACAACGCCTGCATCACGCCGTACGCGGTCACCATGCCGGAATAAACGTCCGCCATGCCGTAGATAGTCCAGGACGGCGGCTTATCTTCGAAGCCCACCAGATGCATGATGCCGCTCATGGCCTCGGCGACGATGTCGAAGGCGGGCCGGTCGCCGTAGGGACCCTGGCAGCCCGGCAAGCGCCCGAATCCCGAGATGACAGCATAGATCAGCCGCGGGTTCAGCGCACTTAATGTGTCGTAGCCAAGCCCGGCCCGGTCCAGCGCACCGGGACGCAGATTGTCCACCAGCACGTCCGAGACCCCGGCCAACCGTTTGAAGACGGCCTGGCCCTGCGCGCTGCGCATGTCCAGCGCCACGCTTTTCTTGTTACGGTTGTAACCCATGAAACCGGCAGCCTTGCGCTGACCATCGCGCTCCACGAAAGGCGGCATCGAGCGCCTGGGATCACCGGCGCCGGGGCGTTCGATCTTGATCACCTCGGCGCCGGCATCCGCCAGCAGCATGGTGCAGTAAGGTCCCGCCATGTACTGATCGGTGCCGATGACCCGCACCCCGGATAATGGTCGCTGCACGGCTAGTCCCCAATCCATTCGATGAGGGTCGACACGCCCATGCCCACCCCCACGCACAACGTGGCGAGGCCGTAGAAGGGGCGCCGATCGACCTCGGGCGCCCGGCGTTTCATCTCATGCAGTAACGTCACCAGAATGCGGGAGCCCGAACACCCGGTCGGATGCCCCAGTGCGATTGCACCCCCGTTGACGTTGGTGACTTCGTGACGCAGCCCGAGCTGACGCATACAACCCAGCGATTGCGCCGCGAAGGCTTCGTTGAGTTCCACCAGCTCGATGTCCGCAAGCTTCAGCCCGAGGCGGTCCAGCAGCTTCCGGGTGGCCGGCACCGGGCCGAGTCCCATGATGCCAGGATCGATGCCGGCGGCCGCCGAGCCGATCCAGCGGGCCAGCGGTTTCAATCCCAGCTCGTCGGCTTTCTCGTGGCTCGCCAGCAGCAGCGCGGCGGCCCCGTCGTTGATGCCGCTCGAATTGCCCGCAGTCACCGTACCACCCTTGCGAAACGCCGGTTTCAGCTCACCGAGCTCCTCGAGGCTGGTGGCCAGTTCGAAGGTTCCGTTGTCGCGCCGGTAGCGGGGGTGTTCATCGGTGTCCACCCGTTCGGGCCCGCCGCGTCGCCGCGGAACCTCGACCGGCGCGATCTCTGCCTCGAAACGCCCCGCGTTGATGGCCGCAATCGCACGCCGCTGACTTTCCAGCGCAAACTCGTCCTGATCCCCGCGCGAGATCTGCATCTGCTCGGCGACGTTCTCCGCGGTCTCGCCAAGGCTGACGATCGGGTAAAGCGCCTCCATGTTCGGATTGTTGAACCGCCAACCCACGGTGGTGTCCCAGAGCCGGGGGGCCTGGTTGGTGGGAACCCGCTCCGGCTTGGGCATCGCCCAAGGTGCACGGCTCATCGATTCCACGCCGCTGCCTACATAGGCCTGACCTTCCCCGGCGATAATCGATTTCGCCGCCAGGTTTACCGCCTCCAGCGCGGAGGCGCAGTTGCGATTGACCGTCACGCCCGGCACATCTGCGGGGAAACCCGCCAGCAGCACGGCCATCCGCGCCACGTCCCGGTTATCCTCGCCGGCTTGATTACCACAGCCCGCATAGACGTCGTCCAACAACGCCGGGTCGATGCCTGTTCGCGATACCAGCGCCCGATAGGTATGGGCCAGCAGGTCGTCGGGCCGCACACCCGAAAGGGCGCCGCCGAACTTGCCGATGGGCGTGCGTATGCCGTCGATGATGAGTGCTTCGCTCATGTAAGGATCCTCGCAAAATTTCCCACGATCGACCCTGGATCTTGTCGGCACTGCGCGGGACCTGGATAAAGTCGGGAATCGTCGGAAGGGTAGCAGGTTACCGCGAAAAAGCATCCACGAGGATTGCGCGCGCAACTGGCACGGCGACGGTGTTATGCTGAGTACGTTCTTCTGGGTCTCAAACAGAATGGAAAGACCATGTCGGGCGAACGCAAAGGCTATCTGGATAGCGCATACGCGGTCGAGGACGCCGAGTCCACCAGAAACCTGTACAAGGACTGGGCGGCGACCTACGAAGAAGAGGTCAGGGCTAACGGTTATGTCACGCCCACCCGCTGTGCCCACGCATTGGCGAATCTGGCAGTAAACAGCAGTGCACCGTTGCTCGATCTGGGTTGCGGAACCGGATTGTCGGGCGAGGCGTTCAAAGCCGCCGGTTTCGAGACTATCGACGGCAGCGATTTTTCAGAAGAAATGCTGGCGTATGCCCGCGCCAAGCCGGGTGTCTACCGAAACCTGATCCACGCGGATCTGCACAATCCGCTCCCCGCTTCAGCGGGCGACTACGCGCACATCGCTGCGGTCGGTGTGTTCAGCCCCAGTCACGCCCCGGCAGAAATGATCGACCAGGTCATTGCGCTGCTGCCGCCGGGAGGCTGCTTCGTGTTTTCGCTGAACGACCACGCCCTCGAGGATCCCAGTTACGACCAACGCATCGGGGCGCTGAGTGACGCCGCGACCGCCGAGGTCGCGTTCCGAGAATATGGCGAGCACTTACCCGCACGAGGGATAAAGGCGGTGGTCTGCGTACTGCGTAAACTTCGTGGGGACATTCCCCAGTTCGCTCCGGTGTGACGACGATCCACCAAATCGAGGACTGTCCCGAATTTCTGCACCCTTCCGGACAACCCGGGTAGCAGTCGGGTTGCCCGGCTACTGCTCCCGATACAGGCCCAGCAGTTTTTGCACACCGGCGTCTGAATAATTGAAAACTACCGCCTGCTCGTCGATCTCGTGGCGATACGGTACCCAAGTCGGGATCACGAAATGGTCGCGAGGACCCCATTCGAATACGATCGGCTCTTTCCCGTCCGGGTCGATGACCGTTCGCCCCGTTCCTTCCACGCACGAAAACACCTGTCCCTCGGTAGTCTGTCGCACGCGGCCGGCGAATCCCGCCGGCAGTAGCGAGAGAAACGCTGACAGTGTCGGCATGATCGGACCACCCCGCGTCGGGTCGATGTACTCCATGCACCAGCCACGCCGCGGATCGGGATCGGTCGATCCAGCCAACGCGTCCAGCGCAGCACGTGCCTGCGCGTACGGGTAGTGGAACATGGGACTGTGCGGCTGCTCGAACGAATCGTCGACCGGGCGCATGTTTTGTCCGTAGAGCGCAGTCGTCGAGCCCGGCGCGCGGTTGCTGGGGAACTGTGCTCGCGGATAGTGTTCGACAAAAACCGGACCCAGTTGGCGCAGCAGCGGTATGTCCAGGCCGTCCAGCCAGACCATCGGCACGTCGCCCTCGTGACCGTGGTCGTGCCAGGCCCAATTCGGTGTCAACACCAGGTCGCCGACCTGCATATAGGCGCGCTCACCGTCCACCGAGGTGAAGGCTTTGCCATCCCCTTCGACGATGAACCGCAGGGCGCTTGGGGTATGCCGGTGGGCCGGCGCGACCTCGTTCGGCAGGATCATCTGCAGACCGGCGAACAACGTTTCTGTCGCCCCGACACGTTCGCCGAGACCCGGGTTCTGCAAAATGAGCACTCGCCGTTCGGCTTCTTCGGCGCGTATCAACCCGCCCGCTTCCAGCACCAACGGGCGTATTTCGTCATACCGCCAGTGACAAGGCACGGACTCCGTGACCGGCTCGCGCGTCACCAGTTTCGAAAGCACCTCCCAAAGCGGTGCGAGATTGCTCGGTGCCAGACGCTCGTAATACTCGTTTCGTGCAGCAACTTCGTTCATACCTGGTGTCCTGTCCCGCAAATTGAGTGTTGTCTCAGCCGGCCCGTCCGTGCCGGCTAACGTATCGCCACCGACATGCTGCCGATTCCCGCAATCCGGCAGTCCATCACATCTCCGGGCTTCACCGGCGCTACGCCTTCGGGCGTGCCGGTCAGAATAATATCGCCAGGATACAATCGATAGGCGGACGATGCGTACTCGATGAGCTTAGGCACGTCCCAGATCAAGTGTGCAGTGCTGGATTGCTGACGCACCTGGCCGTTGACCGACAGCGTCAGTGTGAGATCCGTGCAATCGGCAAGTTCGTCGGCGCTTACCAGCCAGGGCCCGAGCACGGTAAAACTGTCCAGCGATTTGCGAAAACTGCGATCTTCCGTGCCGCGAATGGACATGTCGAGCCCGATCGCATAACCGGCGATGTGTCGTCGCGCATCATTCCGTGCGATGCAGTAGCCCTCACTGCCCACGATCACCGCCAGTTCCAGCTCGTGATCAATGCGCCGTTCGGTCCAGCTGAGTACCACGCCATCCCCCGCGCCGACCAGTGATGTAGACGACTTCAGGAACACACCCAGTTCGTCAATGGTTCGCACATGCCCCCCGTAGTTGATCCCCTCGTCCGCGCGGGATTCTTCGAGATGCTTGCGGTAGTTCACTGGCGCGGCGACTATTTTCGAAGGATTGGCGACGGGACTGCGCAAGGTTACGCCGGCGAGCGCCGTGCGGGCACCTGATTGCGCGGCTTTACGAATCGGTCCGCGCAGCTGTTCGAGATGTCTGATCAACCAGTCACCGGCGGGGACCGGCCAACTCAACGCCGGCAGTGCATCCAGCGCAGTGCTCACATCGATGATCTCATCGTCATCGACCAGCCCCAGCCGGTCATTGTCAAAACGGGCGAGTTTCATCTACGGTGTCCTGTCATCAGGTGTTGATCGATCCGCCATCCACGGCGAGTGTCTGACCGGGCGATGAAGTCACTGGCCGGGCTGGCCAGGAACACCAGCGCACCCAGCAGATCTTCCGGCATCCCCGGGCGTTGCAGCGAACGGCTGGCGATCAGGCATTTGTGGCCCGCATTGTACGGTGGCCGTTCGGAGCACCACCACCAACCTAGCGTTTATCTTTCTTCAGTCGAGCAACGCATACAATCGGTCGTCTGCGAGGATTTCCTCGAGCGCATCACCCAAAATCCCCGCCCATCGGTCCGCCCCTTCTGCGCTGTCGATAAGGTCCTGCCGCAATTCGATCGACACATGGGGAATATGCCCTGCTTCGCCATGGTGATCCATCGTGTAGTCGTGCGGGTGGCGCCCGGAATAAGGTTCGTTGTCTCCGACACACACGCCTTCCACGGCGTCGAGCCGCTCCAACAACGGCACGGCGATACGCGGATCCTTATCCCACAACACACCGATGTGCCAGGGCCTTACCACCCGGTCGAACACGGGGGTGCAACTGTGAATCGCGATCAGCGCCGGCACGTTACCGCGCGCCTGCATGGACGCCAGGCGCGCATCCACAGCCGCGTGATAGGGATCGAAGAACGACGCGCGCCTGGCCGCGATTGCAGCATCGTCAATATCGATGTTTCCTGGAATGGCGATACCTTCGCTCAAAGGTGTGCACAACGTGGGATCGTCGGGTGGACGGTTCGTATCGATAACCAGACGGGAATAGTTGGCTTCGATTAACGGCGCATCGAAACGGTTTGCCAGCCGCCGCGCCACATCGCCCGAACCAATGTCCCAGGCCACGTGCTTTCCGAGCACCCAGTCAGCCAGCCCCAGCTGCTGCAGGCGTTCGGGGAATGCACGTCCGCTGTGATCGCAAACAAAAAGGACTTGCGCAGCGCCTTCGCCGTTGAACGTCGAAAACGGCGGCGGATCATTCGGTCCGATCAGCTGAGACTCATCCATTGGCACTTCCGACACTAGCAATCACGGTCACATTATCCAACAACCGGCGGCGCACGGAATATGGGACAAGGCGATGGCTTGACCCTTATCAAGAGTCTGATCGCGAGCGATTCCATTATGGTGCACCGACACAGCGGACTTCAGGCCATGCGAACCATCCCAGTCATGAAAAACGTCATGACTCCGTTTCCCTATGCGGTGGAGCTGCAATCGAGCCTTGCCGATGCCCAGGCACTGATGCGCGAACACCACGTGAGGCATTTGCCGGTGATCGACGAACGCGCGCTCGCGGGTGTGTTGAGCGATCGCGATATCAAACTCCTGCTGGGTCCGGATTTCGACTACCCGGAGCCGGGCGGCCTGAGTGTGGCCGATGCGTATCAGCCGGAGTCCTACACAGTGGATCTAAACGCGCCGCTCGACATGGTGCTGCTCGAAATGGCCGAGCGACACGTAGGTTCCGTGGTAGTCACCCGCAAAGGCAAACTGGCCGGTATCTTCACGGCCACCGACGCCTGCCGGGAGTTCGGTCTGCTGCTGCAGAAGCGGCGTGGGGGTCCGGACGAAGCCGCTTAGGTCATGGGTTTCGAGGGATCGTCGATCACCAGCGACTCCCCCAACCGGGCTGCCGCAGCCTCGCGGCCACGCAACCCCTCGCGCCTCACAGCGACTCGCGCACCGCAACGTCGAGCAAGGTCGGTCGACCGCTGGCCAATGCGGCTTCCAGCGCCGGGCCGACGTCAGCGGGCGCCGTTACCCGTCTCGCTTCCATCCCTAGCGAGGTCGCCAGCCCGACGAAATCTATCTCGGGATCGCGGAAATCCATGCCGACGAAGTTTTCATTACCGTGAAACGCTTTGAGCCGCTGCTTGAGGATCCGGTAGCCACGATTGTTGGCGATTACGTACGTGATCGGGAGCTTCAAGTGCGCCGCGGTCCACAGCGCCTGGATGCTGTACATTGCGCTGCCGTCACCGATCAGCGCCAGCATCGGCCGGTCGGGCAACGCCAGATGGATACCGATCGCGCCCGCGATCGCAAATCCGATACCGCCGCTCGCAAGTCCGTAGTACGAGCGAGCATCGTTGAACGGCAGCAATGAGAGCAGCGCCTGCGCACTGGTGAGCCCCTCATCGACAACGACTGCATTGCGCGGCAGAGCTTCCGCGATGCGCGACATCAGGAAACCGGGATCGATCGGAACGGTTTCGGCAGCGGCGAATGTCTGCTTGCGGAGCTTGTCCCGCCTGGCCGACCAGTTGTCATCGGTGAGTTCCTGCAGGCGCTGATCCGCCGCTTGCGCGCGGTCGGCGCTGCGGCGTTGCCCGACGACAGGACACAGCGCACCGAGGGTTTGCTTCACGTCGGCACGCACAGCGATCTCGGCAGGGTAGTTCTTGCCAAGCTCCCAGTCGCGCTCGGCGATCTGGACTATAGGCAGATCGCGCGGCAGTGGATCGGTCTCACTCCACACCGACATGCGCAGCACGTCGGCGCCGATACACACGAGCAGATCGTAGGGCTCGAGCGTTTCCCGCACCTGCTGCTGCACCCGGGTGAGCGCTCCCATGAAAGCGCGGTGCTCAGACGGGAAGTGTGCGCCATAGGGGACGGTTTGTTGGTAAACGGGAGCCCCCAGCAGCTCCGCCAGCTGCACCGCTTCGGCCAGCGCGTCTCTGGTTGCAAGCTCGTGGCCAGCAATGAGCACCGGCGCGCGCGCGGCCAGCAGACGGTCGGCAAGTGTGGCGAGTGTTTCTTCAGACGGCCGAGCCGCAGCGTCCACGCGCGTGCGCTGACCCAACTCGACGGCGGCGCGCTGATTGAGGATGTCCCCCGGCAACGACAGGAACACGGGACCAGTCGGCGGCGTGAGCGCGAGCTTGGCAGCGCGTCGCACGATCCGCGGCAGGTCCGCGAGGCGCGTAACTTCTGTCGCCCATTTCACCAGCGGACTTGCCATCGGCACCATCGGCCCATACAGCATGGGCTCGGTGAGGCCGTGCCCGATCTCCTGCTGCCCGGCCGTGATCAGCATCGGTGAGCCAAACCAGCTCGCATTGAACAGCGAGCCCATCGCGTTGCCAAGCCCTGGCGCAACGTGCACGTTGCAGGCGGCGAGCTTGCCCGATGCCCGGGCGAACCCGTCGGCCATTGCCACCACGACCGCCTCCTGCAACCCCAGCACATAGGTGAGATCGGGATGCTCGCTG
>JAOTYY010000201.1 GCA_029861595.1 Gammaproteobacteria bacterium
CATCGTATACAGTAAGGCGCGCGCCGTGCGGTTTCTGCCCGTTCAAGTATTTTCCGGAGAGCACACCAAAGCCCAGAGGCGAATAAGCCAGTAGTCCAACCTGTTCCCGGCAAGCCACCTCGGCAAGTCCGACTTCGAAGGTACGGTTCAGCAAGTTGTACGGGTTCTGAATGCTGACGATTCGCGGGTAGCCTTTGCGTTCGGCGAGCCGCAGGAATTGCATCACCCCCCACGGCGTTTCGTTGCATACACCCAGGTAACGCACCTTGCCCTCGGCGACGATTTCCGCCAGAGCCTGCAGCGTCTCCTCGATCGGCGTACCGTCTTCACCGGGCTTGTGTTCATAACCCAGGCTGCCGAAATAGTTCGTTGCGCGCGCCGGCCAGTGGATCTGATACAGGTCTATATAGTCGCTCTGCAGTCGCTGCAGGCTGGCGTCCACCGCTTCGCGGATGTGTGCCCTGATGAGCTTGGGACCGTTGCGAATCCACTGCGGCCACTTCGGCCCGCAGACCTTCGAGGCGATGATCAGCCGCTCGCGATCCTGACGAGTCCCAAGCCAGGTGCCGATGTACTTCTCGGTCAGGCCCTGGGTTTCCGCCGAGGTGGGGGATGCGTATAACTCAGCCGTATCGACGAAGTTGACGCCCTGATCGACGGCGAGATCGAGTTGCGAGTGGGCATCGCGCTCGGTGTTCTGTTGTCCATAGGTCATGGTGCCCAGACCAATAACGCTGACATCGACGTCGGTATTGCCAAGCTTGCGATATTGCATACAGAAACCCGTTCTGCTGATCTACAGAAACAGCGTAAGCACACCAGTGTAACCGTATACTCGTCCATTAAAGATCTCGCCGTTGGCGAAGAATCCCACTAGTGGGAAACCTCCCAGGGCGTTCTGAATAGCGCGCACTTCCTCGCTGTCGTCGCCGAACTGATGACGGCCGCGCGCCAGACAGGACACATAAACCCCGCCGCGTATGGGCTGGTCGCCGACGCGCTCGCGCAATGCGTCTGTCATTCGCGTCAGGTCTTCGCGCGCGCTCGCGCCGTCACGCCGGCAGAACGTAAGCTCGCTTTGCCCCCGCAGATCATCCCCGATCGCTACCAGGCCGCGTTGCTCGTCTATGCCGATGAGGTTGCGCACCATGTAGTCGCGGGTGTCGGAACCCGGTACGCTCAACGCGGCAAACATGTAGTTTCCGGCACGGCTCATGTCGCGTGCCATCACCTCGCCGATATCTTCGCGCAGCACGTCCAGCGCAGGACGATCGTCCAGGGTAATGGCGATATTGCGCTCGGCGCTGGATATTCGGTGCCGCGGGCCAATCGGTGTGCAGCCCTGCGTGTGGTCCACGGCAACGGTGACCTGGGGTGCAAACAACACGCCGCTGATACCCTGACGCGAACTGATGCCGGCGGTTTCGCCGGAGCTCAAGCCGCCGACCAAAAATGTGTTGGCCAGTTCCTCGGCCAGCCGCTGCAGTCGTCCATCCTGAAGCGCCGCTTCGCCATCCGTATGCACCATCCCGAGGCTGCCGGGGAACCGCGCCTCCCAGGCAGTTGCGCGGTCCAGCGTCTGGTCGAAATCGTGCGTCGACAACGCCATCCACGTGTCGGCCGCGAAGCTGGCCAGCATGATCGCCGCCGCCGGCACATCGTAGATCTCCCGGTCGTTGGCGCAGACACCGATACCGCCGCAGTCCAGCCACTGCTGCACACCGGTAACCTTGCGCAGCGTACGCAGCAGTTCGTCCATGTGGGGCAGCATTACAGAGGTCACGTAAACGAAGCCGAAATCGGCGCCTTCGGACAGCCCGGTGAGTTGCGCGCGGCATCGCTCAACGACGGCGCGCGGATCGGTGCCGGTAACGGATGTGCAGGTAAACGGTTGCATACGCGTCAACGGCTCGAGAGATTCGCTGTGCCGGGCATGGCGGCGGCACTCAGAAAATCAGGTTGAGCATCAGCAGCGCCACGATCAGGAACAGCACGGTCATGATGCTCCCCGCGACCACAAAATCGCGTACCCGATAACCGGCCGGGCCCATGATCAACGCATTGACCTGATGGGTGGGGATGAGAAACGAGTTCGAGGTACAGATCGCCACCGTGAGCGCGAACACCGCGGGATCGGCGCCTGCCCCGACCGCAATGTTGACTGCCAGCGGTACGAGCAGCACCGTCGCGCCGACGTTGGACATGACCAGGGTGAAAAACGTCGCCAGCGCACCGAGCACGGTTTGCAGCACCCAGATCGGTACGTCCCCTAAAAGCTCCAGTGTCTGCTGCGCAATCCACGCGGCCGTGCCGGTGGTTTCCACCGCCAGGCCCAGCGGTATGAGGCTCGCCAGCAGAAATACCGTTTTCCAGTCCACCGAGCCGTAGGCTTCGTCGATGCTCAAAACACCGGACAGGATCATGCCCACCGCGCCGGTCAGCAGCGCTATCGACAAACGCAGGTCGGTGAACAAAACCAGGCCCAGCGCGGCAGTGAGAAAAAACACCGCGTAGCGCACTTTGTGTGGCCGCAGCTCTTCGTGCGGGTGATCGGTGATGATCACGAAGTCGCGATTGCCCGACAGCAGGTGCAGGTCCCGCCAGCGGGTATGCGCCACCAGTGTATCGCCCGCCGTAAGCGTTTCATCGCGCAGGCTTTCGGATTCGATGGGGTCGCCACCGCGCAAAATGCGCAACACGTTGAGCCCGTAAGTCTTGCGCATGCGTACTTCCCGAATCGTGCGGCCTACCAGGTTCGAACTCGGCGGAATGACCAACTCCGCGATGCCTGCCTGGCTCGGGTTCAGCACGTCCGCAAGCTGTTGCAGCTTGGCGTTCAGCACCAGCGAATGATCGGCCGCGAGGCTCGCCATCTGCTCGGGCGGCCCCAACAGTCCCAGGGTGCTGTTGACCCACACGATCTCGTCACGCGGCGGGGGCACGATGAGATCGTCGCCGTTGCGCTGGGCGAGAATGAAAGGGATCTCGAAACGCGATTCGATCTCTTCGATGGTCAGGCCCACCAGCGGACTGTCGATGGTGACGCGTGCTTCGAACAGATCGCCGTTGATCCCGTACACCTGTTCGAAATACTCGCTGGTCTTGGCCGGCAACTGGTCACCGTCGGCGCCTTTGGCCTCCGGCAGCACCATGCGTCCCAGCAGCACGAAGTAGCCGATGCCCGTGAGCACGATCGCAATGCCGATGGGCGTGACGCTGAACAACCCGAACGTAGCCATCTGCCGGTCGCCTGGCAGTGTGCGGTTGGCGTTCAGAATCAGGTCGTTCAGCAGGATCAGCGGACTGGAGCCCACCATGGTCATGGTGCCGCCGCAGATCGCACAAAAACCCATCGGCATCAGCAGGCGCGACATCGGCAGTCCGGTACGCGTCGAGATGCGGCTGACCACCGGCAGAAACAGCGCCGCGGCGCCGACATTCTGCATGAAGCTCGAAATCACCCCGACGGTGCTGGAAATAAGCGGAATGATGCGTTTTTCGGTGGCACCGCCGAACCGCAGAATCAGCCCGGCCAGGCGCCCCATCAGCCCGGTGCGGTCCAGGCCCGCGCCGATGATCATCAGCGCGACGATGGAGATGACCGCGTTCGAGCCGAAGCCGTCGAGCAGGTGTCGCGTGTCGATGATCCCTTCAAGGCCCGGGATCATCGTCAGCAACCCCAGCAGCACCATGATCGTTACCGCGGTAACGTCCACCCGTACCACTTCGGAGACGAACAGGAACACGGTGAGCGCGAGCACACCCAGAATGACGGTCATCTCGGTGGTGAGGGCGATTTCCTGCAAGTCGACTATTTCCGTTGCCGCGCAAAGCCAATGCGAGACACGCCCGGCAGGCCTCGGCTAGTGAGTGAATCAGGCATCAAATGCGCTCGAACAGCAGATCGCGCACCGGATGGCCCAGGCGCAGTCCGCGCAGTTCAAAACGCGTTGGGATGCGGTAGTCGGGCGCGCGGGCGTACTGCCCGCGGCCGCTGCAGTTGCGCAGAGTCGGAATATCTTCCAGAACCGCCAGCATCTGCCCGGCGTATTCCGGCCAGTCGGTTGCCAGATGCAGGACGCCGCCGGGTACCAGTTTGTGCGCCAGGGTCCGGGCAAACGTCGGTTGCAGCAGGCGGCGCTTGCGCTGGCGCTGTTTCGGCCACGGGTCGGGAAACAGAATCAGGATGCGCGACACGCTGGTCTCGGCAATGCGGCGCTCGACAAACTCCATGGCATCAGCCTCCGCAATGCGGATGTTGCGCAGCTGCTGTTTCTCCATGGCGAGCAGCAGACGGCCGACGCCGGGTTTGTGCACTTCGATGCCGAGAAAATCATGGTCCGGTTTGTTTGCTGCCAGCGCGGCGAGGGTGACGCCATTGCCGAAGCCGATTTCGACCCACAGCGGTGCCTGGCGGCCGAAGATCTTCCGGGCACGCAGCAAGCCGCCGTGGTCATCGTCGATCAGAAAATCGCGATGGGCAAGCAGCGCACGCCGCTGGGCGGGAGTGATCCGGCCCTGACGGCGTACAAAAGTACGAAGCGTGTGACTATGTGCGTTGAGGTTCAGCGACAAAGCGCGGTTTTAGTGCAACAAAATGGTCATTTCGCGTAAGTATTGCAAAAATGCACGCGCTAGAAAAATTTTCCATCCAGCGGGCTGGAAGCGGACGCATAGCGCCGGCGCGGCATGCGCCCGGCAAGAAACGCCTCGCGGCCCGCCTCGATCGCCTTGCGCATCGCCGAAGCCATCAGCAGGGGATTCTCGGCGGCCGCGACCGCGGTATTCATGAGCACGCCGTCGCAGCCGAGCTCCATCGCAATCGCGGCATCGCTGGCCGTGCCGACGCCAGCGTCGACGATGATCGGCACGCCCGCGTTCTCGACGATTTCGATGATGTTGTAGCGGTTCTGAATGCCCAGGCCCGAGCCGATCGGTGCCGCCAGCGGCATGACCGATACGCAGCCCATTTCCTCCAGGCGCTTGGCGATCAACGGATCGTCCGAGGTATAGACCATCACGTCGAAATCGTCGGCCACCAGCTGCTCGGCCGCGACCAGCGTTTCGGTGATGTCCGGGAACAGCGTCTTCTCGTCGCCGAGCACTTCGAGCTTCACCAGGTTGTGCCCGTCCAGCAGCTCACGCGCCAGACGGCAGGTACGCACGGCGTCCTTGGCGTTATAACAGCCGGCGGTGTTCGGAAGAATGGTGTAACGATCGGGCGGCACCACGTCCAGCAGGTTCGGCTCGTCCGGGTTCTGGCCGATGTTGGTTCGCCGGATGGCGACCGTAACCACGTCGGCGCCACTGGCTTCGATGGCGCGTCCGGTTTCCTCGATATCTTTGTACTTACCGGTGCCGATCAGCAGCCGGGAAGTGAACGTTCGGGTGCCAACCTGTAACGCATCGTCGACTTTGCCGCTCAGCTCGGCTGTACTCATTGTCTTTCAACCGCCTCCAATAGCGTGCACGATTTCGACGTGGTCGCCGTCGCGCAAAGTGTGGTCCGGGTATTGACTGCGCGGCAGGATCTCTTCGTTGATCTCCATCGCCAGCCGCTTGCCCTGCAGGCCCAGCAGCTCGATGATATCGGCCGCGGTGGCGCCGTTCGGCAAGTCTCTCGATTGACCGTTGATAACTACTTGCATGGCCGCTCAGTTTAACGCAGCCGGTCGATAATCGCATTCTCGACGCAGCGCGTTGAAAAAGCACAGGACGTACTTTTCAACAAACGCCTAGCTGCCCAGCAGGCTGCGGATCTCCTCGATCTCGTCGCGGGATTCGGCCACCATCTGCAGGCTGTTGTCCGGTGTCAATTCACCGAGGTCGAGTTTAGCGAAGGCGGGCAGCTTGATGAGCGGTGGGCAGTTGCTGAAGTCCGGTGTGCCAATTGCCGCGTGCAGACGCGCGATCAGCACCAGATCGGCGAGGTCCGCAGGACCCTGATCCCGATACCAGTCCTTTCGGCTGCGTACCACCCCCAGCAGTTCGTCATCGAAGCGCCATTTCTGCAGAATCGTTGCACTCACCAGCGGGCATAATTGATCGAGCGCCTGATCCAGCAGATCCTGGTCGTCTAGCAAATGGGGCTTGGTCTGTGCGATGCAGTTCAACGTGGGCGGCAGACCAATATCCTGCAGCAGCCCGGCCAGCATTGCCTTGCCTTGCGGGACGCCCGATTTTGCGGCGAGCAGACTGCTGAGCGAGGCGACGCGTACGGCATCGGCGTACGCTTTCCTCAGCAATGCACTAACGCGGCTGTTGTTGCCCTGGAAGGTGGAGCGGCAGAAGTAGCTGACGGCGAAATTACCGGTTTCTTTGAGCCCGATGCGGCGTATCGCGCATTCGAGGTCCTGCGGCGCGACGCGAGTGTAATACCTCAGGCTGTTGGCGCACTGCATGAGAAAAGCGGCGAGCCCCGCGTCGACCTGGACGATTTTCGCGACCAGGCGAATCTCGCAGTGGGGCTGCTCCATGATCCCGTGCAGTTTCACCGCCGTTTCGGGCAGCGCCGGAAACAACGCATCGTCGCTCGCGAGCCTGCGATAGATATCTGAATATATCCCGTTCAGTTGCAAAGGGTCCGCTCCGCACGGGAGAGCGAGTTGCCCTCGCGTACGGTAGCGGTGACCCGGCGCCATGCTTTAGCCCGAAGCCGCATTTTTATGGGCATACGCTCAGTGTTCCGGTTGCTTTTACTTGAAAGTCTCCGGCCACTTACGTGACGTGTGGCAGACACTCAATAGCTGAACAATCGAGATTTCCTCCACCTTCTTCCTCCAAGGAAACAGGGAAGCTTCTGGAGACCAAACTCTCTCCCGCAGGAAGCGGGTGAAAGACAGTCAGGAAACGCTCAGTACCCTCGGATCATGTAGAATCGGCACCAGGACGTTGGCGGGTGTTGTTCAATGGTAGAACCTCAGCTTCCCAAGCTGATGACGGGGGTTCGATTCCCCTCACCCGCTCCAGATCATACTCCCACGCGCTGACCGGCTCCGGAAAACGTTCGCTGGTGCCTCCGTGAATCCCTTCACGGTATCAGCACTACAGTTTTGCTAACTTCTTGCCGCTCTACGACCACACGCAGTTCCGTACCCGCCGGGGGTTTCCAGTGATTCAATACCGATTTCCACTTTTGCGCTGGCTCGCTTTTGCCGTTGTTCCGTTGTGGCTCGCTGCCTGCGGCGGCAGCGATGGCGGTGGCGGTGGTGTTGTCGACACAACGGACCTCGGGGGCGTGATCAGCGCGCCGCAAAGCACGGACGCAGACGGGGATGTGAATCAGATATCCTCGGCACCGGTTTCCAATCAGAGCTTTACTGCGGCGCAGTCCATCCCCAATCCAGCCACCATCGGCGGTTATGTAAATCTGCCGTTCGCCGGCCCGACGCTGGGCCATTCATCCGATTCCGGCGACGAACGCGACATGTATCGCATCACGGCCGCGCAAAATCAGACCCTGCGTCTGACCATCGCCGAAGCGAACAACGATCTCGACATGCACCTGCTCGACGGCAGCTGCTCGGATGGCAATGGGCAGTGTCAAACCAATTGTGCCAAAAACCCTGGTGGCGCAATGGTCGTCGCGAGTTCCACTGCGAACGGCAACACCACCGAGCAGATCACCGTGCCCACCACCGGTATTTACTACGTGGAAGTGTGCGCGGCCTCCGGTGCGAGCAATTACCTGCTGACCATCGGTCAGTCCATCCTGTCAGCAGGCGGCTTCGATCCCAGCGCCGATTTCGTGCCGGGCGAGGTTATCGTGCGGTTCCGAGACAACGCCATAGCGGCGGCCGGGGGCGACCGGGGGATCATGGCCGCCAGCGTCGGGTTGCAGGCAAAGGCCGGCGGTGCAGGTCGGGCGATGTTGATGGATATCGGTGCCGGCACCGAACGTCAGCGGGTGATGCGAAACCTGGGCATTACACGTGACAGGTTGACAGGAATCGCTCGTGCGACCGGTGTCGCATCGTCGGACAAACGCGATACGCTGGCGGTAGTTG
>JAOTYY010000202.1 GCA_029861595.1 Gammaproteobacteria bacterium
AGTGATGGCGTAACCCACAGGTCAATTCGCGATACCTTTCGACGCCTGTCCTAAGGAGCAATACGGCTGCTCCGGATTTCTCTGCTACTGAATATTTGAGTATTCTGCCCATAATCGGGTAGATTTGTAGATATTTCCAAGAAGCATGGCAATATTGGCCGATGGATGATGATCTCGAGTTGCTGCAGGCACATATATCCCGAACAACCGGTATCAGCCAGTCCAGTGCTGCGCGTCTCGTCGCGGAGGTTATCGAATTCTTCACCGACCCGGTCGAGGGATTCGTGCACAAACGCCACACAGCGCTGCAGGCCTCCGGGCTGCGAAACGACGCCATATACACGCAAATCCAGCGCGAACTCGGCGAACGGCGTTTTGCGGCACCACAACTCACCACGCGGCAGATTCGCCGCATCATCTACGGGTAACAACCATGTGCGGAATCGTCGGCTATGTGGGACGCCGGGAAGCGATGCCGGTGCTGACCGAAGGACTGCGCCGCCTGGAATACCGCGGCTACGATTCCGCCGGTATCGCTGTGCATCGCGCCGGTAAACTCGCCGTTTACAAGGCGTGCGGAAAAGTCCGTGAAGTGATCGGCACCCTGCCGAAGCGTATACGTTCTCAAACCGGCATCGGTCACACGCGCTGGGCTACGCATGGAGTGCCGAACGACATCAACGCGCATCCGCATTGCGACAATTCACAACGGATTGCCGTAGTTCACAACGGCATTATCGAAAACGCGAGCACGCTGCGCGAACAGTTGCTCACCCAGGGCGTGGAGATAGTTTCCGATACCGACAGCGAGCTTCTTGCGCATCTGATTGCGCGCGTAGACGCGGAACGCCTGGACGACGCTGTACGCACGGTGCTGCGATCGATCACCGGCACCTACGGTATCGCGGTAATCGATACAGCCCATCCCGACGAAATCGTCGCAGCGCGTAACGGAAGTCCGGTAATTCTCGGCATCGGCGACGGCGAATCGTTCGTTGCATCCGACAGCGCGGCGCTGGTGCGCTATACGCAGAAAGTCGTGTATCTGGAAGACGGCGAAGTGGCGAGATTGACAGCCTCAGGCTATGAAGTATCCACGTTGGACGCGGCACCAATCGCCAGAGCGCCCGCGGCAATCGAGGTCAGTGACGGCAGTTACGACAAGGCAGAGCACGCCCATTTCATGGTCAAGGAAATTCACGAACAACCGGAGTGCATTCGCAGGACCCTGCGCGGGCGGCTGGACAAGCGATTTCACAGCGCGCGGCTGGACGGATTGAATATCAGCGCCAAAGAGTTACTAAGCTTCAAACGCATCAAAGTGATCGGTTGCGGCTCGGCATACATCGCCGGCCTGCTGGGCGCAAAACTCATCGAACGCCTGGCACGCTTACCGGTGGATGCGGAAGTGGCCGCGGAGTTTCGCTACCGTAATCCGATCATCGAGCATGACACGCTGTACCTGGCGGTCAGCCAGTCAGGCGAAACGCTGGACACCCTGATTGCAATCGATGAAATTCAGCGCAAAGGCGGAACAGTGCGCGGCATTGTCAATGTCGTCGGCAGCACTATAGCCAGAAAATGTGCGGGCGGCATTTATCTCCATGCGGGGCCGGAGATCGCGGTGGTATCCACCAAGACCTTCGTCTCGACATTGATCGCGTTCACGCTGCTTGCGCTGTTTCTGGGGCGCATGCGCGATCTGTCGCCCGGCGAGGGCCGGCGCCTGATCGAGGCGCTGGAATCGCTACCCGATCTGGTTGATGACTTGCTTATACACGAGGCCGACTATCGACGCCTGGCTGCAAAATACGCGCACTACGATCATGCTTATTTTATCGGCCGCAACTACGGGTATGCGCTTGCCATGGAGGGCGCGTTGAAACTGAAAGAAGTGAGCTACATTCATGCCGAGGCTTACCCTGCTTCGGAGTTGAAGCACGGGCCCATCGCGCTGATCACGGAATCAACTCCGACTGTGGTGCTGGTGCCGGACGACGATCTGGTGGAACGTAATCTGGCGTCCATAGCGGAGATAAAAGCGCGCCAGGGGCCCGTTCTGGCAATCACACAATCCCGCGCACAATGCAACGGTACAATGGTGGACGACGAGGTCGCGGTTCCCGTCACGCATGAACTGCTAAGCCCTATCGCGATGTTGATCCCACTGCAGTTTCTTGCCTACTTCGCAGCGCTCGAACGAAACTGCGACGTGGATCAGCCGCGCAACCTGGCAAAGAGTGTGACGGTCGAATAAGCCTGCGAGTTACCGCAAATCACGCGCAGCATGAGGGCGGATTTGATCCACCGTTTGCCAGCGGTTCCTGAATCGGCGGACAAGGCGCGGTTCCAAAAGAGCAAAACACGGAATAGAGCCGGTGCCCACCCTTGGGGGTCACGCTCAATGAGATTCGCGCGCTGCTCGATCTGGCCGATGGCGAAACCTATACGTGCGCCGAAGTGAAGTCCACCCTGTCGCACGCCGACGACGTAAGGCGTAAAGTTGCCGATCTGCGCAGACTGGAGAAAGGATTGCGGGCAATGGCGGCGGAATGCGATGGCGGCGACGTACCCGAATGCCCGGTTGTCGACCTCTTGTTCGACACGGCCGACTAGCCCGCAACGGGTTGACCCTAACCAGATTGCGCACCGCTCAGCATTCGACGTAGCATTACTGGAGACACAATGCACGTCGCCAGGGCGGAAACGAACAGCACGAGGCCAACATCGACCGCCTTGAACAAAACCGCCAGGTCGGTCTGCATGCCGATGTGAATGAAGAAGAACGGTGTCAGGAAATCGTAGAAGTAGGAGAAGTGACCGTCGGTACGCACAGCCTCCGGATCCCTGCTGAAAGCAAGCCCCGCGAAAAGCGCGCCGATGGCGATCGAAAATCCAAGGAAGTCGGCAAACGCGGCTATCACCAGGCCTGCACCGAGAATCGAGATGGTCAGCGATGCCGGCGTATCGCTCAGCCGGCGGTTGAATCTCGTGAAGTCGGCCTCGACAAAGTGGGCGAACAGGTAGCAGGCAAAAATGAACAAGGCTAACTTGGTCAGAATTTCGAGTGACGAAGTACCCACTCGAAGCCATAGACCGCCCTCCCCGTTCAGCAGCACGGGCAGCGTACCCAGCAGAACCGCCAAAAACACCGCGGCCGACAGGTCATCCAGCTCGGCCACATCGAGCAGAGTCTGACCGCCATCGGAGTCCATCTTGCCCGCCTCGTCCCAGACCGATACCGAAACGGCGATGCTGGTGGCACTGAACGCGGTTGCAATTACCAGGCTGGTTTCAACCGACCATTGCAGGCCGTAGCGGGAAATCAGGTACCCGATCGCGAGACTGCCCACAACATTGCTTGGCCAAATGAGGCTCGCGTCCGGAAGCTTCTCCACAAGCGCACTGGTGTGGCTCCTCAGTCCGACGCGAAACAGGAGCGCGACGACGCCAAGCTGCGCCAGGGCCTCGAACGCCCCGCTAAACACGGGCGATGATCCGTCCCACGATTTCACCAGCGCACCTATTGCGAGACCGAACGTGATATATCCGACGGATACGGGCACGCCCAGACGATGGCAGACGCCCCTGGTTAGCGGGCTCAGTACTAAAACCGCACCCAGCGTAATCAACAGCAAAGCATCGCGTCCATCAGCTGCTAGTCCTTTGAAAATTGGCAATAGAGGTAAACTTGTTCCACCCCGCCGGGCGTAACGTGCAGTTCCTTATGATGCTTCACCAGTTTGAATTCCTCACCGAGCGTGTTACTCAACTGTTCCTGGCTGTAACGATGAACGGGCAGACCACTGCACCTGGGCGGTGCCTCGAGCGCGAAAGTTCCGATGATCAGGAGCCCACCTGGCTGCAACGCGTGCACGAGGTTGGCCCGATATTGGCGTTGTTGTTCAAGCTCGGTGAGAAAATGAAACACCGCCCGGTCATGCCACACCGCGTAACGATGCGCTGGAAGCTCAACGGAAGTGATATCCTCAGCCAACCATGTAACCAGATCTGCTTTCTTTCCCAAGCGGGTTCTGGCCGAAGACAGCGCTTGTTCAGAGATATCGAGCACCGTGATAGACCGGTGGCCGGCGTCCAGCAGATCGTCAACCAAAGTGGAGGCCCCGCCGCCGACGTCGATGAGCGGTGCGTCGACAGCAAGGTTGAGCGCCTTGATCCAGCTCAAAGAGGTCCGTAGATGCAGCTCGTACCAGCCCAGCGCCGACGTCGATTTCCCCGCGTAGACGTTGTCCCAGTGATTTTTCCGGTTCATTCCTGCACTCTCGGTTTGTATTTTTCGCCTCCGCCGCGAGCAGAATCGTGCGCCTGCGATCGCTCCCTGACAGTGTGAATGGCAGTGAGTTGCGAGCAAATAGCCAAGTTCCCACTTTACACAGAGTCCGGTGCCGACGCGGACCGGTGCGAGGCAGCTCTCCGTTTCAGGCAAGCGACCTTGTCAACGGTGTTTTGAACTCTGCGGGTGCAACACGCTGAACGCCGATTTCATCGCACTCATTGAATTTCGCAAACCGGCGCAATTCACCGCTCAGTCGCTGCGCGAATTCATCGAACCGCCGTACGTGTGGCTCGAGCACTAAAGCGCGCACCGTAAAAAATCCGGATTTGCGCTCTGCTTTGCAATCCATGCGCGCGACCAGCTTTCCTTGCCACAACACCGGCAGGCAAAAATAGCCGAACTTGCGATGCGGCTCCGGCACGTAACACTCGACCTGATAGTCGAAGCCGAACAGGTCACGAATCCGTTTCCGCTGAATAACCAGATTGTCGAACGGCGAAAGGATACGCACCGTGCCACGCGCCAGGCGGCGCTCGAGAATTCGTTCGAAATCAGCGCTGGCATAATAGCGCTCCCTGCTGCCGCGAATTACCATCGGTAACACCGCACCGTTCTCCACACGTTCCGCCAGCGCGTCTTTGACCGCCGCACGCACGCCTCTGCGCAGGTAGCCGAATTCTGTTTCGCGCCCGATACCGTGTGCCCTGAGATAGCCATCGATCAGGTAGTGCGCGTATTCGCCTGCAGTGGGAACGCTTGTATCGATGCCCGCAGGCAGCACTCGTTCAGCGAGATCGAAGACTTTTGCGAAGTTGTCCCTGCGGGTGACGAGCAACTCGCCTTCCATGAAAAGAGATTCTATGGCCTGCTTGACCGGACCCCAGTCCCACATGCCGCCTGCATGGCCTTTGTGTGCCTCGAAGTCTCCCGCCTGCAAGGGTCCTTCCGCGCGGATTCTTGCTAGCACATCGTCCATCAGCTTTTGATTCTTGCGGTACCAGTGGCGCTGGCCCGCCGCGATGGCACGCATTCTCGGCAGACAAAATCGGTAATCGTGCATTGACAGATAGGCCGCTGCGTGCGACCAGTATTCAAAAATCGTTCGTTCGCGTACTAGGCGGTCCAGGTAGTGGCGCCGGTAGTGCGGCACCCGGTTCCACAACGTATGGTGGTGGGCACGCTCTACGACCGAGATGGTATCGATCTGCACGTAGCCGAGATACTGAATCGCTTCGCGCGTGCCCGCCAACCCCCGCGCGAAAGTGGAACGCGGCAACTGCTGAGCGCTCAGTGCGAGTTTCCGTGCATCGCGACGCGTAATTTCGATGACGCGGGACACCAGGCGGAAGCTACGGAAAGATAAGTTGGCATTGCATCACGCCAACTGGTCCGGCTTGTTCGATTCTGTCATTTATAAACTTCCGCTCACATAGCCGCAGCACGCTTGCGCTGGTGTTCCTTCAGGTAGCGTTTGCGCACACGTATGGACACCGGGGTGATCTCGACCAGCTCATCGTCGTTGATGAACTCGAGCGCCTGCTCCAGTGACAGCATCACGGGCGGCGTCAGCAGAATGTTCTCGTCGCTGCCGGCGGCACGGATATTCGTGAGCTTTTTTTCCTTCAGCGGGTTGACGGTCAGATCGTTTGCGCGGCTGTGAATGCCGACGACCATGCCTTCGTAAATTCGCTCGCCGGGCGCGACCATCATCCGGCCGCGATTCTGCAGATTGAACAGCGCGTAGCCCACAGCTTTCCCGTCCGCCATCGACACGAGTACACCGTTGACCCGCCCCGTCGACAGGCCCGCCAGCTGGCGATCGTAGCCGGCCGCCGCGTAAGTCATGATACCGGTGCCCGAAGTGGCAGAGATGAACTCCGGGCGGAAGCCCATCAGGGCGCGTGTCGCGACCTTGTATGTCAGACGTACCCGGCCGTGGGCGTCGTTTTCCATGTCCAACAGTTCGGCCTTGCGTTTACCGAGCGCTTCCATGACCCTACCCTGGTATTGCGCGTCCATATCGAAGGTAGCGGATTCGAACGGCTCCAGAACCACGCCATCCGCCTCGCGCGTAATCACCCGCGGGCGGGAAACCGCCAGTTCGTAGCCTTCACGGCGCATGGTCTCTATCAGCACGGCCAGATGCAGTTCGCCGCGCCCCGACACCTGGAACTGGTCACGATCTTCGGTGTCGGCCACCTGCAGCGCCACGTTGTGCGACGCCTCGCGCAACAATCGCTCTCTGATCTGCCGGCTGGTGAGAAATTTTCCCTCCGTGCCGGCGAGCGGTGAGGTATTTACACAGAACATCATCGTCAGCGTCGGCTCGTCAACTACCAGCGGCGGCAACGCCTCGACACACGTAGGCGCACAGATAGTGTCTGAAATAGCGACACCCTCGACTCCCGTGACACAGACGATATCGCCCGCTTCGGCCACCGGCAGTTCCACACGTTGCAGGCCTTTGTTGGCAAGAATAGACAGCACCCGGGTTTTGCGTATCTGACCCCGTGCGTCTATCACGGTGACGGGGGCACGCGGTGTAATCCGGCCCCGCACGATGCGGCCGATGCCGATCACACCGACATAGGTGGAGTAGTCCAGCGAACTGATCTGCATCTGCAACGGGCCGTCCGTGTCCGCCGCCGGCGGTGGCACCTTTTCGATGATCATCTCCAGCAGCGGCAGCATGTCGTCGGCGAGCGACTGCAAATCCAAACCGGCCACACCTTGCGTCGCGGATGTGTAGATGACCGGAAAATCGAGCTGTTCCTCGGAAGCATCGAGGGAAAAGAACAGGTCGAACACCTGATCAACCGTGCGTTGCGGATTCGTGCCCTGGCGATCGATTTTGTTCACCACCAGAATCGGATTGAGGCCAGCGGCAAACGCCTTCTGGGTAACGAAGCGCGTTTGCGGCATGGGCCCCTCGGCCGCATCCACCAGCAGCAGCACCGAATCCACCATCGACAGGATGCGCTCGACTTCGCCGCCGAAATCGGCGTGCCCGGGCGTATCCACTATGTTTATGCGATAGCCCCGGTGTTCGACGGCGGTGGTTTTGGACAGAATCGTTATGCCACGCTCGCGCTCCAGTTCGTTGCTGTCGAGAGCCCGATCTACCGCCTCGCCACGGCCATCGTTGCTGCCGGTCTGCTGCAACAGCCGGTCGACCAGCGTCGTTTTGCCGTGGTCGACGTGCGCAATTATTGCGACATTACGGATTTCCATGGGTGCAATATGCGCCTGCTGCGAGAATCAGCCGCGCATTATGGGTCAATTGGCTTCAGACACCAATCAGTTCTGCCGGCCGAACACCCGTACGGGGGAGATTTAGCGGATTGCCGCCGTCAGCGACGCACGAAATTCGGTGTGCCGGTGCGTTGGCGAATCGCACGTACGATTCTTCTGCCGCTATGCCGAATCGCGAATACGCAACACGATTTTGCCGCGGTTTTCACCGCTGACGAGCAGTCGATGCGCATCGCCCGCCTTCGCCAGCGGCAACACCGTCTCTATGATGGGACGTATCTTACCCTGCTCGAGCAGCGGCCATACATACTCGCGAAGCCGCCTGGCGATAGCCTCCTTGAACTCAGGCTCACGGGCACGCAACGTGGACCCGGTGATAGTCAGGCGTTTCAGCATCACCGGTGCATATTTGATCGTTGCGTCACTCCCGC
>JAOTYY010000203.1 GCA_029861595.1 Gammaproteobacteria bacterium
TCGCCAGGCGTCACCGACTCAGCCCCGCGCAGATGGCGCTTGCTTACGTGAACTCACGCCCGTTCGTAACGTCTAACATCATTGGTGCCACCACGCTCGAGCAGCTGCGGGAGAATATCGACAGCGTAACGCTTACGCTCGATCGTGAGGTGCCGGCGCAAATCGAGGCTATCCACAAACAACACGCCAATCCCTGTCCATGAAACGAAACCTGCTGGCACTGATATACCTACTGGTAGCCGTTGGCACGGCGCGTCTGCTGAGCGCCGGCGAGGTGGAGGAACTGCTGAAACTGGATAGCGCGCCACCGGGCGTGGTGTTCGAAATCATCGCCTCGCGTGATGACTTTCTGGAACAGGCCCTGCCCGGGGTTCGCCAGGACATAGCACGTCTGCGTGAGCGTTTTCCCGATCTGGAGTTCGCCGTGGTTTCGCATGGCAGCGAACAGTTCGCGCTGCTCAAGGACGAGCGCCACACCTATGCGGCGACCCACAGTCTCACCCAGAGTCTGGTGGCCGATGAGGTTCCTGTGCACGTCTGCGGTACGCACGCCAGCTGGCGGCAGATGAGCGAGGACGATTTTCCCGACTACGTGAATGTGGCCGCCAGCGGGCCCGCGCAGATCAATGATTATCTGGCACTGGACTATGTGCTGATAAAAGTGGGTGACTGATATCGGAGGGAAGAAGGGAGAAGAATTTCCTCGCCCTTTGGAGTGGGTCTTACAGCAGGGACGGCGATTCCCCCGACTGGCCGCTGGTCAATACGATCTCTTCGGGCTCCAGGTACCCCAGCAGACGCAGCAGCGTAGCGTGCAGCTGGTCCGTTTTCAGCGGCTTGTAGAGCAACTCGACGCGTTCTTTCGCGGCACGCTGCCAGATGTCGCTGCCGTTGGACTCGCCGCTGGTCATGATCACGGCGAGGTCGTCGCCCAGGTGCGCGCGCAATCTTTTCACCACCTCGAAACCGGATTCTTCGCCACGCAGCTGGCATTCACAGATCACCGCGTCGGGTGTAACCGCGTCCATCTGCACGAGGCTGACTGCTTCCTCGCCCGACAACGCGGGCCACACCGAGCAACCCCAGCGCCGCAGCACCGGTTCCAGCGCATCGAGCATGTCGCGCCGGCTGTCGAGTATCAGAATGGTGCTGCCGTCCAGGCTGGCGTCGTCGCTGACCGGCAACGCCAGCACGGAGTCGCGCAGAGCGCGCGGACTGCCGCGCGGAATACGTACCCTGAACATGCTGCCCCGCCCAACCCGGGTGCGTAACTCGAGCGGATGATGCAACAAATCACACAAGCGTTGCGTAACGGTCAATCCCAGGCCCAGCCCGTCGCTGCGATTGCCATCTTGGCGATCGACCTTGTAGAACTCCTGAAACACGTTGCGCAGTTCAGTGTCGGCAATCCCGGGGCCGGTGTCCCACACTTCTATCCACACCTCCGTGGGCCGCATACGCGTCGCAAGCAGTACACCGCCCCGCTCGGTGTGCTGCAGCGCGTTGTTGACGAGGTGGCGCGCGATGCGCTGCACCATGCGTGGGTCGGAGCGCAGCACGGCATCGCGTACCCGTGATTTGAAGCTCAGTCCCTGGTTCGCCGCGATGATTTCGCATTCGCTGCACAGCTGCGTGGTTACGTCGCGCAGATGAAAGCTCTGCACATCGCTTTGCACCAGCGACGACTCCAGACGCGACATGTCCAGCAGCGATTCGAACGTCGCATCCAGCCCGTGCAAGGACTCGTCGACGCGATCGATCGCGTGCTGGCGCTCCGCCGCGTCGTCACTGGAGCGCAGGGTATCGAGCAGCAGATTCATCGCGAACAAAGGTTGGCGAACGTCCTGCCCCGCCGCGGCCAGGAACTCGACTTTCGCCGCGCTGGCGCGTTCGACTGCTTTGCGCGCCTGGCGGATTCTCGTGTCGCCGGTCTGGACCTGGGCGTTCAAATCGGTGTTGTGTCCCTGCAAGGCCGTGCGGTACAGCAGATCGCGCTCCAGCTTATGGGCGAGGTACAAGACCGCGGCTAGAAACGTGGCCGCCAGCACACCGGGAATGAAGTTGCCGGCGGTAAACAATACCCAGGCAAGCGATGCCATGGCCGGAATCGCAAAGGCGTAATACACGAGGCTCCAGGCGGACAACCAGACCAGCGATACCGCCGTCATGGCGACCACCACCAGCGACACGAACATCGCCTGCGGCGTGCTCTGCGGATCGAAATACAGTAGCGCCAGCGCACCCCAGGTCACACCCGCGACCACCGACCCGGTAATCAGCAACACCCGCAGTGTTCGCTTTGAAAGCCTGGCGGCGTACAAATGTATGATGGCTTCACGCAGCAGCGACCAGGCAATGGCGACCAGCGCCCAGATCGCGAGGCTGTCGTGGGGCGCCGCAGGCCACAGCGCAAGTGCCGCCAGGATTGCGGCGAAGACGCTCGCCACGGTGAATTCCCGCGAGTCGCCGCGCAGCGACTCCAGTTGCGCAGGCACCAGACCCGCGCTGAATACGTCGCCCACGCGGCCACCGGTTGTTGCTGACATTCTGTTCATCGCATAGTTTGCGGATTCAAGGCGGGGTGCTGTAACCGTGTCGTGCGGGATTTGCACCGCACCGCGCCGTTGGCCCGTGGCGCTATCATAACCCGCCTTCAGTAAGGGAACCGGTCCAGGCAGGTTATCTTCGCCATTCTACCTTCAATCCAGGCTTGCGCCTCCTCGTTGATCTGCTGTGCCGATTTCCCGGACGTGTCGATGGCGGGTCCCACATGCAACTCTATCTCCCCCGGCCACTTGATCAGACTGTGGCGCGGCCAGAAATCGCCTGCGTTGTGCGCTACGGGTATCACCGGGACACCGGTCGCTTCTGCAAGTATCGCGCCGCCTAGCTTGTAGCGGACCTTGTGACCGGGCCGCACCCGCGTGCCTTCCGGGAACACGACCACGGAGATGCCGCGTTGCAGACGCTGGCGGCCCTGATCGATCATCTGCTGCACCGCCTGGCGGCCCGAGGCCCGGTCGATGGCGATGGAGTTCATCGCCGCGAGACCCCAGCCGAAAACCGGTATGCGCAGCAGTTCGCGCTTCACTACCCACACGAGTTGCATCGGCCCGAGTACACGGTTGAGCGCAAACGTTTCCCAGGTCGAGGAATGTTTGCAGAAAATCACTTTTCCGCCCGGCGGCAGTTCACCGTGCCATTCAACGCGATGCCGGAGTCCGCAGACGGCGCGCAGGGAGCCCAGGGTCAGGAACGTCCAGAAGCGCACTATCCGGTAGCGCCATTCGAGCGGCACCACGTAGGAGGCGCACACTACCGGCCCGAAAACCCCAACCGTCAGCGCCACCGGCACCCAGAACAGCAGTCCTCGCACCCGCAGCAGAGGTTTGAAGTAGCGCCGCGCAGGGTCAGTCATTGTCCAGCAGATAGTCCACGAAGGCGGCCAGGTTGTCGAACGTCTGGACCGGTTCGCTGAGCTTTCTCTCCGTCCAGCGGCCTTTGCCGGTGCGCACCAGATAGGGGCTGGCCCCGGCGCTGGCCGCGGCCAGCAGGTCGCGTTCGCTATCGCCGACCACCGGCACATCGCGCAGATCGACATGCAGGCGCGCGGCGATGTCGTACAGCATGCCGGGCGCCGGTTTGCGGCATTCGCTGTCGCTGTCCGGCGCGTCTGGGCAATAGAAGACCGCATCGATCTGGCCGCCGACCTGCGCCAGCAGCCGATCCATCTTTATATGCATTGCGTGCAGGTCTTCGCTGCGCATCAGCCCGCGCGCGATACCAGACTGGTTGGTACACACCACCACCCGATAGCCGGCCTGGTTGAGGCGCGCGATTGCTTCCAGGCTGCCGGGGATGGGCCGCCACTCGTCGGCCGTTTTGACGAATGCGTCGGAGTCCTCGTTGATGACACCGTCGCGGTCGAGGATTACCAGACTGGTGCTCATGCGTCGCTCGGCAGCAGCGATACGTCGGCGACCTGTAGAAACAACAGACTGAGGCTGTTGAGCAACGCGATGCGGTTGTCGCGTAATTCGCGGTCATCGTCCATCACCAGGACCTGATCGAAAAAACCGTCCACGGCGTCGCGCAGCGAGGCCATTTCGGTCAGCGCACCAGTGTAGTCCTGGCGCTGGAACAGCGGCGTAGAAGTGTCCTGTACCTTGTGCAGCTGCTCTGCCAGCAACCGTTCCGCGGGCTCGCGCAAACGCTCTTCGACGAACACCTCCGGGACCTCGCCGGCCTGGCGCAGGATGTTGCGGATCCGCTTGTTGGCCGCCGCCAGACTCACCGACTCGGGAAGCTCGGTGAAAGCCACCACCGCCTGCAACCGCTTGTGGAAATCCAACGGAGCGTGCGGACGACGCGCGAGCACCGCCTCGAGGTGCTGCGCGGTGACGCCTTTTGCATGGTAGTACGAACGCAAGCGTTCCATCATGAAGTCGAACAGCTGCTCGGCCAGTCCGGCGGGCGGGGCAACGGGTTGTCCGGCGATCGCGTGCTCGATCAGCGCGAACACATCCAGCGGCAGCTCACCTTCGATCAGGATGCGCAACACGCCGAGGGCAGCCCTGCGCAAGGCGAAGGGGTCTTTCTCGCCGCTCGGCTTCTGGCCGATGGCGAATATGCCGGCCAGCGTATCCAGCCGTTCGGCCAATGCCAGCGCGCGTCCCAGCGCCGACGACGGGATCGCGTCGCCGGCAAAGCGCGGCAGGTACTGTTCCTCCAGCGCTCGGGCTACATCCTCGGGTTCGCCGTCGTTGAGGGCGTAGTAGCGGCCCATCGTGCCCTGCAGTTCAGGAAATTCACCCACCATTTCGGTCAACAGATCGCACTTGGCGATACGTGCGGCGCGCATCAGGGGTTGTACATCGCAATCTATTTGCGCAGCGAGTTGTTTAATCAGCGCCGATACGCGCGCCCGTTTATCCTCGAGAGTGCCGAGTTTCTTCTGGAACACCACGCCCGCCAGCTGCGCTTCTCGCTGTTCCAGCGTCTGCTTGCGGTCCTGGTCCCAGAAAAAGCCGGCATCCGCCAGGCGCGCCCTCACTACACGTTCGTTACCGGCGCGCACGCTCTCAGGATCGCGGCTCTCGAGGTTGGCGATGGTGATAAATTTCGGCAGCAGCGCGCCATTCTCATCGACCAGCGGAAAGTATTTCTGATTACCCTGCATGGTGCTGATCAGCGCTTCCGCCGGCACCCGCAGAAACTCCGGCTCGAAACTCCCGGTAAGTGCGACCGGCCACTCCACCAGCGCCGTAACCTCATCGAGCAGATCATCGCTGCTCAACGCCTGCGCGCCGGCTGCGCGTGCCTGTTCAGCGACCTGCTCGGCGATCTTCGCCTTGCGTTGCCCGAAGTCCGCGATTACATAGCCTTTCGATTCCAGCAGATGCGCGTAGTCGCCGGCGCGCTCGATGACCAGTGCGTCCGGCACATGGGCCCGATGGCCACGCGTCAGGTTGGCAGCGCGCACACCCAGCAATTCGGCATCGAGTACTTCCTCATCCAGCATCAGCACGACCCAGTGCACGGGACGAACGAACTCGGTGTCGAAGTCGGACCAGCGCATGCGTTTCGGTAAAGGCAACGCGGCCAGCACCCCGGCGGCAAGCTCCGGTATCGCGGTTTGCGCGGTGCGCCCCTGCTCCTGGGTGCGGTACACCAGCCACGTGCCTTTGTCGGTTTCACTGCGCTCGAGATCGTTCACTGCCACCCCGCAGGAACGTGCAAACCCCTGCGCGGCCTTGGTGGCCTCACCGCTTTCATCGAACGCTGCCTGCAGCGACGGGCCCTTGCGTTCCACCAGCCGATCCGGCTGGCGCAGCGGCACACCCTGTGCCAGCACCGCGAGTCGCCGCGGTGAACAGAATCCGGCGACCCGCTGCGCGCCGAGACCGTTTTTTTGCAGGCTGTCGCGCAGCCCTGCAGCGAGTGCCTCAGACAACGAACGCAACGATTTAGGCGGCAACTCCTCGGTGCCGATTTCCAGCAGCAGCGTGGCGTGACCGCTCATGAGCTCTGTGCCTGTACGGTTGCCGAGGCGCTCAGTAGCGGGAACCCCAACGCTTCGCGGCCGGCGTAGTAAGTCTCAGCCGTTGCCTGCGAGAGTTGCCTGACTCGCAGTATGTAGCGCTGCCGCTCGGTTACGGAGATAGCGTGCCGTGCATCGAGCAGGTTGAAACTGTGCGACGCTTTCAACACCTGCTCGTAAGCGGGCAATGCCAGCCCCGCTTCGGTAAGCTTTCGACATTGCGCTTCGCACGCGTCGAACCATGCAACCAGCGCGTCGGTATCGGCAAAGTCGAAATTGAACTGCGACTGCTCGACCTCGTTCTGGTGGAAAATGTCGCCGTAGGTGACGTCGCCGTCCGGCCCGCGATTCCACAACAGATCGTAAATACTGTCCCTGCCCTGCAGGTACATCGCGATGCGTTCCAGGCCGTACGCAATCTCGCCGCTGACCGGCCGGCATTCGAGACCTCCGACCTGCTGGAAATAAGTGAACTGCGTGACTTCCATGCCGTTCAGCCAGACTTCCCAGCCGACGCCCCTGGCCCCCAGGGTCGGCGATTCCCAGTTGTCCTCGACGAAACGGATGTCGTGCACCAGCGGATCGATCCCCAGGGCCGCGAGCGAGTTCAGGTACACGTCCTGAATGTCCAGCGGCGAGGGCTTCAGCAGCACCTGAAACTGGTAGTAGTGCTGCAGGCGGTTGGGATTGTCCCCGAAGCGGCCGTCGGTGGGACGCCGCGACGCCTGCACGTAGGCGGCACGCCAGGGCTCGGGGCCTACGGCGCGCAGGAAAGTCGCCGGGTGGTTGGTGCCGGCACCCATCTCCATGTCGTACGACTGCAGCACCATGCAGCCCTGATCGGACCAGTAACCCTGCAAGGCAAATATCAGGTCTTGGAATGTTTGCGGTGTCTCGGTACTCACTGACGGCTCGAATTCGGGCGAGCGCGAAGTATAAACTGCACGCCGCGGCAAGGCGCTATTAACGCAACGATGATGCCACCTCGACCCGCTTACCCTGCTAAAATGGTGCCCCCCTTGTAGTATCCCCGTGCACGCATGCAGAACAACCCGCGCAAGGCGTTGGCCCTAATTTCCGGCGGTCTGGACTCCATGCTGGCTGCCAAAGTGGTGCTCGAACAGGGCGTACAGGTGGAAGGCGTGAACTTTTTCACGGGTTTCTGCGTAGAGGGCCATACCCACGCGATCCGCAAACGCGACACGCGCAAACCCAAGCGCAACAATGCACTGTGGGTTGCCGAGCGACTCGGAATCAAACTACACATTGTCGACATCGTCGAGTCGTACAAGGATATCGTCATCAATCCCAGACACGGCTACGGCGCAAACCTCAATCCGTGTCTGGATTGCAAGATTTTCATGATCGGCAAAGCGACCGAATGGATCGAGGAGTACGGCTTCGACTTCATCGTTACCGGCGAAGTGGTGGGACAGCGACCGAAATCGCAGCGCCGGGAAACGATGCCGCTGGTGGCCCGCGAATCCGGAGCCGAAGACCGTCTGCTGCGCCCCCTGTGCGCGCGCAATCTGCCCGACACCCTGGCCGAGCGCGAAGGCTGGGTGAAACGTGATGCGATGCATGGATTCAGCGGCCGGTCGCGCAAACCGCAGATGCAACTCGCCGCGCAGTACGGATTTACCGACTACGCTCAACCGGCGGGTGGCTGCTGCTTCCTGACAGATGCCAACTACGCAAAAAAACTCCTGGACCTGTGGGACCACCGCGGCTGCAAGCGTTACGAGTTGGACGACATCATGCTGCTCAAGGTCGGCCGGCACCTGCGCCCGCGGCCACACTTCAAGATGATCGTGGCACGCGAAGAAGGCGAAGTGCGGTTCCTGGAAGGTTACCGCAAGCAGTTCACACATTTGCGTACCGTCAGTCACGGTGGTCCGCTGACCCTGATCGAGGGTGAGGCCGACGACGAGGATCT
>JAOTYY010000204.1 GCA_029861595.1 Gammaproteobacteria bacterium
AATAGCCTGGTAGTCACCGCCGTCCATGCCCAGCCGCGCACACATCGCGAGTGCCATGTCCTTGGCCGTAACCCCGTCGTTGAGCTGCCCCTGCCAGTCGATCGCGATGGTGCCGGGAACCCGGACCCAGGTATCGCCGGTGACCAGCACGCCAGCCATGTCTGTTGCCCCGATCCCGAACATGAAGCAGCCGAACGCACCGCCGGTCGGGGAGTGGCTGTCGCCCCCGACCACGAACATGCCGGGCCGCAGGTGTCCCCGTTCGGGCAGCACGACATGGCAGATGCCCTGCTGGTCGTAGAAGCTGTCGATCTGCTGTGCGACCGCCCAGTCGCGCGTAAGTTTGAGAATCGCAGCGCTTTGCGGATCGACGGCGGGTACGTAGTGGTCGGATATCAGTACCACGCGGCCGGGATCCCAGACGCCGGTGCCGAGCCGTTCGAGCAACGGGGCGAGCCGTCGCGGTCCGCTGGAGTCGTGCAGCATAGCGAGGTCCACCCTGCAGGTAACGATTTCTCCCGGCTTAACGCTGGTTCGGCCAGCGGCTCGGGCGATAATCTTCTCTGCCAGTGTCATGGTCTTGTTGGCGTCACTCATCACGTCCTCACATGCCGAGATAGGATCTGCGCAGTTGCGCGTCGTCCAACAGGTCTGCCGATGCACCCTGCAGCGTGACGGAAACATTTTCCAGCACGTAGGCGCGGTCAGCTATGGCCAGCGACTGAAATACGTTCTGCTCGACGAGCAGTACCGAAAGGCCTTGTTCGTTGAGTTGCCCGATCAACGTGAACATCTCCTCGACCAGCAAAGGCGAGAGTCCCAGCGACGGTTCGTCGAGTATCAGCAGTCGCGGTTCCGACATCATGCCACGACCGATCGCCAGCATCTGCTGTTCGCCGCCGGACAATGTGCCTCCCAGCTGAGAGAACCGTTCGGCGAGGCGCGGGAACACCTCTGTCACCCGGGCCATGTTACGCGCCCGGCATTTGCGGCCACGCCGGTAACCGCCCATTTCGAGATTCTCCAGGACACTCATGTTCGGGAAAATGCGGCGTCCTTCGGGCACGTGAATCAGACCGCTGGCAACGATGTACTCGGGCGAGGTTCCGACGATGTCCTTGCCGCTGAAACGGATGCTGCCGAGGCGCGGCCGGATGATGCCCGAGAGTGTGTTGTTCAAGGTCGATTTGCCGGCGCCGTTGCTGCCCAGCAACGCGACCACCTGGCCTTCGTCAACGGCGAGATCGACCCCGTGAAGCACGTCCAGGCTGTCGTAGCCGGCATGTAAACCGGTTACCTCAAGCATCGATTTGACCGTCAGCGAGGCGTGCCGCCGCACCATGCCCGAGATACGCTTCGATCACGTCGGGATTGCGCGTAATTTCCGCGGGCGTGCCAGTGGCAATCATGCGCCCGTGATTTAGAACGTAGGCGCGATCGGAAAGACTCTTGACGGCCCGCATCACGTGCTCGATCAGCACGATGGTAATGCCCGTGGCGCGAATCCCCCTGAGTGCTGCGACGATATCATCGATTTCGGTGGCGTTCAGTCCAGCCATCACTTCGTCGAGCAGCAACAGCCTGGGGCGGGTCGCGAGCGCACGGGCCAGTTCCAGGCGTTTGCGGCCGGCGACCGTCAGTGAGCCCGCGTGGTCATCCAGTCGCGATGCCATGCCCAGCCGCTCCGCCACCTCTGCGGCGATGGCCAGTGCCTGGTTGCGGCGCCGGTAACGGGTGTGCGCGCCGATCGCGATGTTGTGGTGCACGCTAAGGTTGGGGAACGGCCGGGCGACCTGAAAAGTCCGCGCTAGACCAAGCCGGCACGCAGCGTGCGGGCGCAACCCTTTGATGTCGCGCCTCTGAAATTGCACCGTGCCGGCGTCCGGTTTCAGAAAACCGGAGACCATGGCGAACAGTGTGGTCTTGCCCGCACCGTTCGGTCCGATCAGTGAAACGATCTCCCCGGCCGCAACCGAAAGTGTTGCATCGGCCACTGCGCGCAACCCGCCGAACGTTTTGCACAAGCCGGTGACTTCCAACACGTCAGTTGCACGCCCTGTCGGTGGCACGCCGCCAGGCCTCTCCGAGCAGTCCCGCGATGCCGCGCGGCGCAAATCCCAGCACCAGCACCAGAATGACACCGAACAGAATCAGGTCGAGTCCCGGACGTTCCTGCCAGAAGGTGCCGATTATTTCCTTGGTCGTTTCGCCGATGCCGTGGATGAAAAACGCCCCCAGCACCGTGCCCAGACCGCCGATTATCGGGGCAAACAACGCCTCGACGGATTTGGCCGGGCCATAGGCGATGCCCGGATCGATGAACAGGAACTTCTGCACGTGGTAGATGCCCGCCAGCGCAGTGATCGCCGCGGAGAGCAAAATGGCACCCAGCTTCACGCGGAAAGCGTCGACACCCAGTGCTTCCGCTGCATCTTCGTTTTCGCGCACCGCCACCAGTTGCGCACCGAAACGTGTTCGCTGCATCCACCAGACCGCAGCATAAGCGATGCTCAGGAACACCAGGATCGTGTAGTAAAACCCATAGGTGCTCAAGAACGGACCGGCGAAGTTGAACTGAAACGTGGCAAAAGCCTGGGCCGGATCCTGATTGAGAGCGAGCTGTACGCCGCGGCCGCCTTCGGTCAGGCCGATGAACGAGCGCGACAGGACATGGAAAGCTTCTGCGAAGGCCAGCGTTATCAGTGCGAAGTAAGAGCCCCTGAGGCCGTAACGAAAACTCAGATACCCGACACCGGCCGCCACCAGCATCGCTCCCAGTATGGCGAACCACATCGTCAACCAGGGGCTCCAGCCGAGCTTGAACTGTAGCAGCGCCTGGATATAAGCGGCGGTGCCGAAAAACAGCGCATGGCCGAATGAATACTGACCGCCGTAGCCGCCTAGCACGTTCCATCCCTGACCCAGAACCGCGGTGAACAGGGTTAGTTCGAGAAACTCGATCCAGCGCCCTGAGGTGACAACCAGGGGCACCGCAGCAAGCGGGGCAAACAGCAACCCGCCGGCGATAGTGCGTCCTCGTTCGGACATGCCGGGATCAGTGCGGCGTCTGCCCGAACAGTCCGGTCGGGCGAAACAGCAGGATGAGGATGAAAATGACGGAAATAGTGATCAGGCCGAGGCTCTCGCCCAGGTATAACCGGCCCAGTTGTTCGGTGATCCCGATCACGAAGCCGCCGGCCAGGGCGCCGACGAAGCTGCCCATGCCACCCAGCACGACAACGGTGAATGCGATCAGGACGAACAGGTAGCCGAACTGCGGATGCACCGCGTAAGTGGGCGCCAGCAGACTCGCAGCTGCGGCTACGCAGGCGGTGCCGATACCGAAGCTGACAGCGAAGATGTGCTCGACGTTGATGCCCACCAGCCGCGCACCTTCGCGTTCTTTGGCGACGGCGCGAATCGCTTTGCCGGTATCGGTACGGGTCATGAACAGCCACAGGCCCAGGGTGATCAGCAGCGAGCCGGCCAGCGCCACGAGTTCGGGGTAAACCACGAAGGTGACACCCAGGTCGAGACCATCGAGGTCATAGGGCACCTGCACCGAACGCTCGTCGGCGGAAAAGAAGAACAGCGCCGCGTTCTCGATAACGATAGCCACCCCGAGGGTGACCAGCAGGATGATTTCGTCACGGCCGTGGCTGACCTGCCCGATTACGCTGCGCTGCAAAACGTAGCCGAACAGGTAGCCGCCGGGCACCACCAGCAGCATCGCGAGATACGGGTCGATTCCCAGACCGGCCCAGAGAAAAAAAACCGCGTACATCGACAGCATCAGCAGGCTGCCGTGGGCGAAGTTGATGATGTGCAGCACCCCGTAGATCAACGTCAGACCGAGTGCCACGAGTGCGTATATCGAGCCGAGGAATACGCCGGATATCGCCGACCCGGTGACGGTCTGCCAGCCGTAGGTGGGGATCTGAAACCCCAGAATGTCCATCTGACCGCGGCGATAGCTGGAATGGAGTACCTGCGGCGCCAGCAGCGCCGCGGGTTGTACGCCTTGGAGCGCCTCAGGCCGGGTGTGGAAATACGGCTGATCGGGTTCGGTACTCGAGGGGCGAGATGACCTCGATATTCTTGCCCTGTACCTGCATGACCAGCGGCCGCGCCGCCTCGTTCTGACCGTTTACTATGCTGGTCGCGCCATACGGCATGAAGTGGTCGCTCCAGGTGCTGGAGGCCATCGCAGCGATGATCTCAGCGCGCTCGGTGGACCCGGCGCGTTCGATAGCATCGGCCGTGAACATGACGGCCGTGTAAGCGAGAAACACTTCGTACGAGAAGGTTTTCCCGGCCGCCTCGGCTTTCTCCCGCAACGCTTTGGCCGTTCGCGACCTGGGGTCGAACCAGTGGTTACAATCCATCAGGTACTGGGCCGCTTTCGGGAACTCGTTCAGGAAGCGGTACTGCGAGGACGCACCGCCCAATACGGAATAGATAGCCTTTGGTTGAATGCGCTGGCGCTGCAGGGTGCGCAGGAACAGCACCCCTTCGTTGTAGTAGTGCGACGGGATGACGAGATCCGGATTCAGCTCCTTTATCTTCAGCGCAATGTTGCGGAAATCTTTGTTCGGAGTCGGATGTGGCAGCGCGTCGACGACCTCGAAACCCGCAGGCTCCAGGCCTTTGCGCATCAACCCGGCCATGAAGCTGCCGAACGTGCGATTCGCCGGCGCGATCACGCGACTGATTCGTGACCGCGCCAGGCGAATTGCATGTCGACGTTACTTGCCGTGTTCCTGGACCGTGACTTCGTCTTTGCCGATGACGATGCTCATCAGGTCTTTGCCGACCACCAGGCGCCCGTCATACACGGCGCGCGTGCGTTCCGCCATTTGCGCCGGGGGCACTGGTTTGATCTTGCCGTTGGTGGCGGCGACGATGTGTGAAAAAACCGCCAGTTTCGGCTGCGTCTGGTTGAGCACGCGCCCGGCGTCCTCGGGGGATTATGTGGTGCGCCATGATGCGGCGCCACAGCCCGGAGGTTTCCAGCAGTTCCTTTCTGGCAGCGCCGATGGCATGGATCAGCACGTCCACGCCTTGGCCTGCTCGATCAGCGTCTCGTTGTACACCCTGTCTCCCGAGATCACCGCGGCCCGGCCGTCGTAGTCGATCCGGTAGCCGTAGACGGGATCGATAATTCCACCGCCGTGATCGACTTTGAATGCGGTAATTTTCACGCCCCCGGCCTCATAGGCGACGCCAGGCTGTATGTCGCGGGCAGCTATGGTCGCGCCGGCGGGTGCCAGTTTCTGATCGGCGATGCGCGTTTGAATGTCCCAGTCATAAGCGGCGACCAGGTTTTTCGCCAGCGCGGCGGTACCCGGGGGTCCCATGAGCTTCATCGGCTCCTTGCGGCGCCCGAAAGGTCCGCCCAGCCAGCCGGTGAGAAAAATATCGGGAATGCCCAGTACGTGATCCGAGTGCAGGTGGGTGAGGATCAGGTAGTCCAGACCCTGGCCGAAGCGCACGCGTTTCTGCCACATGCGCTGGGTGGCGCCACGCCCGGCGTCGAACAGAAACGTCTTGCCGTTCACATGCACCAGCGTGGCCGGTCCGAAGCGATTCATCAGCGGCGGTGGCGTGCCCGTACCCAGCAGCACGATCTCGAAGTCCGCCTGCGTTTGCGCCGGCGCGTAGGTCGCCAGCAGGATGCTGCCCGCTGTCAGAATTGTAAGAAGTAGTTTACTCACGGCCGACCTCCGGAAGTGTTGTGCAGCGCAGTGTAGCAGCGCGCCCTCGAATCGGACGAGCAACCCTGCGGCGGTGTTTTTAGCTTGATCTGAAACAAGTGCTTCTCGAATCGCGCCAGCGCGGGTTGTACAAGAGCACAAGCTCGGTGTAATCATGCACGATGGCTGAAACCGACGAGCTTCTGATCCAGGTACAGCGCATCGCGCGACTCAGCGAGCAAGACTTTTTTCGCCCGTTCGACCCGTCGTTCGCCGAGTTGCTGCATGAGAATCCTGCCCGCACCGCACGCCCTACCGGTAAGCGCCTCGATCGCCTGCTGGTGGCCGTGGACCTGTCCGATTGCTCGCGCGCGGCGCTGGATTACACACTGGCGCTCGGGGAGGGGATAGGCGCGCGCGCCATCATGGTGCTGTACGTTCTGGGGCCCGAATCCATGCGGGAATGCATCAGGAGGCGTTACCCCTTCACGCCGCGTACCACAGAAGGTCCGGTGCTGCTCGACGACCGCGAATTGATCGACCTGGTGGCGGAAGAACGAGAGAAAAGTTACGCGACGCTGCAGTGTTTTGTGCCGTCGGTCAGTACGCCTCGCAGAATCCAGCTGCAGGTTCTGTTCGGCGATCCGGTCGAGCGCATCGTCGAAGCCACGGAACAGTCGCGGGTGGACCTGCTGATCATGGGCACCCACGGGCGCACCGGGCTGCAGCGGGTTATTATGGGCAGCGTCGCGGAGCAGGTCGTTCGTGCTGCATCATGCGCGGTGCTGACTGTCAAAGAGGGATAACCTTTACCGTTTCGACATCAAGCACGAACACCACGCTGCCATGTGCTAATTTACTACCCGCACCATAGCGGAGGCGGCCGTGAACAAATCCCTGATCGTTGTTTTGTCATTTGCCGTGATGACGCTGTCGTGCACGACTTCGCCAACCGGCAAGTCACAATTGCAGCTCGTGTCGGAAAGCCGGATGGCACAAATGGGTGCCGACGCTTACGAGCAGCTCAAGGAAGAAACGCCGGTAACCAAAGACCAGCAGGTCACCGAGTACGTCAATTGCGTGGCGAGTGCCATCACTGCCGAACTCGAGGGCGATACTACCTGGGAAGTCAGCCTTTTCGACGACGACAAGCAGGTCAATGCGTTTGCGTTGCCGGGCGGCAAGATCGGCGTGTACACGGGACTGCTGGGAGTCGCCGATAACCAGGATCAACTCGCGTCCGTCATCGGGCACGAGGTGGGACACGTGCTGGCCAGGCACGGCAGTGCCCGCTATTCGGCCAACCTCGCCTCGCAGGTGGGCCTGCTGCTGGGGGCCGTAGCAATCGGCGAATCGGGCAGCGATAACACCGGCCTGGCGGTGGCGGCGCTCGGCCTCGGCGTGCAGTTCGGGATACTGTTACCCTACGGGCGCTCGCACGAATCGGAAGCCGATGGAATCGGGCTCGATCTGATGGCCAGGGCCGGTTTCGACCCGCGCGGCAGCGTCGCGCTGTGGCAGAACATGAGCGCAGAAGGCGGCTCGCAACCGCCGGAATTTCTATCCACGCATCCCTCGCACGAGACTCGCATAGATGACCTCAACGCGGGCATGGACAAGGCTCTGCAGACCTATGAGCAAGCGCAGGCGCAGGGTAAAAAGCCGCAGTGTGGTTAGCGAGCAGCTTGCGGGTTATTGCATGATGCGCTAGCCGCGCCCGGTAAGCGGGATAACCGCCAAGCAAACTCAGTCGCCGGTCAAAGGTGCAAAACCCCATGAAAACAGTGGGCGGCCACCGTCGGCCGTTACCACCGCCACTTCCTCGAGCCAGGACCGCTGCCGCTCGCCCCCCGGATAGAGCAGGTGCAACGGCACGACCATGCCTTCTTCCAGCGCCCAGTCACCGACCGGTTTGCCGTCCGCGGTGGTTTGCTCGAGTTCCATGTGCGAAAGACCGAGCCCGTGAAAGAAAATCAGCGCGGCGTCGGCATCTGGCACACCTGTCTTGCGATACACCTCGCGGCCCTGCGCCTGCAGCTCGCTCACCCGGGCCCCGGGCCGCATTGCCTCCAGCAGTGCCTGCGCGACGTCACCGGTCGCCCGCAGGTAGCGCTTCGCATCCGCCCCGGGCTCGCCACCGGCCACCCAGGTCTTGCCCCCGTCCCAGCAATACAGGTCCAGCGTTCCATGACAGTCGAACATCACATGGGTACCCGCTTCGACCGTGAAATCCTCGAGCCCCGTCTGCAACATGATT
>JAOTYY010000024.1 GCA_029861595.1 Gammaproteobacteria bacterium
AGCCGTAATCGCCTCTCTGTCCGCCCTGCATGCGTCGCGGACCTGCAGCGTGTCGTTCAAAGTGGCCCTCCCGGTGCCAGACAGGCGCGTTGCAAACCTACAAAAGACTCGCAGTCGCCGCGACAATCAATACAATAGCCCGGCGCATACTGAAGCGCGCTATGGGGCAAACGGATGCTGTCGGTTTGGTATACTGAATACCAAAATAACACAACCAACAACGACTCTTGCGCATACTCGCTTTTCTAACCTCGCTGGTGGCCCTGTGGCTGTTGCTGTCGGGTTTTTTCACTCCCCTCCAACTCAGCTTCGGTGCCATGTCGTGCGCGTTCACACTGTGGCTCACCGTGCGGCTGGGGCTGCTGCGCCACGACTATCTGCGCCTGCGCGTCTCGGTGCGCTCACCGGGCTACGTCGTCTGGCTCGCCTGGGAAATCGTTAAGTCGAATCTGCATGTCGCGCGCGTCATCCTGTCACCCCGCATGCCCCTGCAAAGGCAGGTCGTGCGCTTGCATCCCACCCAGCGGTCCGGGCTGGGCATCGCTATCTACGCCAATTCTATTACCCTCACCCCGGGCACTCTGACCATGGACGCCGACGACGGCGTCCTGGAAGTGCATGCGTTGACCACACCGGTCGCGGACGATCTGCGCAGCGGGGAGATGGACCGCCGTGTCACCCGCCTCGAGGGCAACTGAACGTGTTCGCGACGGCGGCGGTAGCGTTACTGGCGGTGATGGCGATGGCGTTGCTGCGCGCGCTTGCCGGTCCGTCGCTTTACGACCGCATCCTGGCTATCAACGGGCTCGGTACCTCGACCGTGCTGCTGATCGCGGTGCTCGGTTTCGTCGCCGGCCGACCGGACTTTCTCGACATCGCGCTGTTGTATGCGCTGATCAATTTTATCGGCACCCTGGCAGTATTGAAGTTTTTTCGACACGGCGACCTGGGCCATGAAGGCGACGAGGAAACGTTGTGAGCAACGTGCTCGACATCCTCAGCTGGGCAGCCATCGTGGGCGGGAGTTTTTTCGCCCTGGTTGGCGGTATCGGGTTGCTCAGATTGCCGGATTTTTTCAGCCGCGTGCACGCTGTGGGCATCCAGGACACGCTGGCAACGGGCCTGATCATCTTCGGGCTGCTGCTGCAGACCGATGAATGGCTGGTCGCTGTGAAGCTCGGGCTGGTTTTCATCGTCGTGCTGTTCACCGGCCCTACCGCCACGCATGCCCTTGCCCGCGCCGCGTTGCATGCCGGGTTCAGACCCCCTTTGGACAGCGAGACAAAGACATCGAACAACTGATCGACATCGTGTTGCTCACGCTGCTCGCCACTACCGCGATCGGGTTGGTGCTGCTGCGCAGCCTGTTTGCGGCCGTGATGCTGACCGGCATGTACAGTCTGCTGACCGCCAGTCTGTTCGTGTTGCTGGATGCCGTCGACGTAGCGTTTACCGAGGCCGCCGTGGGCGCCGGAATCACCACAGTGCTGATGCTGGGAACGCTCTCGTTGCTGCGAGTCATGCCGGAGCACACTGAACCGCGGCACGGCCGGTTGCTGCCGCTCGCCGTCGTGTGCCTGACCGGCGCCGCCCTGGTCTATGCCACATTCGACATGCCGCGTTTCGGCGACCCGCAAGCCCCCGCCCAGCAACACGTAGCGCCACGCTACATCGAGCAGTCAGCCGCGGAAGTCGGCTTGCCGAATATCGTCACCTCGGTGCTGGCAAGCTACCGGGGCTACGATACGCTCGGCGAAGTCGCGGTTATTTTCACCGCGGGCATCGGTGTGATGTTACTGCTGGGCGCACGCCGCAAAGAATAAGCACCATGCGCCGCAGCCCCATCGTCAAGGAAATGTCCGATCTGCTGATTCCGGCCATCGTGCTGTTCGGCCTGTATGTCCAGTTCCATGGTGATTTCGGACCCGGCGGCGGATTCCAGGCCGGCGTGATCGTAGCGGCCGGCGTGATCCTCTACGCGCTGGTGTATGGTCTCCCGCGGACGCAACGTCTGCTGCCGCCAAACGCCGTGCGGATACTGACCTCGCTCGGCCTGCTGCTGTACGCGGGTGTGGGATTTGCGACGATAATTCTGGGCAGCGAGTATCTGAACTACGACGCGCTCCACGCCGACAAAATACGTGCCCAGCACATCGGTATTATTTTGATCGAGTTCGGCGTCGGAACCACCGTCGCCGCGGTAATGATCAGTTTTTTTTATGCGTTCGCCGGACGCGGGCGTTCATGAACCTGCTCGGGCTGTACAACTACTGGATCGTCATCGTGCTGATGATGGTCGGGTTTTATCTGGTAATCGCGCGTTCCAACCTGCTACGCAAAGTAATCGGTTTGAACATTTTCCAGACATCGGTATTCCTGCTGTTCATCTCGATCGGCAAAATCAGCGGCGGCAGCGCACCGATTCTCAAAGACGGCGTCGAGATTTACTCCAATCCACTGCCGCACGTACTGATTCTGACCGCCATCGTGGTGGGCGTAGCGACCACCGCACTGGCACTGGCACTGATCGTGCGGATACGTGAGGCATACGCGACCGTCGACGAGGACGAGATCCACGTGCAGGACGAAGAAGCGTGATCGAAGCGCATCTGCCCGTGCTGCAGGTCGTGGTGCCCTTGATCCTGGCGCCGGCGTGCGTGCTCTGCAAAGACGTGCCGGCCTGGCTGATGGCGCTGCTGGGCAGCGCCTGGAGTCTGCTGTGCGCGGCGCTGCTGCTTGCCGCGGTGCTGCATCACGGTCCGCTGGACTATGCCATCGGCGGCTGGCCGCCCCCCTGGGGCATCGCCTATCGCATCGATACCGTCAACGCTTTCGTGCTGCTGCTGGTCAGCGTGATCGCTACCGCGGTCGTAATCTACGCCCGGCGCAGCGTGGCGAGCGAAATCGCCGCCGGGCAGCACAGTCTGTTCTACAGCGCCTACCTGCTCTGCCTTACCGGATTACTGGGCATCACCGCCACCGGCGACGCCTTCAACCTGTTCGTGTTCCTGGAGATATCGTCACTGTCGTCCTACGCGCTGATCGCCATGGGCAGTGACCGTCGCGCACTGACCGCCAGCTTTCAGTACCTGATCATGGGCACCATCGGCGCGACGTTCATACTGATCGGTGTAGGGCTGTCGTACATGATGACGGGCACGCTCAACATGGCCGATCTGGCGGCGCGCATTCCGACGGTCAGCGACACCACGACCATGCGTGCGGCGTTTGCGTTTCTCACGGTCGGCATCAGCCTGAAAATTGCGCTGCTGCCGCTGCACCTGTGGCTGCCCAACGCGTACGCCTACGCACCCTCGGTGGTCACGGCGCTGCTCGCGGCAACGGCGACGAAAGTGGCGGTCTACGTCCTGCTGCGTTTCTTATTCACCGTATTCGGCGCGTCCTTCTCCTTCGCCACCATGAATCTCGATATCGTGCTGGTGCCGCTGTCGTTGGCGGCAATCGCCGCGGCCTCGCTGGTAGCGATCTTTCAGAGCAACGTGAAGCGCATGCTTGCTTATTCGAGCGTCGCCCAGATCGGTTACATGACGCTCGGCATCAGCCTCTCCAACGTCACCGGCCTGACTGCCACCATCGTGCACCTGTTCAACCACGCGTTGATGAAAGGCGCGCTGTTTCTGGCACTCGGTTGCGTGATGTACCGTATCGGCTCGGTGCACATCACGCAGTTTGCGGGGCTGGGCCGCGAGATGCCGTGGACCATGGCCGCCTTCGTCGCTGGTGGGCTGAGCCTGATCGGCGTGCCGCTGACCGTCGGCTTCATCAGCAAGTGGCTGCTGATCCTCGCCGCGCTGGAAAACGGCTGGTGGCCTGTCGCCGTGCTGATTGTTGCCGCCTCGCTGCTGGCGGTGGTGTACGTCTGGCGCGTGGTGGAACAGGCCTATTTCAAGCCGCCACCGGGCGAGGCCACTCGCGGTGAGGCACCGTTGTCGCTGCTGCTGCCGACCTGGGCGCTGGTGGCAGCGAACGTCTATTTCGGGCTTGACACGTCACTGACCGCAGACGTTGCCGGCATTGCGGCCCGTGAGTTGCTGGGCGGTGGTCCATGAGCACGCCGTTGCTGGCCGGTCTCGGAATTCTCATACCGTTGCTCGGGGCGCTGGGCGTAGCGCTCACCGGCCGACGGCCCGACCTGCGCGAGGCGGTGTCGCTGGCCGCGGCCACCGCCATGGCCTTCACGGTCGCCGCGCTGTTCCCCGAGGTGCTGGCCGGCGGGCGACCGCAACTGCAACTGCTGGAATTGCTTCCCGGGCTGTCGTTGACCCTGATCGTGGAGCCGCTGGGGTTGCTGTTCGCCATGATCGCCTCAGCCCTGTGGATCCTCACCACCGTCTATTCAATCGGTTACATGCGGGGCAACAACGAAGCGCATCAGACGCGCTTCTACGTCTGTTTCGCCGTCGCGCTGGCCGCCACCTGCGGGATCGCGTTCGCCGGCAACCTGCTGACGTTGTTCGTTTTCTACGAAGCGTTGACACTCACCACCTACCCGCTGGTCACGCACAAAGGCGACGCAGACGCCAGGGCGGGCGGGCGCCTGTACCTCGGCATACTGCTCGGTACCTCGATCGGCATCCTGCTGGTGGCGATCATCGCCACCTGGGCCGTCGCCGGCAGCATCGAATTTCGCGACGGCGGTATCCTGGCCGGCCGGGCTGACCCGTTCGTCGCCTCGCTGCTGTTCGCTTTGTACATGTTCGGCATCGGCAAGGCGGCGCTCATGCCGTTTCACCGCTGGCTGCCCGCGGCGATGGTGGCGCCCACCCCGGTGAGCGCCCTGCTGCACGCCGTCGCCGTCGTGAAAGCCGGCGTGTTCGCGGTGTTGAAAATCACCATCTACGTGTTCGGCATCGATTTCCTGGATGCCACCGGCGCCTCGGATTTCATCATGTGGGTGGCCGCTTTCACGCTGCTGGCCGCTTCGGTGGTTGCTCTGCGTAAAGACAACCTCAAGGCGCGCCTGGCTTATTCGACCGTGAGCCAGCTGGCGTACGTGGTGCTCGGAGCGACGCTCGCCACCGCCATGGGCGTGATGGGCGGCTCGCTGCAGATCGCCATGCACGCGGTCGGCAAGATCACCTTGTTCTTCTGCGCCGGCGCTATCTACACTGCCGCACGTAAAACCGAAATCAGCACCATGGACGGGCTGGGGCGGGTCATGCCGTTCACCTTCACGGCGTTTCTGATCGCCTCGCTCAGCATCATCGGGCTGCCGCCGCTGGGCGGCGCCTGGTCCAAGTGGTACCTGATGGTCGGCGCGGCCGACGCCGGGGAGACGCTGATGATCGGCGTGCTGATGCTGAGCTCGTTGTTGAACGTCGCGTATCTGCTGCCACTGCCCGCGCGCGGTTTCTTCCGGCCGCCGCCCGAAGCCGCCGGCGAATCGATGCCGCCGGGCGCCGAGACTTCGGCTATCCGGACCGCGCGCATTCGCGAAGCGCCGCTCGCCTGCGTAGGCCCTCTGTGCATCACCGCACTCGGCTGCCTGCTGATGTTTTTCTACGGCGATGCCGTGTTCACCCTGATGGCGCCGGTTATCGAGGCGTCAACCTTCACCGCGAGGCTTACTCCTTGAACGACGAACAGGACAAAACCCGTCGCTACTGGTTGGACGACAGACGCAACATCGATCGCTTGGTGTATCTGCTCTATGGCGCGTGCGCGTTTCTACTGATCGCCGACTTTCTGTACGTCAAGAAGGTGCACTTCGCATTCGAGAACTGGATCGGCTTCTACGGCTGGTACGGCTTCTGCGCCTACGTCTTCATCGTGCTGAGCGCCAAGCTCTGGCGCCGGGTGGTGAAACGCGACGAGGACTACTATGAACGCGACACGGACTAGGCAGGACACTTAACATGCTGGGTACGTTCAACCCGGCATTCGTGCTGATTCTCGGCGCGCTGCTGGTGCCGATGCTGCAGGGACGGCCGCGTGAGCTGTTCATGCTCGCGCTGCCCGTCGTGGGCCTGATGCAGCTCATCACGCTGCCGAACGGCGATTACGGCCACTGGCACGTGTTCGAGTACACGCTAACGACATTGCGCATCGACAGCCTGAGCTTCTGTTTCGGCGTGGTGTTTTTCATTGCCGCCTTCCTCGGTGTGCTGTATGCGTTGCACGTGCGTGACACCCTGCAGCACGTCGCGGCGCTGATTTACGCGGGCGCCGCACTGGGCGCGACTTTCGCCGGCGATCTGATCACGCTGTTCATATACTGGGAGTTGACAGCGATCTCGTCGGTGTTTCTGATCTGGGCGCGCAGGACAGAGCGAGCTTACCGCAGCGGTGTGCGCTATCTGGTGATCCAGGTGGGCTCGGGCGTGATCCTGCTCGCCGGCGTGATCCTGCATGCGCACGAGACCGGGTCCATTACCTTCGAGAACTTCGGCCTCAACAGTTTCGCGACCGGACTGATTTTCATCGCCTTCGGTATCAAGTGCGCATTCCCGTTTCTGCACAACTGGCTGCAGGACGCTTATCCCGAAGCTACCGTCAGCGGCACCGTAATCCTGTCTGCATTCACCACCAAGCTCGCCGTGTATGCGCTCGCGCGGGGCTTCGCCGGGACCGAGATGCTGATCTACATCGGTGCCACCATGACGGCGTTTCCGATTTTCTTCGCGGTCATCGAAAACGACATGCGCCGTGTGCTGTCGTACAGCCTGAACAATCAGCTCGGCTTCATGGTCGCCGGCATCGGCGTGGGCACCGAGCTGGCGATCAATGGCACGGTGGCGCACGCATTCTGCCACATCATCTACAAGGCGCTGCTGTTCATGGCGATGGGTGCCGTGCTGTTTCGGGTCGGTACAATCAAAGCGTCCGAGCTCGGCGGCCTGTATAAATCCATGCCCTGGACGGCGGGCTTCTGCATCGTCGGTTCGATGTCTATCTCTGCGTTCCCGCTGCTCAGCGGCTTCGTTTCCAAATCACTGATTCTGACGGCAGTTGCGGCCGAGCATTACTGGGGTGTGTGGCTGGTGCTGCTGTTCGCGTCGGCCGGCGTGCTGGACCACTCGGGAATCAAGATACCGTTCTTCACTTTCTTTGCTCACGACAGCGGCAAACGCTGCGCCGAGGCGCCTGGCAACATGTTGTGGGCAATGGGGCTGGCGGCGTTTCTCTGTATCGGGCTGGGCGTGTACCCGGCGCCGTTGTATGCGATCCTGCCCTACGCCGTAGACTATGCGCCGTATACCGCTACCCATGTGATCACGCAGTTGCAACTGCTGCTGTTCTCCGCGATGGCGTTCGCGATCCTCTACCGACGCGGCATCTATCCGCCGGAGATTCCTGGGCTCAATCTCGACTTCGACTGGGTTTACCGCTGGCTGGGCAGGCGCATGGCGGCGGCCATACGGGTTGCCGTGAGTGGCGCCGACGGCGCTGTACGACGCGGCGCGCAACGCTATTGCCGGCGTGCGCTTGCGGGTTTGTTCCGTCACCATGGCCCTCACGGCGTGCTCGCGCGTACCTGGCCAACGGGTAGCATGGTGTTGTGGGTCGCCGTGCTGCTCGGGATGTATCTGGTTTTCTACTATCTCCGATGATCGCGGGAATCATCGTACTGATGTTGCTGGCGATTTATGCGCCGCAGATGTGGGTGCGATTCGTCATGCGCCGTTACTCGCGGGAAATCCCCGGCATGCCGGGTAACGGCGGAGACTTCGCGCGATTTCTAATCGATGAGCTCGAACTCAACGGGGTACGTGTCGAAGTTTCCGATGAACGCGGCGACCACTACGATCCACAAGCACGCATGGTGCGTCTCAGCCAGACAAACCACGACGGTAAATCCTTGACCGCCGTGGCAGTTGCCGCGCACGAAGTCGGCCATGCGCTGCAGGACAAGGAAGGCTACCACTGGATACGCCTGCGCACGCGGCTGTACCCGAAAATCCGCACCATGGAACGCATGGCGGTGATGGCACTCGGCGCCATGCCCATCGTCACGGGAATGCTGCGCGCGCCGACAGTCGCCGTGATTATGGTTGTCGCGGGGCTGACGCTGTTTTTTGCGCGCGTCGGGTTTCATGTGATGACGCTCCCGCTCGAGTGGAACGCGAGTTTTGCCAAAGCTCTGCCGATCATCGAAAACGGACAATACGTTGCGCCCGGTGAGCACGCCGCGGTGAAAACCGTTTTGCGAGCCGCAGCGCTCACCTACGTCGCCTCGGCGCTGGCCGATATACTGAGTTTCTGGCGCTGGCTGCTGATTTTTCGCGGCCGCTGGATCTAGGGGTTCCAATCTGCGGTCCGGTGCTGATTGAAATCGTGAAACTGAAGGATCCTATAACTCACCAGTTGCTGCTGATGCGCCACGCCAAATCCAGCTGGGATACCGGCGCGCCGACCGATTTCGAGCGGCCGCTGGCAAAGCGGGGACGCAAAGCCGCGGTGCGGATCGGCGGGTGGCTCAAGGCTCGAGCGCTGATACCGGATCAAATCATCAGCTCGCCGGCCGAGCGTGCCCGGCAGACGACCCTGGCGGTGGCGGATGTGCTGGAAATCGACGCAGGGCAGCTTCGCTGGGAGCCGAAAATCTACGATGCTTCGCGGGCTCAGATACTTTCGCTGATCAGGGCGTGCGCGGAGCCGCTGCAACGCGTGATGCTGGTGGGGCACAATCCGGGGTTCGAGGAACTTCTCGAGTGGCTGTGCGCCGGTCAGACACCGGCACCCAGAGACGGCAAGCTGATGCCTACTGCCGCGGTGGCCATGCTCGAGCTCGAATCAGACTGGCGCGAGGTGACACGGGCCAGCGCATCACTGATCAATCTGGTGCGTCCCCGGGACCTGAAATAGGTTCTACCAGGACGAATAAGGGCGGGTGGCCAGCGCCGCGTTCGTGTAACGAGCGTCTCCCGACACTTCCGCACCCAGCCAGTCGGGACGGTCGAACGCCTGATCGACGTCTGTGAGTTCCAGTTCGGCAAGCACCAGCCCACGGTTTGCGCCGTCGAATTCGTCGACCTCCCAGACTTCGCCGTCGTGTGCCACGAAATGACGTGTTTTACTCAAGCGCCGCCCGGCACAAAGCGTGTCCAGAATCTCGCGCGCGTCCGCCAGCGGGATCGCATATTCATATTCCTGGCGCCGGATGTCCAGGGTAGTGTTCTTAATATTCAGCAGCGCTCGTTCACCCTCCAGGCGCACGCGCACCGTGCAGTTTTCGTTCACCGTCAGATAACCCTGCTGGTAGTACGCCGAGCGCTGGACAAGGGCACGCCACGCGTCGCTGCGAACCAGGAATTTTCGTTCGATCTCTTCAGCCATGATCAGTCAGACGCCTGGCGACTTCCGACCACAACCCGCGGTACGCAAGCCCGCCCTGGCTGCGGCGCGCGAACACCTCGACAGGTGCCCGTATGACGCCCATCCGTTCGATATCGCTTGAATAAGGAATGAAGTGCCGCATTAAACCTTGCCGCTGCGTTGCCAACTGTTTCATGACTTCACGGTGCAGTTGGCGCCGCACGTCCACCATCGAGAAGAAAACCCACAGCCGCAATCCGCGCAACTTGGGATGGCGGACGAACTCCGTGAGCTGATCCAGCGTACGCAGCGACAAGGTACTGGGTATCAACGGCGACAGCACCAGGTCGGCAGCCCGCAGTATGTTTTCGACTACCAGCGTCAAACCAGGTGGCGAATCTATGAAGACGTAGTCGTAGCGATCCGCCACCGATTCGAGCAGCCGCCGCACCTGCTGCTTGCGCCGGGTACGCGCGTCGAACAGCAGGTCGAGCTTACGGTTGGAAAAATCGGCCGGCAGCAGATCCAGATTATCGTAATCGCTCTGCTTGACGTAGCGCATGATGTCGCGGCCGAACAAGGCTTTCGGGCCACCGGCCAGTTTCGCCTTGATTCTCAGATTGAAGCTTGCGGCACCCTGCGGATCCAGATCCCACAATAAAGTGTGGTTGCCGCCTTGCGCGCACATGTACGCCAGATTGACAGCGGAAGCTGTTTTGCCCACGCCGCCCTTGATGCTGTACAGCGCGATAACCTTCATCACGCGACTTTGATCTGCGTCTGTGCGAACAAGCGCTCAAACAAGCGTGCCGTCGACCTGGTATCGAAACTCTGGAACCGCCTGTGAAAGTCCTGGCGGGCCGCGGTGCCCCGATCGGTGGCCTGCTGAATAAGCGCACCGAGGGCGAGCACGGTATCGGGTTGATCCCAAGCCGTCTGATGCGCGATGTTATACAAAGTCTCGATCTGCACAGAGCAGTCCTGAAAATCACCGAGGTTTTCCTGCAGGCGCCTCAGCCGTCTTGTCAAGTGCCCGGCGTTCCCGGCGGTTTGCAGCGGGGTGAAAAACTCGAGCATGTAACGGAGTTTCTTGCACGATATTCGCAGATCGTGCAAAGCCTGCGGCGGTGAACTGTCGTTTATGCACCGGCCTTGTTTGAGTACCCGCCGCCAGATGCGCAACGTGTGCTCACGCGCGACCGGCACGACCGTTTGACCCGCGGCGCCACCTCGATGCCGAGTGCCGGGCTCCGCCAGAAAACAGCGCCAGTCTTCAACCAGGGAGTGATAACGCTCACCGCGTAAATGTTTCAGTATCCGGCGGCGCTCGCGGATGCGCTGGCCCCGCAGATAGTCGTTAAATCCTTGCAATCCATCATGCAGTTCAACCGGCACCGATGCACGAAGCTCGTCAAAGTGGAGCAGGAAGACATCGAGATCGCGCAGCGGCCCGGTTACCTGTCCCAGCCAGGCAAATTCGCTGCTGAAACGGGTTATCGATTCCGTTTTATACACGCCACGAATCTGACCCAGCGCCGAGCGGGTACGGCGCACGGCAACTCGAAAATCATGCAGAAACTCGGTATCGATATCCTGCACGATACCGGCTTCATTGCTCACCATGACATCGACCAGCCGAGTGCAGATGGCACTCATCCACTGCAGTGCCGTTGCCGACGGCGGCAACCTGATGTGCGGTTTGACGGCATGCTCATCAAGGGTTTGCCCGAGAACTTCCATCGTCCTGTGCAACACCGCGCATTCCCGTTGCGTGGTGTTGGTAGCACTGGCGATCCGTGCCGCGGCAATCCGCAACTCCGCCGTGTATCCACGCAAGCCAAGCAACCGAATCGCCGTAAATTCGCTGTTAGCTTCGGCGGCGTCCGGCGCCTGGTACTGTCCGACCCGACAGTGCACCACCGTCTTTTGATCGTCGTTCAGGAGTTTGATTTCACTCACCCGGACGGGCAACTGAGCTTGCGCAATCAAAGCCCGTAAACCAACCACGCCGCGCAGGTCGCGTTCTTCCTGCAAACCCCCGAGTTCGTGGAGGTGACGCAGTCTTCCTGTGACTGGAATGCTCACGTGGTCGCCGGTGCGCCTGTTGTAGCAGCCCACCACGCCCCGCCGACCGCGGGTCGCTTCCTCCAGCACCCAGCCCGCGCGATACAATCGCCAATCGAACGTGTCATGGAAGCGGAGCGTTGCGCTGTATTCGGGCCCGCGAGCGGCCGCGAACTGGCCGGTGAAAAACTTCTCCACCTCTGAAGTGGGAACGTTGCCGGGCAGGATAAACTCCACCGTATCGTTCAACAGCTTTCCTTTCCCATCGCCACTCCCGAATCGTTGTGGTTGTGTGGTGCAGGTGAATTCTAGCGCAATTGAGTCGTGCCCCAGCATGCGACCTTTTATTGGACACCGCTGTCTACCGGTCAATCTGTTCGCACGGCAACTCTACGACGATCTCCACACCCGAGCCGTCCCCGGCATTGCGCGCGCTTACCGTACCTTCGTGCAATTGAACGATGATGCGCACAATGTGCAGGCCGAACCCCAGGTGTGGCCCGTCGCCCTTGCCTTCGCGCAGTGTCACCATGGGATCGAAAAGGCGCGACTGCATCGCGTCGGGCAGCAGCAGACCCTCGTTCTTCACGCGCAACACCAGGTTGTTCCTGTGCCGCGCCAGTTGCACCTCCACCAATCCGGCAGCAGGAGTGAAGTCGGCGGCGTTGTCGATCAGTTTGTCCAGCATCTGTACGATCAACTCGGGCACACCGGAAGTTGTGTAAGACTGTTCGGGCTGTGTGCACACGAATTCGATGCGGCACTTCGGGTAAACATCGCGATAGGCGGGCACCACTTCGCGCAGCAGCGCATGCAGATCGAATGACTGTCGATCGCCACCCTGCAGTGCCTGTTCCACGCGACTGGCTTCACTCATCGCACTGAGGATCGCGCGCAATCGCGCAGCGCCCTGTTGCGCGCGATCCGCATAGACGGCCGGACGTCCCTCCAGCGACTCGCTTTGCAGATTCTCCAGAGAAGACGATACAACTGCGAGCGGCGTGCGCAGTTCGTGCGAAAGATTGCTCGCCAGCTTGCGCAGGTACTCCGTGTATTCGCGCACTTGCCTCAGCAACCGGCCGTAGCCGCGCGAGAGTTCCCCGATTTCGTCCGCCGCCGAGGATTCGGGGAAGCTCCCGGTGATCGTACCGTCCTCGCCGATCGCGCCTTCGACACTGTTGCGCAGACGCCGGATGCGCCACGATAGAAAGCTCGAATACACCAGCAGACCACCGGCCACGACAATCGCGGCGAAAAATGTCAGTAACACCAGGCGGGTCATTGCCAGACCGGTTACCGCGGCAACCAGGTCGCTGCGTTGCTCGACCAGCAGCACACCCGCCGCCTCGCCGGCGCGTGTCAGCGGCATCGCCGCCGCCACCACCGAATCCGCAAATCGGCGTGGCTTGAACCAGGCGGTGACGACATCCCGCTCGGCCAGCGCGGCATCGACCAGCCCACCTTCCAGCAGCCGACCGCGCGCGAATGAAAACGGCGCATCGCGCACTTCTTCGCTTTCCAGTACGGCGCGCACCAGCCGCTGTGCGATGGCGCCGGTCACGCCGCGCACGGTCATGTCCGCTGACAGTGCTGGCGTGGAGCGTTCCACATCGGCGATCACCCAGCGCTGCGCGTCGATGACTCGCACCCGCGTACCGGTGGCAATGAATTCGCGCAGACGGTTGGCAAGTTCTTCCCTGGGGTCGCGTACGGCCGTGCCGCGTTGCGCAGCAAAGTTTTCCGCCGTGCCCCACCAGCGTGGCGGGCTATCCACATCGCTGTCGATCCAGAAAATCGCCAGCTGCTCGACGGTCGATCGCTCCGGAATGCTTATCTCGACGCGGAATCCGTCAACGAACGGTTGCCACCCCGCCTGTAAGGCCGGTTCCCGTGCGCCCAGTTTGCGGCCGTCCAGTGCGCGCGCCACGACGGTGCCCGGGGCGCTGGTCAGGAACATGTAGTCGCGCCACTCGCCGTCACGCTGCAGCCGCAACAGCACGCGGTCGCCATTGGGCAAACTGCGCGCCGGATTGAAGTAGCGCAGCGAGTCGTCCTGCCCTTCTAGCAGCAAAAACAAATCTCCGTCACGCGAGCCGGCGACCAGTCGCAGGGGCACCGCGCCGGTCGCGGCGCTGCCGCTGTCGCGCCGGTTACCGCTGAACACAACCGGTTGCGACCACTCGGCAAGCTGCTGCCAGTCCGAAACGTAGCCATCGAGAATCACCGGCCGATCGATGCGGTGAGCGAACAACGTACGCTCCGAACTTGCGTACGGGCGCAGGTATTGGGACGACAATAATGCGATCGCCCGCGTGGTGGTCAGCAATGCGGTACGCTGTGCCTGGCGCAACGCCTGCTCCATCTCCTGCACGTACTGGTACGCGGCCCAGGGCAAAACCAGGACCAGCAGACTGACCAGCAGCAGTTGGCGGCGTAACGACATTGCTCGAATTCATGAACCTGCAACAGCGAAGGCGCGAAGGGGATTATTGCATCTGCTCGGGGCGCCATCGATAACCGGCGCCGTAGGCTGTCTGAATAGCGTTGAAACCGGGATCTATGTCGACAAATTTCCTGCGCAGACGTTTTACGTGGGAGGTAACCGTATTGTCGTCGAACACCACGTTGGCGGCGTCCATCAACTGCTGGCGGCTTTTCACGTGGCCCGGATGGCGCGCCAGCGAGTGTATCATCCAGAACTCGGTGAGCGTCAACTCCAGCGGCTGGCCCTGCCAGGTGGCCGTCAGTCTGTCCAGATCCAGGGTCAGATCGCCACGCACGATCAGCTGTGCATCCCCGGCATCTTCCTCAAACGCCTGCACACGCCGGAACAATGCCACCACGCGCGCAACCAGCTGCTGCAGGCTGATGTCCTTGGTCAGGTAGTCGTCCGCACCCAGACGCAGTCCCGATACAACGTCCAGCTCCGTGTCGCGCGCGGTGAGAAAAATGATCGGCACCCGATTGGACATCGCCCGCAACTCCCGGCACAAGTCGAACCCTCCTTCCGGTTCATCGCCGAGACCGATATCGATCACCACCAGCTCGGGCAGGCGTTCCCGGAACGCGGCCAGCGCGGCCAGGCGGTCGGTGTACAGACTCACGTCGTATCCCTGACGTGCCAGCGCATCGCGATAGTTCTCGCGGATCGCGTATTCGTCCTCGACTATGGCAATTCGGCGTCGCATGTCACTTCCCGTCGCTGTTGCAGCTGTATTGTATGTAGCACCGGTATCCCGCTGAAGGGCGGCGGCGCACAAATCATGATTCACCACAATTGCTTCGCGATTGGTCAGCACGCGCCCATCGCAGCGCTCCGCGCCCCGGCTACAAAGCCTCAATGCAAGGCCAGCCCTGGGAGACGCCATGAAACGAAACACCGCACACACCACCCGCATGCGCGCGGGAATCACCCACGATCTGAATCGAGAGTTCTTGCGCGCTTACCCGGAGCTCGCCCACCGTATCAATAGCGCACGGACACCATCGCAACCGCCCGAGAAACCTGAGTTGTGGCAACGCCTGTTGCGCAACGTACTGCTGATCGCAGCGTTGCTGATACTGGTATGGCTCGCCCCGCGCAGCACGATCGGCGCACCCGCCCCCGACGTGCAGGCAGGCACGCTGTTCCTGCAGGGCGCCAAAACCCAGCGCGCTCTGCTGCTCAACACCGACGTCGCCATCCGGGCGGCCGGCATCCAGGCGCAAGTCACCGTAAGACAGTCGTTCGTCAACACCAGCGATCTGTATCGTGAAGGCCTTTACACGTTTCCGCTGCCGGAACGAACCGCGGTCAATGCATTGACAGTGCGTGTTGGCGAACGCGTGATCAACGGCGAAATACGTCTGCGCGAGCAAGCCCGCACGACTTACGAGGCTGCCAAACGCGACGGCAAACAGGCCAGCCTGCTGGAGCAGCAGCGGCCCAATTTGTTTACCCTGGCCGTGGCCAACATCGCACCCGGTGAGCTCGTGCGCGTGGAAATCCGCTACCTCCAGCGCCTGCGCGTCAGCAACGGCGAGTATGAGCTGCGCTTTCCCCTCACACTGACCCCGCGGTTCAATCCGCCCGTCGATGAGCCACGCACGGTGGCCGACATGCAACCGGTCGCAACTCCGATGGTGGCCACCGCAATGAGTACCCAGCGCGCCCAAATCAGCGCCCGCATCGACGCCGGCGCGCCATTGCAGCAGCTGACGTCGGAGTTCCATCCCATCGATTCAAACGCATTGCCTGACGACGCGTACCAGTTGACGTTGCGCGACGGGGAAATACCCACCGACCGAGACTTCGTGCTGCGCTGGATACCACTGGCGGGAACGCTGCCCGAAAGCGCCCTGTTTCGCGAGGTACGCGACGATGGCACCTATGCTTTGCTGATGGTGACACCACCGGCGGCCGATGCGCACGCGCCACTGGCACGGGAGACGATATTCGTGCTGGACGTGTCGGGTTCCATGGCCGGTGCGTCGCTGGTACAGGCGCTAGCGGCATTGAATAGCGCGCTGCAGAACCTGCGCGACACGGACTATTTCAACATCATTACTTTCAGCTCGAGCACCCGGGCGTTATTTCCCGCTGCGGTCCCTGCGCACCCGCAAAGCATTGCGCATGCGCAGCAGCTGATCGGACAGCTGCAAGCCGACGGCGGAACAGTCATGGCACCGGCACTCGCCATGGCGCTGGCCGGCAATCCGCCACTGCAGACGATTCGCCAGATCGTCTTCATAACCGATGGTGCGGTGAGCAACGAGCGCGAACTGCTGCAACTCATCGAAAACGATCTGGGCGCCGCGCGTTTGTTCATGGTCGGCATCGGCAGCGCACCCAACGGGCACTTCATGCGTGAATCGGCGCGTGCCGGGCGCGGTACGTTCACCTACATCGGCGACCTCGCGCAGGTACGGGCAAAAATGTCTACGCTGCTGCACAAACTGCAGCGGCCGGTGATGTCGAACGTACGCATCACCTGGCCGCCCGACAGCGGCATCGAAGCATTGCCGGCGCGCCTGCCCGATCTCTACGCCGGCGAACCGCTGATGGTGAGTGCGCGTGCAGACATGCTTACCGGCAGCGTACTGATAAGTGGTGATCTTGCTGGCCTGCCCTGGTCCCGGACGCTGAGTCTTGACGAGCACCGCGACGCGGACGGTATCGCCACACTGTGGGCACGCGACAAGATTCATCATCTTGACTATGCTGAGCGTACGCTGGATGAGCCTTCGCGCCGCGATATAATCGTAAATCTCGCACTGGCGCACCGCCTGGTAACCAGGCATACCAGTTTCGTGGCCGTGGAAGAATTCCCCAGCCGTCCGCAGAACGCCGGTTTCGCTTCCGCTGCCATTGCCAACACGATGCCGCGCGGTAATACGATGCTGGCATTTCCGGCCGGCGCCACCGACGCGCGGGGGCATGTTGCCGTCGGTTTGTTACTGTTGCTGATCGGCGTCTACCTGCGACGGGCCCACTGGCTACGGCACCTAGCATCATGAACTGGCAGCGATTGCGCGTTGTCGCGCTGTGGACGCTGCTCGCTGGGTCGCTGTGGCAATTCGGGGGCGCTGCTTTCATTCACGCCAAGGCTGTTCTCGCCCAGACACTGCTACGCGACGCCTGGGTGCGGACACTGCACGGTGCCCGGCAGGTTCAGCCATGGCCCTGGGCGGACACCTGGCCGGTGGCACGCCTGCGCGCACCGCAGCACGCACAGGACCTGGTCGTGCTGGCCGGCGCGAGCGGGCGCACCCTCGCGTTTGCTCCCGGACACCTGCTCGGCAGCGCAACGCTGGAGCAATCCGGCCGCACGGTTATCGCCGGGCACCGTGACACGCACTTCGCCTTTCTGCGCGAGATCCAGCCCGGCGACGAATTGCAGCTGCAAGATTACCGCGGTATTACGCATCACTTCAGGGTCAACGACACGCGCATCGTCGACAGCCTGTCCACGCAGCTGACGCTGGACGGTGCCAAGGAACTGGTGCTGGTGACCTGCTACCCGTTCGACGCAATACGTGCCGGCGGTCCGTTGCGTTTTCTCGTTTTTGCCGCACCGTTCGAAAAACGCGCGCAGCACAATTCGCCACAGTTCGGTTATCACCGATCCCCAATTCGTGCGGCGGCACGCAAGTATTCCCGCTTCTAATGACTGCACCCAGGGCCAACGCCTTGCGTACTTGTACCACGCGTCGTGCGGTCACGGCGCCCTTATCGAGAGGATTAATTGATGAAATCTATCAGCAGTTTAGCCATCGCATCGGTGTTCGCGCTGTCTTGCGCACAAGCGATCAGCGCACCCAGCGCCGACGAAGTGCGAAATGTATTGAGTTACTACTACGGCGGCAGCGAAAGTACGCCAGTACTGGTCGAATTCAAACTGTGTGAAGACGTGCACCGCGAGGGCTTCGACAAACACAATTGCAAGAACGAAATCGACCAGCACAGTCTCGAGGTCGGCGAGAGCGTGTACGCATGGATGAATTTCATCGTGCCGCGCGAGGAACGCGGCGAGATTCTCATGCAGTTGAAACACAACGGCGTAATCCGCGGTGCTCGCAAGGCCAACGTGCACGGCGCCATTCGCTATCGCACCTGGCGCAAGGTGCAGTTCAGTCGCGCCGGCGAGTGGGAAATCCCGATTCTGTACGACAACACGCTCGACATCAGCGAAATCGATACCGTGACGCTGACGGTCAACGACCCGCTGGTCACTCAGGTATTTCCAGACGCCGAACAGGAATAGACACCCGCGACTCCTCCCCTCCGCTGCTTCCTCCTCCCGCGAGGGAGGAGGCGTTTTCGCAGATCAACCGCCCGTCTGATCTCTGATCGATGCCGTTGGAATGTCTCGACTCCAACTTGCCTTGCTGGCGTGGGCACCGTGTGACAATTTGTTTCGTAACGGTTTTTTCGCTTTTTGCACCGTTTACGCTTAAAATTCGCAACAGCTTCGGCCTGCTCGCGCAGGCGCTCGGCGTTACTGGAGATTATTGGAACGCACCCGATGCCCATGTTGATACTACGTCTGGACGTAACGGGGCGGCCGCTGGATTGGATCTCGCGGCGCACCGCCGCACTGATGTACGTACGCGGACAGGTTGCGTGGGAAGCTGGCGAGCAGACTTTCCGCATGCTCGGCGGCACTGCCCGCAGCACCGGGCAACGCTCGTTTCTGGATATCAACAGTATTATCGCCGGGCGCGGAATTGCGCTGCTGGGTTCATGGGACGAATCCACGCCGGCGCTCACCAACGACGGATTGTTCTCCCGCGATAACTACCTCTGCATGTATTGCGGCGGCAAATTTCCCGCCAGTATGTTGACCCGCGATCATGTATTACCGCGCTCGCGCGGTGGCGACGACGACTGGGAAAACGTGGTCACCGCTTGCAAACCCTGCAACGCCCGTAAAGACAACATGACGATCAAGGAAGCAGAGAAATTCGATATCCGCCTGCTCGCGGTTCCCTACCGCCCGAATCTCGCGGAAGGACTGATCCTGCAGAACCGCAACATTCTCGCCGATCAGATGGAATTTCTGAGCATGCGCGGCGCCACGCAGCGCAGCCAGTTGGACTGAAACCCGCGCTGCCGCCGGCAGGTCCCTGCAAATCATTCCGGTGGAACTTCCCGGCGGCCCCGTGCTGCTTTCGTTCTTGCGGCTGTCTTCTTGCTCGCCTCATCCTTCCAGGAAAAGGACCGGAGGTGAGGGTCTTGCTCCCCTCTCCCCCAGAAAAAGGGGTCGGGGGTGAGGGTCTGCACGCAGCTACACGGAAAAATCGCGAACCCGGTTATCGCCATACATCATGCGTATCGTTTCTATGCCCTTGATACGGCGTGCATTGTTGCGCAGCAACTCCAGCATGCGCATAACCAGCATATTCTGTGCAAATTTTCCGTGCGCCGAATAATCCTGCTCCACAGCGATATGAATCACCACCAGACGCTCGAGCGCTACGCGCGAGTAAACCAGCACACCGACCAGCGTATCGCCATCCAGCGCGAACAGCGTCTGCACGTCTTCGAGCTTTTCCACCCTGACTCGTAACCGCCCTCGTTCGGTATACACGCTGGGCGCGCCGAACGTTTCAACCGAATCCACGATGGCCGCCATGGCAGTCTGCTGGCCTGGGTTGAAGAACATCAGTCGTTCCAGCTCGTCGCCGTATTCCGGCTGCAACGTCGAGGTGTACCGCAACATTCAATCGCCGTCCGCTTCACCGAACGTTTCGGCGCTGTAACGCGCCACGGTCACGGTGTCCGACCAGTGATCCGACGCCAGCCCGGCTTTGTTTTTCAGCTCACGCAGGAAGTCTGCGGGTTCGGGTATCAACTTCCAGACCGAAGGTAGAAACGTGCCGCATTTGCCCTCATCCTGCAGTACCAGTCCGTCCTTGCCGGGGTGTAATTGCTGCAACAGGTGTTGTTCGCTGTCGAACGTCAATGTCTCGCGCGCCGACAACACCGAAAGCGAAACAGTCACACCGAGAAGTTCCTCGGCGCGCAACGGGGAAAAACGTGGATCTTTGAAAGCGGCGGCGTAGGCGTTGCGTACAACGCTGTTCGCCAACGCCTCGTGGGCCTCCAGCTGACCAATGCAGCCACGCAGATTGCGTCCGCACTTCAGCGTGACGAAACTGCTGCGCAGCGACTGCAGTGCCGGGGAATAGTCGGAAAGAGCGATAGTGGGCGTGTCACCGGCGCGCAACCCGAACTCGATGGCGTAGCGGGCGAGTTCGAGAAGTGCCTGGCGATCGGACGCTTGATACATAACAGGGCCTGGCCTGACGCTGCGTCTTATAGATAACGAAGTATAAACCGAACCGCAGTTGGATCTGAAAGCCAGGCAGCAGCGTGTGGTATTTAGACGCGGATGTCGAGCAGGCGGCCCAGGGATTGTGACTCTGCCTGCAGGGCTTTTATCGATGCGGCGCTCGCCAGTTCGCCGGCGCGCAGACGCAGCAGGGCGGCAGCAGTATCAGTTGCCGATGATTTCCCACGGGCGTACAGGCCAGCCAGATCCCTTGCGCCGGCATCGATTTCGCTCAAACCGCGCCTGATGCCGGTCACCACCGGGTCGAGCCGCATGCCGGGTCCTGCGCTCACACCGGCTCGGCGCTGGTCACTCGATTGCGGCCACCCTCCTTGGACTTATACAAAGCCTGGTCGGCGCGTTCCAGCAGTTCCTGAATGGATTCTCCTTCGCGCATTTGCGCAACACCGGCCGAAAGCGTCAGATTGTCGATCGTCTCGCCGCCGTTCGCGCGCCAAATGCGTGCCCGTTCGATTGCCTTGCGGATGTTTTCCGCGACCGAGAGCGCACCTGCCACCGGCGTATCGGGAAGCAGAACGACGAATTCTTCTCCACCGAAACGTGCCGCCGCATCCTTGCCCTTGACCGTTTTGCGCAGCACCTCGGCGACCAGCTTGATGACACGGTCGCCGAACAGGTGACCGTAAGTATCGTTGACGCGTTTGAAACGATCGATATCCAGCATCACCAGGCAACTCCTGTGATCGTCTTCGCCGGCATCACTGAGGATGTCGTCCACCGCTGCGTCGAAGCCCGAGCGATTCAGCAGCCCGGTCAACGCATCGGTCACCGCCTCGCGGCGGGCCGATTGCAACTGCTCGCGCAACGCTTTTGCTTCCTGGGCATGGTGATCGAGCGCCGCCTGCAGTTTGGTGTTCGACGATTGCATCGCTTCGGTGTGCTTTATCAACTCCTGCACCATCGACGCCACGCTGACCGGGTCCGACTGAATCTTCTCGCCGCACTCGCTGAGCGATTCGCCAAATCGCGAAGCCTCCTGATCGGCTTCGCTGACCGAGACCTCCAGCGACTGCACAATCGCCAGAATGTCGTTCTGCAGCTTTTCCAGCCGGCTGGCATTGGCCGGCATAACGTGCGACTTGAACAACTGCTCGCTGATCTCGCTGTCGAGCTTGCTGCCGCTGCCCAGCTGCTTGTCGATAGCCGATTTCAGATCCGGATTGTTACCAGAGACATACTCGTACAACACCGCATAGTTGATCGGATTCGCGCCCAGGTGATGCTCGGCGATCATCGGCAATGTCAGGCGCAGGTATTCGGCGCTGGTCTGAGGAGACTCTTCGTAACGCATCGCTGGCATGTCACTGGCACCCCTGTGCAAACTTAACGAATCGCCGGAGAATAGCGGCACTGAGGGCCGGATCTTTAGCCGTGTTCACAGGCGGCCGGGTATCAGCTACCCGGCGGCATCGTCGTTCTTGCGAAAGCGCTCGGCAACGTCGGCGCCCAGTTTCTCGGCGCGTTCCTTGAAACGTTTCAACAGCATCCGCGCCCAGGCGAATTCGAGCGCCAGAATCCCCAGGCCGATAGGGATCACCACGACCGCGGGGCCTGGCGTGAAAAACATTATCGTGCCAATCAATACCACCGTGATGCCGATGACGAAAACCACCAGCCGGCGGAGTTGGCGAAACGCAACCCGCAGGGTCTCCGCCACCACCGAGGGGCGAGCGGCGTGGCCATTGCGGTCGCGTTCCCTTGGCGCTTCGTTCATTGCCAGCGGAACGCCGAAAGACTCAGCACCTCGAAGGTTATTCGCCTGTGCACGCACTCACCGGCAGGGTCGCGCGCCGCGCCCAGCGCGAAAAACAACGGCAGCAGGTGCTCGTCGCTGGGGTGGTTCCAGACGGCGCCCGGCGCGCGCGCGCGATACGCCAGCAGTTCCTGCGTCGCCCCACGCGTGACCTGTTCGGTCAACCAGCCCTCAAAGTCCGCAGCGAGAGTGTGCGCCGGGGCGTCGGGCTGCTGAAAATTCACGGCGGCCAGGTTGTGGGTGGTGCCGCCGCTGCCCAGCAGCAGACATCCCCGGGCGGCGAACTCCCGCAACGCTGCGCCCACCGCGTACTGATGAGCCGGACCTCCGCTGGGTACTACCGACACACAGACGACCGGGACGTTGGCCTGCGGATACATCCACTTGAGCGGTACCCAGACGCCGTGATCCAGCCCGCGCCGGCTGTCGCGGCCGGCGTCGATTCCGGCACCTTGGAGCGCGTCGCAGACCCTCGCTGCCAACGCTGGATCGCCCGGCGAGGGGTATTCGCAGGCGTTGAGCCGCGCGCCGAATCCACTGAAATCATGCATGGTCGCCGGTTGCCCGCCACTGCTCACCGACGTCGTTCCGGTGGCCCAGTGTGCCGACATGCAGATGACCGCCTCGGGTTGCGGAATTTGTTCGCCCAGGTCTTGCAGGAAACGCGTGGTCTCGTCTTCCGCCAGCGCCATGGTTGGCGCACCGTGTGACACAAACAGCGTCGGTAATCGCGCCTGCATCGATTCTCCTCGTGTACGCTGCGCAATGGTACTGCATCGCCCCGGCAGCGGCGACTAACCATCGCGAATGTGTTACAAAAGATTAACGTTTCACTGAACGGTGACAGGCAGGGAACGATGCCGCATACGACGCACGTGCTGGGTTGGCGCGAATGGGTAGGTCTGCCGGAGCTCGGCATAGATAGATTAAAGTGCAAGGTCGACACCGGTGCGCGCAGTTCAGCGTTGCACGCGTACTTTGTCGAGCCCTTCAGCGAAAACGGCCGTGCCCGCGTCCGGTTTGGCATTCACCCGCTGCAACGGCGCAGTAAACCGGAGATCGTCTGCGTGGCCGATGTGCTGGACGAACGTATGGTGAGCGATTCCGGCGGACATCGGGAGAATCGCATCGTTATCGCGACACCGATAGTGCTCGGCGCCAGCTCGTGGGCCGTGGAAATCACCCTGACCGACCGTGATACCATGCGCTTCAGAATGCTGCTCGGGCGCACTGCCATCAACTGCCGCTACGTCGTCGACCCAAGCGCATCTTACCTCGCCGGTAAACCGCAGCTGAGCAATACGTCGTCATGAGAATAGCGATTCTGTCGCGTAATCCGAAACTGTATTCGACCCGCCGCCTGGTGGAGGCCTGCGAGGCGCGTGACCATGAGGTCAAGGTTCTCAACACGTTGAAGTGTTACATGGACATCGCCTCGCACCGTCCCAGCATTCACTACAACGGCGTGGAGTTGGAACCGTTCAACGCCGTTATTCCGCGCATCGGTGCGTCAGTGACGTTTTACGGTGCTGCGGTATTGCGGCAATTCGAGATGATGGGTGCCTATCCGCTCAATGAATCGGTGGCGATTACCCGTTCGCGCGACAAGTTGCGCTCTCTGCAGATTCTCGCCCGCGCCGGCATCGGCTTGCCGTTGACCGGATTTGCCAACAGGCCGGACGATACCAAGGATCTGATCCGCCTGGTTGGCGGTGCGCCGCTGGTGGTGAAAATGCTCGAAGGCACGCAAGGCAAAGGCGTGGTGCTGGCGGAAACGCAGAAAGCGGCGGAAAGCCTTATCGACGCATTCAAGGGTCTGCACGCACATTTCCTGGTGCAGGAATACATCAAGGAAGCCGGCGGCGCGGATGTTCGCTGCTTCGTGATTGGTGGAAAGGTCGTCGCGGCGATGAAACGCCAGGCACCCGTCGGTGAATTCCGCTCCAATCTGCATCGCGGCGGTACCGCCTCTTTGATCAAGCTCACGCCGGAGGAGCGCTCCACCGCTACCCGGGCGGCCAAGAAAATGGGTTTGAACGTAGCCGGTGTGGATCTGCTGCGCTCCAATCACGGATCGGTGGTCATGGAAGTGAACTCCTCGCCGGGTCTGGAAGGTATCGAATCCGCTACCGGTAAAGACGTCGCCGGCCTGATCGTGAAATTCATCGAAGAGAACGCCAAGAGCAACCGCACGAGGACTCGTGGCAAAGGCTAGCGCCAGCCCGCATGTTGCACTGAGCCGCGCGACCGTGAACGAACCTTTGACAATCAACGGCACGACTATCCGACCGGGTCAGCGGCTGACGCTGGACATCCCGCTGCCGCAGCTCTATACACATACACCGATGACCATGCCCGCACATGTGGTGTGCGGCAAACGCGATGGCCCGCGACTGTTCGTGTGCGCCGCCCTGCACGGGGACGAGCTGAATGGTGTGGAAATCATCCGCCGCGTGCTGCAACTGCGTGCACTGCAGCGGCTTCGCGGCACGCTGGTCGCCATTCCGATGGTCAACGTCTACGGAGTGATTCATCATTCACGTTACCTGCCCGACCGACGCGATCTGAATCGCTCGTTTCCGGGCTCCGAACGCGGCTCGCTTGCGTCGCGGCTCGCCGAACTGTTCATGAGCGAAATCGTGGCTAACTGCACGCACGGCATCGATCTGCATACCGGCGCGGGTCATCGTGCCAACCTGCCGCAGGTTCGCGGCAACCTGGAGGATGCGCAAACCGCGAGCCTGGCAAAATTATTCGGCGTTCCGGTGCTGATCAATTCGCGCATCCGTGACGGTTCGTTGCGCGAGGCTGCTGCCGAATGCGGCATACCCATGCTGGTGTACGAAGCCGGCGAAGCGCTGCGTTTCGACGAGCTGAGCATCCGCCCGGGTGTGCAGGGTATCGTTAACGTGATGCGCGCGCTGGGCATGCTGCAGCGCTCGCGGCGAAAAACGCCACCGCGCGAACCTTTCATTGCCAACAGCAGTTCGTGGGTTCGCGCGCCACAAAGCGGCATCCTGCGTACCGTCGTGGGTCTGGGCGCGCGCGTAAGCCCACAAGACCACCTGGGCGTGGTCGCCGACCCGTTCGGGGAAGAGGAGAGCGAAGTGCGTGCGCAGTCCGGCGGGATTGTCATCGGGCGCACCAATCTCCCGCTGGTGCACGAGGGCGAAGCCGTGTACCACATCGCACGCTTCGACGATACACACGAGGTTGCCGAGCAGGTCGAAGCATTTCAGAGCAGTCACGAAGAGGCGCTGGAAGCCGACACCGAACCGGGGATCGTTTGAAAGAAACCCCCTCTCACACCCGGCCTTCTCCCAGAGGGAGAGGGGCAGATCAGATCACTCCTCGGTGTTGTAGCGGCTCGCCATACCGGTTGCACTGCGCAGGCGCGCCTCCCTGCGTTCCACGCGGTCCTGGCGCCGTCGCGCGCGGCGTACCTGATAGATCCGCGTCAACTTCAGACTCCAGCGGTACCCGAGCCACGCGCCGAGAATCGTCCAGGGTACGCAACCGACGAACAACGGAATCCCGAACACCTCGAACAGGTTGACGATATAGATCCACACGGTATGGAAAGCGCCGGCATCGACGGGCAGCGATTGGTGGAAACGGTCGGCGAACGTCGCGTAACCGCGCAGCTCGTCCCAGCGGCCGAGCATCACGCGGCCGGTGACGATGTAGGCGTAGTAAACGAACGGCGCGGTAACCGCATTTGTCACCCACGTCCAGGCGAGCGCCACAATGAGATTGAAGTCGAAGCGACTGTGCAACGCACGCAACCCTATCCACAGCACCCCGACGATGGCCATCTGAATACCGACCGTCGGGGTCAACGCCACCAGCATCCCTATAAACACACCCCGCGCGGTGTACTCCGGGGGGTGCGGGCTGCGGAACAGCGGTATCAGCAGACGCCGCCGAAAGATGGCCTGCATACGTCGCAGTTGCCGCCTGAGCATATCGTGTTATGTCTCGTCGGCCTGCGGCATCAACGCCTCAGCGGCGCCGTGCCCGCCGTGCCGCCGTGCGCAGCCGCAACGCATTCAGCTTGATGAATCCCTCCGCATCTTTCTGATCGTAAGCGCCGTGGTCTTCCTCGAACGTGACGATGCTCTCGTCGAACAGACTGTCGCGTTCGGAACGGCGCCCTACCACCGTGACGTTGCCTTTGTAGAGTTTCAGGCGCACCTCACCGTTCACGGGTTCCTGCGAACTGTCGATGAGCGCCTGCAACATCTCGCGCTCAGGCGAGAACCAGTACCCGTTGTACACCAGTTTCGCATAACGCGGCATGATCTCGTCTTTCAAATGAGTGGCTTCGCGGTCCAGGGTAATTGACTCCATCGCCCGGTGAGCTCGTAACATCACGGTGCCCGCCGGCGTTTCGTAACAGCCCCGCGACTTCATGCCGACGTAGCGGTTCTCGACAATGTCCAACCGCCCGACCCCGTTGGCGCCCGCCAGCGTGTTCAGCCTTGCCATCACCTGCGCAGGTGTCAGCGACTCGCCGTCCAGCGCAACGATATCACCCCGAACGAACGTCAACGTGGTATAGGTCGGCACATCGGGTGCTTGTTCCGGCGCCACCGACCATCGCCACATGTCGTCGGACGGCTCGCTCCACGGGTCTTCCAGCTCACCGCCCTCGTACGAAATGTGCAGCAGATTGGCGTCCATCGAGTACGGCGAGCGGTTGCCGCGTTTCTGTTCCACCGCGATGTCGTGCTCGGCCGCGTAGGCCAGCAGGCGCTCGCGCGAACTCAGATCCCACTCGCGCCAGGGGGCGATAATACGGACATCGGGATTCAGCGCATAGGCACCGAGTTCGAAGCGGACCTGGTCGTTGCCCTTGCCGGTCGCTCCGTGCGATACCGCGTCGGCACCGGTTTGCGCGGCAATCTCGACCAGCCGCTTGGCGATCAGCGGCCGCGCGATCGAGGTGCCGAGCAGATACTCGCCCTCGTAAACAGCGTTGGCGCGGAACATGGGAAACACGAAATCGCGCGCGAATTCCTCACGCAGATCCTCGATGAATATCTCTGTCACACCGAGCGCCTGCGCCTTGGCTCGCGCCGGCTCCACCTCTTCGCCCTGGCCTATATCGGCCGTGAAGGTAACCAATTCGCAGCGGTATTGCTCCTGCAGCCATTTGAGGATCACCGAGGTATCAAGACCGCCGGAATAGGCAAGTACCACTTTGCTGATCGCCGCCATCGGATTCTCCGCCGTGCCGTCCAGGGTGGACGAGAATTAGGTAAAACTATTAATTCTACACTAGCACCGACCCCATTTCGGGGCGTAAAGAAGCCATCCTATCGGCCGACAACATCGCAACATGACCCTGCGGTGATCCATGGCGGAACTGACCCGAGCGACACTGGAAATTCTGATCGTCGAGCCCTCCGAAACCCAGGCGAAGATCATCACTCGTGCATTGCACAAAGCCGGCGTTCGGCATGTATGCGAAGCACGCAGCGGCCGCCAGGCACTGGAAGAGATGCAGTACGCGATACCGGACATGATGGTCAGTGCACTGCATCTGCCCGACATGACCGCCAGCGAACTGGTGCAGAAGGTGCAGGCCATGCCGACACCGGAGCGGGTTGCGTTTGTGTTGATCTCCAGCGAGACGCGGTTGCGCTACCTCGAACCCATCCGCCAGGCGGGTGCGGTAGCGGTACTGGGCAAACCGTTTGCCACCCAGGAACTTGACCTCGCGCTGGATGCCGCCCTCGATCTCGCCGATCGCGCGCGGTTGGCGCTGCCCGACTGCGAGCTGCATCGCCACAACGTGTTGATTGTCGATGACATGGACCTGGCGCGCAGATACATCCGCCGCGTCCTGCAGGCTCTCGGTTTCGAGCACTTCAGCGAAGCCGCCAACGGGCGCGTGGCGATGGAGGCGATGAACCGCCAGCAGTTCGATCTCATCGTCACCGACTACAACATGCCGGAAATGGACGGCTGCGAACTGGTGCAGTCGATTCGCGAGCGCGATGCGACGATCCCGATCCTGATGGTGACCAGTGAAAACGATGACAGCCGGTTGAGCGCAGTCGAGCAGGCGGGAGTATCGGCGATCTGCGACAAACCGTTCGCGCCCGCGCACGTCAAAGCTCTCGTACAGCGCGTGCTGCAGGCAGCCTAGCCTGCATATCGGCAAGTCCCAGAATTACCTGGATCCCCCTCATCCCAATCCTTCTCCCCCGGGGGAGACCTTTGCATATTCCCTCTCCCTTGAGGGAGAGGGCTAGGGTGAGGGTGGTAAGCGCTTGATTTGACTCCCCCTCACCCTGACCCTCTCCCCCAGGGAGAGAGGGGATGACTAATTTTACAAAAGGTCTCCCTCTCCCTCCTCTGGGAGAGGCCCAGGGGTGAGGGTTCTTCAAGCGA
>JAOTYY010000418.1 GCA_029861595.1 Gammaproteobacteria bacterium
AAGTATCTCCGCGGGTTTGCGTCAGCATGGTTTGACGGCATCACTGGCCATCGCACCCACACCAATGGCGGCAACCTGGCTGGCGAGAGCCGGGCACCGTGTGTGCATTCGTGACACACAGAATCTGAACAGCGCATTACGTGATTTACCGCTGACCTGCCTTAGTTGGCCGGCAGGATTGTGCGCGTCGTTGACCAGCATGGGGGTTACGACGATTGGCGATTGCCTGCGCCTGCCGCGCGAGGGTTTTGTCAGACGCTTTGGTCCTGAGCATATGCTGCAGCTTGACCGTGCTCGTGGCGCCTTGCCCGATCCACGGAATTCCTGGCGTGCACCGCAATGTTTCTGTGCGGATCATGAGATGACAGAAGAGCAGTCGGATCGTGAACTGTTGCTCAAAATTTGTGAAGAACTGCTGCTGTCGCTCGAGCAGTTTTTACTGGCGAGGCAGCTGGGTACGCAGCGTCTGAGTTTCAGTTTTTTTCACCTGCGAGGGCCGGCGACTGAACTGCGGCTTGGCTGCGTGCGTGCCGATCGTTCGGCGGCACGCTGGCTGGAGTTATTACGCATTCGCTTCGAACGACTGATCCTGTCCGAAGCTGTTATCGCTGTTCGCTTGCGCAGCGGCATGACCCAGGCATTGCAAGCGGAATCGGCGCACCTGCAATTTCAGGACGCGAAACACGGGCGGCAGCGCCGTTACTCGATCACCCAGCTGGGCGAACGCCTGATTGCGCGCATTGGTGATCAGTCGGTGTATTCGATGAACACGGTGGCAGAGCATCGACCACAGTACGCCTGGTGCACGCAAAGCCTGTTATCGGACTGGGCAAGCAGTACGTTGTCGCAGGTCAGCCGGCATACCAGGCGTCCGCTCTGGATGCTTCCGGAGCCGGCCTTGTTGCCAGCCGAGGGTGTTTATCCGTTGCACCACGGCGGTCGCCTGAGATTGCTGGAAGGTCCGGAACGGCTCGAAACCGGCTGGTGGGACAACGATGGTATTTCACGCGACTATTACACGGCGGTAAACGCTGCAGGGATTCGATTGTGGGTGTTTCGTAGTCGCCAGCAGTCGCCGGCCTGGTATTTACATGGCTACTTCGGGTAAGCAGCCATGTCGTTATGCTGAACTCCATGCGCTCAGTAACTTTACTTTTCTACGCGGGGCATCGCATCCCGAAGAGCTTGTCGAAACAGCGGCAAAGCTGGGTTACGAAGCGCTTGCCATCACTGATGAATGTTCGATGTCCGGTGTTGTGCGTGCGCACTCGGCAGCGAAGGAGTATGGCCTCAAAAAACTGATTATTGGCGCCGAGCTCCGGTTGCCCAGTGGGCGCAAGCTCGTGGTGCTGGCACAAAACCGTAACGGCTATGCGGCACTTTGCCAATTGATCACGAATGCGCGCCGGGCAGCGAAAAAGGGTGACTACGAGCTGGCGCGTGCGGCTTTCGAGAGCGGCCTGCCGGACTGCCTCGCGCTGTGGGTGCCGGATCAGAACTTTACGCTGGATGTGGAGGATCACTGGCTGCGTGAAACTTTTCGCGGCCGCCTCTGGATTGCCGTTGAACTGCTGGCGGACGGCCGTCAGCAAGAACAGCTGGCCAAACTGCGTGAAGAGGGTCGCCGTTTGCGCTTGCCTCTGGTCGCATGCGGTGATGTGCATATGCATCGACGCTCGCGGCGTGTGTTGCAGGATGCCGTGACCGCGATACGCCTCGGCACGACCGTTGATAGTGCCGGCTTCGACCTGTACCCGAATGGCGAGCGTCATCTTCGTCCGCTCGAGGTGTTGCAGCATGTCTATCCGCAGGAGTTGCTCGATGAAACCCTGCGAGTCGCCGATGCCATCGGTTTTTCGATGGACGAGTTGCGCTACGAATACCCGGACGAACTGATTCCTGACGGGGAGACGCCAGCGTCCTACCTGCGCAAGCTGACCGGGGAGGGTATGCAGCGCCGCTGGCCCGAAGGCGTGCCACGCAAGGTGACCAGGCTCGTCGAGCACGAACTCGAGCTGATTGCCGAGCTCAGGTACGAATCGTATTTCCTGACCGTACATGACATCGTCGCGTACGCACGTTCACAGGACATTTTGTGCCAGGGGCGTGGCTC
>JAOTYY010000205.1 GCA_029861595.1 Gammaproteobacteria bacterium
GTTATAAACACCATCGTCGACGTAAGTATGATCGAGCGCGAAGCTGCCGTCCGGGTTCAGCGCCAGCGGTTGCGGACCGCTGCCGTCACCGTAGTCGACTGTCGCCGTCCAGGTATCCGCACCCGGATCGCCGAATGAGCCGGCGCTCACCAAGGTATCGCCTTCGTCGATCGTCGCATCCGGGCCGGCATCGACCGTCGGAATGGCGTTGCCCACTACTACGTTGAGGGTGTCGCTGCCGACGCCGCCGTCATCATCTGTCACTGTCAGCGTCACCACGAAGGCGCCATCGTCGGGATAGACATGGGTCGGCGTGAGCGTACCGCTCACCGGCGGCGTGCCATCGCCGAAGTCCCAGGTAATCGTGTGGGTATCCTGCGTGCCGGGATCGACGAAGCTGCCGTTGAACGACACCGTGTCGCCCTCGGTCGGCGTCTGGTCCGGGCCGGCATCGACGCCTGGCGCTACGTTAACGACGGTGACCGTCGATGTTGCCACGTCCGTGAGCAGGCTGTCCGATACACGCACGGCCACCGGCACGGTTCCATCGTCGACTCCGGTGAACGGGGCCATCACACCCGTGGCGTCATCATAGTTTCCGTCGTCATCCAGATCCCATTCGTAACTCAGCGGATCGTTATTGGGATCGCTCGAACCGCTAGCATCGAGATCGATGCTCGAACCTTCGTCGACCGTATACGGGCCATCGGCATCGGCAACTGGCGCAAGGTTCACTTCCACCGTCACCTTGACGAAGTGCTGATCGCTCAAGCGCTCGTTTTCGTCGACCTCGCCATCATTGTCGAGATCGTTGAACTGGCCGTCGTCAACGACACGCAAGCCAATATCGAAGACCCCGGGAGTATCGAATACCACCACCGGTGTTTCGCCGGTCGCCTCGTCGAAATCGAACGGGAAGACGTTATCGAGCTCCCACTCCCAGCGCACGATCTTGTCGAATGGATCGATGTCGAACGAGCCACTGCCGTCGAGCTGGCAGCCGATTCCAACGGTACAGACGTAAGGACCGCCCGCCTCGGCCACTGGCGGATGCGGCGGTTCCGCGATGATGATGTTGAGCGTATCGGTATCGGTCAGCGCCGGGGTTTGATCGTCGGTCACGCGCAGGGTCACGGTGAACGTCTGCGGCAGGGTCGGGATCGGATAGTCCGCGCTCGAGTAGGTATGCTCGACGATGGGATCCGACGTCGTCACATCGAAGGTGCCATCCCCATCGAAATCCCATTCGTACTGCGCGATGCTGTGAGTTGGATCCAGGTGGAACGAACCGGATGCATCGAACGGCAGAGGCCGATCGACGGCCCAGGCGCGATCGCGCCCGGCGTCGGCCACCGGCGGCAGCTCGAACAGGGTCTGACTGAGGATGATGATACCCCATGCGCTACGCAGCTGACCCGATATCCACTGATTGCCGGGAAACAGGCCGTTCGCTCCCTGATCATCGACCAGCGTGCGGGCGAGACCGAGCAACGGATCGTTGAACCAGTCGAAGCCGTTGGAGGCGAAGTTGACGATCGGCTTCGGCTCGGCCAGGCGCATCGCCTTGGTCAGCGCGAAGTACGGATAGTATGGCCGGTTGCCCGGGTTGATGATGTACTGGCTGGTCCAGTTGTCGGCCATCCATTTCTCGGCCGTTTGCCACTCACTGTCGGAGGTCTTGGCCTCGCTGAAAATCCACTGGACCATACCAGATGGTGTACCCGCACTGGAAGTACCTGAGGTATAACCCCAGCCGGCACCGCTATAAGAGTTATTCAGCCAGACTCGGTTGCGCTCCTTGACCCAGATCGGGACCGGGATGCCGAATACATCTTCGGACGCCAGCATGCCGATTGCACCCCATTGCGCGGCCGAGTTGTCGATGCTGGTGTTCCAGGCGTAGCGCCATGCACCGCCCTGCCCTTGCTCGGTCTGGCCCCAGGCGAACTGATCGGACATGTCGGTCAGGATATCGAAGTAAGAGCGTCGTTTAATGTCGGTTGCACCGGTTATGGTGCGTGCAAGCGGCGTGCGGCTGCTGGCGATGGCGTCCATCACCTGGCCGCCCTGGTAGATCGGCTGGCCGCCCGAGCCGTTAACACCGGTCTGGATACCTATCCCGTTGCCGTTGGTGTCCGGCTCGCCGTAAGTCTGTACGGCGATGTTCACTGAACCGAGGTCGCGGAACAACTGGCGCAAACCTCGCATCACGGTTTCCGCGTACGGATTCTCGGCATGGTCCACGTTCTCGGTATGGCCGTTTATCTCGAAAGCCTGGATCGACGAAGCCGTGGCGCTGGCGCGCGCATTGCTGGTCCAGTAGCCGGTGTCGTAGCCTTCCGCGGTGGTACGCGTCTGCTGCTGGTGTAGATACCACAGACCTTCGTCGATCGCGATATTGACCTCGGTGTTGAGCGTTTGCGGCCGGATGATGACGTTGTAGGTGTCCTGGCCCATCTGACCGGCGCTATCCCACACCGTCAGCACCGCCGTGAACGGCGTGCCGGCCGGTGCCGACGGATAGGTGTGCGCAACCGACAGATCGAAGGGATTGGTCACCGCGGTCACCGCCGACTGGGTGCCGTCGCCGAAGTCCCACTGGAAATTGACCGGATCGGCATCGCGTACGATACCCTTGAGACGGATGGAACGCCCATCGAAAGTCTCGTGTGGAACCACAGGATCGCGCGCCACCCAGGGTACAGTGATCACGTCTGGCGGCAGGTTGATTGCAACCGGCACGACAACGGTGCTGGTGTCGGTCTGCCCGGCGCCGTCCTCAACGGTAAGAGTTACGACAAAGGGGTCCCGACCCTGGCCCTGGAAATCGTCCACCTCGAAGACACCGCTGTTAACCACGATACCCATGCGTAACGGTGCGTCGCTGCGGTTTATCGAATCAGAAAGTTGCGTCCAGGTGGCGGCACCCGCGTCACGAATAAAATAGGTTGCCCCCACGCCGGGTTTCACGTCGATGCGGACCTCGTAGGTCTGTCCGCGAGTGTAGCTACCGACAGTGCCGCGGAATGTGCCCTGCTCGTAAATCTGGATGTTATTGTTAACGAAGTAGATCGCGTGCGGCATCGTGGTGTAGCTGAAGCTCGCATTCGTGTCCTTTAACCCGATCATGCCGTACTGGTTGCCGCTCGTGTTGACTGGCGTAATGCGCGCCGTATAAGTCGCATCGCGCGGGTAGGTGTCGTTGGAGAACAGGTACCTGTCACCCCAGCTGCCGGCACCCGTGACCGTAATCCTTTCGTCCTGCGTAGCCCCCTGTGCGAGCCACGCGGTGGTGTCGAGCACCGTGCCGTCGAAGGTTTCGTTAAACAGCGGGCCGGTGGCTGATGTAAACGTGTGGAATGGGCGCGCGCCTACCGCGTCTATATCGTTAGTGAAGTTTCCGTCGCCGTCGCGATCGACCTGGTCATCGAAGTCCCAACGGTATTCTACGACGCCGAAGTCATCTGCGGTGGATGTGGCATCGAAGTAGGCTGGAGGTCCGTTGGCCGCCGTGTTGGTCGGTACCCCGATACTGGCCACGGGCGGCGAACCGACCACGACGTCCACGGTGGTGCTGGCGGTGTCGGTCTGGCCGATATTATCGGTTACCGTAAGCTCGAGTGTATAGGTACCTACCGCCTGGTAGAAATGCTCGACGGTGGCGCCTTTGCCAAGATAAGGCAGATCGGCTGACTGCGAACCCGGCGCAACTGGGCCACCGGTGGTATCGCCGAACACCCAGTCATACAGTTCGACGTTGACATCGTCGCTGGACGCGGTGCCGTTGAACAGGTTCATGCTGCCTACCTCGACGGTGTATGGCCCGCCGGCATCCGCGACCGGCGGTGCGCCGGTCTCGATGGTGATCGTGGTGCTGTCGAACGATTCCTGTAGCGCATTGTCGCGCACGCGCAGGCTGATACTGGTGACCCCGGGACCGTCGAAGTCGAGCGATGGGTTTGCCCCGAAGACCTGATTGTCAACCTGCACGTCGTCAATCGTCATCGAGCCGTTCAATACCGTGCCATGCACGTGCAACGGCGAACTGTTCGAGTGATTCGACACGTAAAGCACGGTCCAGTCGGTATCGGTTGCCGCCTTGTACTCGTAGGTAGCGCCAGATACTGGGTTGACGGTGATGCGAATGTCATAGGGTACGCCGGGCACAAAGCTGCCTACGGTACCCCGGTTCGCGCCGTCCTCGTAGATCTGGAGGCTGGTGACATTGAAGTAAATCGCGTACGGCATCGCCGTGTAGCTGTTGCTGGTGGACGTATTCTTGAGGCCCCACATCGAGCGTTGCGTACCCGAAGCGGCCGTCGTGAGCCGGGCCTGGAAAACAAGCCCGCGCTCGTAGGTCTCGGCGCTCTTCAGGTAGCGGTTGGTCCAGCTACCGGCCCCTACAACGGTAGCCGCATCGCTCTGCGTCACGCCGGTAGTTGCGGTCCACTTCGCCGGGTCGATAGTCGTGCCGGCGAAGTCATCGACGAATGCGTCGAATACTGTCCACAAATAGTCGAAGATTCCGTCGTCGTCGCTCGATCCGGTTGCGTCGAGAAGCGCCGTCCAAACGCCCCGAGACGCGGCCTCCTCGCCGAATACATACGGGCCACCGGCATCCGCGGTCGGCCCGTTGCCGAAGGTCAATTCGATATCGTGGGTTATCTGGACGGACTGCCCACCATTGTCGGTAACGGTCAGGGTCACCGTGTAGATGCCCGGCGCGCCGAAAACATGGGTCGGGTTGACGCCCGTGCCCGTGCTGCCGTCGCCAAAATCCCACTCGTAACTGAAGATACCAACGTCGTCACTCGAGCCGGATGCGTCGAAATCAACACTCCACTGACCGCCGGTAGCGAACGATTCGTCGGCAACTGCAGGCGCACTGATCACGGGCAGCGGCGGATCGCCCTGGAGCACCTCGACCGTGGTAGTGTCGGTATCGGTCTGACCCGCATTATCGGTTACCGTCAGAGTCAGGTTATAGGTCCCTGCTGCTCCATAACGATGGCGCATGGAGACGCCGCCGAGATAGCTGCCGAGGTCGTTGTAAATATTGGCTTGCCCGAGCGTCTGGATCACCACGGGTTGGGTGGTGACAATTCGGTGCACACCCGGGCCGCCCGGAAAATCCGCCGGCGCAAGGCGCAGGAATCCGTCACGCTGCAGGCTGGCCGTGAAAGCGCCGCTGTCGATATCGATGTCGGTGTTGTCGTTGGGTGCGAAGATCACGACGCCGTCGTTCAGTGTATGTAACACGAATTCCGTGCCGCCGCGTCCGCCGGCGAACGAGATGTCGTCGCCGAGATCGGTAATTGACGTGCCAGCTTCGGTATCACCAGCCCAGACCGCGACGTCCGCGGTGCTCTCTAGACGCAGGCGCCGCGTGCCGACGTTGTTTTGATACCAGAAGTCACCAGCCGCGACGCTGGCAGTGTACAACGAGGCACCGCTATCCAGATCGAACACTTCGATGTCCGCCGCGTCATGCGCGAAGGCGGCAATCGAGCCAGAGTTGCTAGTTTGGGTCGCAAAGTAGAACTGACGACCTGCACCGTCGCCGGTATCGGAGGGCACGCTGGTAAAACCGCTGTTGCCTGTGGTCTGCATCGAGATTCGGCCGCTGGAAACCACACGATAAAGGTTGCCACCAACTGGTGTTTGCCAGTAGCTACCGGCTCGCAGAGTGCGTTGGGCAACCGCAGTTCCCGAGGTGTTGTATATGGTTACGATAGCGTCTTCAAACGCATAAGCGTAGAAACCAGAATTCACGTCGAGATAAAAAATAAACTCCTTGCCAACAGGGTCGCCGTCCATCGATGAAACAAAAGTGCTGTGATTGCTAAAATCGGTGAAATAGGCAGTCACCGGTTTATTCGCCTTTATCTTGTAGAAAACACCATCGCCCGGATTAGCGCTGTTCCAGGTTTGAAAACGCTGCAGCGTTATCGAGTCGATAACCGCGTTGGTCTCGAGATTGATCAGATCGATCTGGGTGTTGTCCTCGGTTGCGACGATTCGCCCCAGAGTCCCATCCCCCACGTCGTATCCGTAAAGGTCGGTGCCGGTCGCGAAGTAGCTGCCGCGCACCCCGTCTGCGAATCCGGTGGTGTAACTGGTGCCATCGCCGAAGTCGACCGTGTAACGCTCTATATTGACGTCATCGGTGGATGCGCTCGCGTCGACGATCAAGTTCCATTGACCGCCAAAGGCATCATTCTCATCGAGTATGTAGGGACCGCCCGCGTCGGCAACCGGCGGAGCGCCCGCGCTGACCACGGTGTTAAGTACCTGGCTTGCGGACTGGCCGGCATGATCGGTGACGGTCAACGTGATCGGATAGGTGTCCGGGACATCGAAACTATGGGCGAAATCGAGGTTGAGTAGTTTAACCCTGATATTATCGTACTGCAGGGATTGGCCGTAAGCGAGAACGCCGATGCCCCCACTCGGGAATCCGGCACGCGTTGCCTGGATCTGTAGCGCCTCGACTCCGCCTTCAGGCGTAACATAGAGTTCCATCGTGTCACCAACCACGCGGATGCGCAGGTGATACCACACGCCCTCGTCCCAACCGGTGCCGCCATCCTGCAGAACGGTCGCTGTGCGCCAGTCGTAGAATCGCCAGTAGTCCCAGCTGTTGCGCGAATACATCAGCAGGCTGTTGGTGCTGTTGGCCGTATTCAAGTTCTTGAACACGATACCCATGTAGCCGTCGTTGGTTCCGGTGTCGACTCCCATAAAGTCGAGTTCGAGCTCGAAGTCGCTATAGCTGCGATTCAGATCTTGCAGAAACCTCCACGTGTTAGCGAGGTCCGTCTGGTTGAGCACACCGTCGCTGACGCTCCAGGTGCCGCCTCCGACGTTCCATACAGGGTTGGCGGTAAAATTGCCGTCCTCGAAGTTATCGGCAAGCACGCTCAGGCTATCGCTGGAGCCATCGCCCCAGTCGATGCTGTAGGAGGCGATACCCTCGGCATCGCTAGAGCCCGCTGCATCGTACCAGCCAGTCCAGTCGCTCAGCGAGGCGTCGGTCTCATCGAGTATCACCGGTCCCGTCAGGACCGGCACCGGCAAGGCGCCGGCCGTGATCGTGACGATGCCGGTATCGGTACCGGTCAATCCGACTTCGTCGGTGACCGTAAGGGTTACGGTATAGCTGCCGGGAGCAGTGTAGATCGCACTCGGATCGACTCCGGTTGCGTCGACGCCGATACCATCGCTCGCATCGAAATCCCACTCGTAGATCGTGATATTGGTATCGCTGTCGCTGGAAGCGCTAGCGTCCTGCCGGACTGGCCAGCTCCCGAATAGCGCACTGAACTCGTCCCTCGCTTGATCGCCCACGACCGCCACCGGATCATCGCCGAGAACGGTCACATCCAGCGCAAAACGGTCCTGCAGGCCCGCATCGTCGGTAACGGTAACCACCACCGTGTAATTACCTTCGGTGAGGAAAGTGTGCGCAACGACATCGCCGCTATCGCTGCCACCGTCGCCGAAATCCCAATCGTAGCTGACGATGCTGCCGTCATCGCTGGATCCCGTCGCATCGAAGTTGACGGTGCCACCCTCGTTAACGAGGGTCTGGTCCTGGGTAGCCGCGGCAAAGGGTTGCCCGATCACGCGGCCGGCAGGCGCAGCAATGCTCAGGATATTGGCGTTAGGTGATGTGGTTGAACCGATCAGCGTAGGCACGCCGAAGGTACCGTCACCATTGCCCGGGTAGTACCAGACTTGCCGCGACGTATAAGTCGACGCCACCACATCCATGTTGCCGTCGTCATCGAAGTCATAGGCACCAAGCGACGTATAGTTGTTGGTGTCGAGCGAACCAATGTAGATGCCTGCGGCGAAAGTGCCGTCAC
>JAOTYY010000419.1 GCA_029861595.1 Gammaproteobacteria bacterium
ACGTTATCCTGGCTGGCCGCCGATCGGTGCCGCTATCGGGGCGCCTGGCGAGCACGTGTACGGTGTGCTGTTGCGCGATGTGGACAGCGATTCGCTGGCACTGCTGGATTGTTTCGAGGATACACGTGACGGCCTGTACACCCGCGGCCGGCGTACGGTCATCGTCACTAATGGTGAATGCGCACACGCGGAGGTATATCTGTGCGGCGATCGGGTTCGGAACCATCTGGCCGGCACCTGGGATGCGGATGCGTTCGCAGCCGCCTATTATGAGCACTACAGGGACGTGGTGATCCCCGAATTTCTCCGTGAGTATTACGAGGAGGACGAGTGACGGCCAACGAAGCTCCAGGCGCAGCGAGCCGGCCGTGCAACGGGTAGTTCCGGCGCACAGTCGCAGGACAGAACGGCGTAAGTGCCCTGGAACACAGCTTAGCAGGTTGCAGTAATGACGTTTTCCATTGTCGGGCGTTGTGAGCGCACACGCATGCTGGGGATTGCCATTACGACGTCGAGTATTTGTGTAGGCGCTCGCTGTCCGTGGGTGCGTGCGCACGTGGGTGCGGTCGCTACGCAGAACATCACCCACCCGGGGCTGGGTAACCGGATCCTCGATCTGCTCGAGGCCGGAAACCAGCCTCAAGCAGCGCTCGACATGGTGGTTCAGGAACATGAGCACATCGCTTATCGTCAGTTGACGGTGGTAGACGTGCGTGGTCGGACCGCGGCGTATACCGGCGCTGAAACTCTGGGTATCAACGCGCAGCAACCAGGGAGAGACTGCGTTGCGGCGGGCAATCTGCTGAGTGGTGCCCACCTTCCCCCCGCGATGGTGAGCGAGTTCGAAGCGGCGCCGCACAAACACCTCGCACAACGTTTGCTGGATGCGCTGCAAGCTGGTGTCGATTCGGGTGGTGAACAGAGCGCGGTGCAATCGGCGGCGCTGCTGGTAGCCCACGAACAAGCCTTTCCGCTGGTGGATCTGCGTGTCGACAGGGACGTTTCCGATCCGGTGCGGTCTCTGCACGAACTGTGGTGTGCATACGAGCCGCAGATGCAAGACTACCTGATGCGCGCAATCGATCCCGGCAAGGCGCCCAGTTACGGCGTGCCCGGCGATCCATGATGGTCCTGGCGAGTTTTCTGGCGCGCTCTTGCTTCCCGGCGAGAGCCGCAGACATCGCCCCGGCAAGGCGCCGAGCCTGACGGCACGCGACGAGGTAGTCAGCATGCGCAAGCAGACACGGGAACTTGTCGAAACGCTGATCGGTTTCGACACCACCAGCCGTGAGACGAATCTGCCGTTGATCGAGTTCGTGCGTGACTATCTCGACGGGCTGGGTATCGCCAGCCAGCTGACCTACGACGACGACCGGCGCAAAGCAAACCTGTTCGCCACGATCGGCCCGGACGACGTGCCGGGTGTGGTGCTGTCGGGACACACGGATGTGGTGCCGGTGGACGGCCAGTCGTGGGACAGTGATCCATTTGCAGTAAAGGAAATCGACGGTCGGCTTTTCGGGCGCGGCACGGCCGACATGAAATCCTTTATAGCGGTAACGCTGGCTACGGTACCCGACATGCTTCGGCGTTCCCTGCACGCGCCGGTGCACTTGTCGTTTTCGTACGACGAAGAGGTGGGTTGTATCGGCGTACATCGCTTACTCGAGCAGGTTGCCCGCATGCCGGTCAAGCCCTACGCGTGCATTGTCGGTGAGCCGACCGGCATGCAGGTGATCAATGCGCACAAGGGGAAAAAGAGCGTGCGCTGCCTGGTGAGAGGCAAGGCCGCACATTCATCGCTGACCGACCAGGGCGTGAATGCCGTCGAAGTGGCGGGCGAGCTGATCGCTTATTTACGCCGCATGAGCCACCGGCTGCGTGACCAGGGGCCGCACAATGCCGCGTTCCAGCCGAACTACACGACAGTGCATACGGGCGTGGTAAGCGGCGGCACGGCGCTCAACATCGTTCCGGAAGCGTGCGAGTTCGAATTCGAAATTCGTAATCTGCCGGAGCAGGAACCAGGAACCCTGTTCGCCGAGCTGCGTGAATTCGCCGAGCAACGGTTGCTACCCGAAATGCATGCTGTGGATTCACGCAGTGGCA
>JAOTYY010000206.1 GCA_029861595.1 Gammaproteobacteria bacterium
GCGCTGATCTGGAGTTTTCATCTGCAATACGAGCAACCCGCCTCGTTTTATCTGAAAGTGCCGACGTTGCTTTACGTGTTCATCTTTATCGCGCTGCGGGCACTGCGCTTCGAGGCGGGCTTCGTGGTGCTGTCGGGCCTGGTTGCCGCAGCCGGCTGGCTGCTGATGGTATGGTATGCGACGCACGTCGATCCGCAGAACCCGATGATCACCCGCGATTATGTCGAATACATGACATCCAACAGCGTGCTGCTGGGCGCCGAATTCGACAAAGTCATTTCCATACTGATGGTGACGGTGATACTTATGGTGGCTATAACGAGGGCACGCGGATTGCTGGTGCGCTCCGTCATCGAAAGCAGCGCGGCGCGAGATCTGTCCAAATTCGTTCCGTCCGAAGTCGCCCAGCAGATCACCAGTGCCGAGGAAGCAGTCTCGGCGGGTCAGGGCGAAACGCGCGAAGCCACGATTTTATTCGCCGACGTCGAGGGATTCACTACGCTCAGCGAGCAGCTGACACCCGAGCAATTGATACGCACTCTCAACGAATATTTCGCAGTCGTCGCGGCACCGCTGCAAGCCTATGGCGGTGCTATCAACCAGTTCCAAGGCGATGCGATACTCGCTACCTTCAACGTACCTACCGAGAATCCGCAACACGCTGCGAATGCAGTGCGTGCGGCGATGGATATTCAACGCGAACTGCACGGGCGCCGGTTCGGTGACAACATTGAGATGCGGGCGCGCATCGGCATCAATACCGGCACGGTTGTGGGCGGCATGGTCGGAACCCCGGACCGGCTGAGCTACACTGTGCACGGCGACGATGTCAATCTGGCGGCGCGGCTCGAGACTCTGAACAAGGAATACGGTACCCGCATTCTGCTGTCCGCCAGCACCGTGGCACAGGCCGGCGAACTGGCGGGCGAATTCCGGGAACTGGGCGAAGTGCAGGTACGCGGCAAACGCGACGCCACATGCATATTCACGCCGGATCTCGAGTGACGGCCGGTCGCCGTGAGATGAGCCGGCAAGCGTGAACTGCTGCCGGCCGCAAGTCGGTCCCGCTCAAGCTTCGGCGCTAAATCCTCTGGCGCGCAACGCGTCGAGGTAACGTGTGACGTTGGCGCGGGCGGCGGCCTCGCCACGGCGATTGAAAAACGCACTGCCGAAAAATGCCGCTCGATTCAACAGCGAATCGAGAAACCTGATCTGCCCCGCGTAGAACTCGCGATCGCTCAAGTGCTGCATTTCACGGCGCACTGCCTCACTGTCACGCATCATGCGCTCCCAGGGCAAAGCGAAACTGGACAGATCGATATCCACAACGATCTGCTCGTCACTATCCGATGGTTCGGACGGGTGTACCGTGATCATGATCATAGCGTACACGCGCTTGCAAAGATCGGCGCGTAGATCGCCCCCGGCAACCGACATGAACCATTCGGCGCTGCGCAGCTCATTGTCGCTGCCCGAGGTCTTGTAAATAACGTCATGGAACCACAGCGCGAGCTCGACAGCGTCCGGGTCCAGCATCTCGTCGCGCGCCATGTCGAACTGCTCCAGGCAGTGGCGGATGTGATCCGGGGTATGGTAATAACGGTGCGCTTCGCGATAGTGGTCGAGCAGCCGTTCGAACACGGCCGTGCCGTCGCCCGCCTGCGCTCCCTTGGAGCATCGTGTCCACAGTGCGCGGAAGCGCTCCCGGTCGAGCCCGGGGTCAGATTGAGAGCTTGTGGTGTACGTGGCAAGTGCCATGGTCTACCCTTTCCCTTGCGCTAACCTTCGGCATCGAGCATTAATAAAGAGTCTAAGTTGCCAAACGTTATGGCGTCAATGTGGTCGTGTACAGCGAAAACCGCCTCATTTTCAGTGACGTAGTCGGTAATTCTTGAAAGATTCGAGAATATCCCTCCACCTTAGCGGCAAATCGCAACCTATCCTGTAATGTGGCGATAGCGGCCCGGCGGCACTTTCGACCCGCGCCAGTGCGTCAACGATCAGGATCGCACAGATTTCCGGGACACCGCCAGCAATCCTCGGGAGTTGGCCAGCGTGCCGGGCAAACAGCCCCGTGCACGATTTCAAGCCGCTAAGGAGATACCGATGCGCATTACCTCGATCGACTGCTATTGCGAGGATATGGACCTCGCCAGACCCTATTCGATCGCTTTCCGCACGATCACGCAGGTAAGCAACATCATCGTGGTCGTGCGCACCGACTCAGGCGCGGTTGGCCTGGGCGCCGCATCGCCCGAGCCGCATGTAACCGGCGAGACCCTGCAAGCCTGTGAAACAGCGGTCGAGGAACATGGGCCTGCGCTGATCGGTGGCGCAGCCACCGAGTTGGTACGCAACTGCCGAACGCTGCAGAAGTCACTGACCGGCCATCCGGCCGCGCGTGCGGCCCTGGACATGGCCCTGCACGATCTGTTCGCACAGTATCTCGGCAAACCGCTGGTAGAGGTGCTTGGACGTGCGCACGACGGTCTGCCGACCTCGATCACTATCGGAATAAAAGATGCCGAAGCCACCCTCGAGGAAGCCCGGGAGTACCTGGCGGCTGGATTTCGCGTACTCAAGGTCAAGCTTGGCCACGACCTGCAGGAGGACCTGGAAAGGCTGCAGCTGTTGCGCACCCACCTGGGGAGCGAATGGGTGGTACGCGTCGATCCGAATCAAGGTTACAACCTGGATGAACTGCGACGCCTGCTGGAGCAGCGCGATGCACTGGGGCTGGAGTTCGTCGAACAGCCCCTCCCAGTAGCGCAAAGCAGCGCGCTTGGCGGGCTGCCGGCCGACCTGCGCGCCTGGCTCGCCGCCGATGAGTCGCTGCTGGACGAAGCTGATGCGGTGCAATTGCTCGAGCCGCCGCGGCCTTACGGGGTCTGGAACATCAAGTTGATGAAATGCGGTGGTATCTACGCCGCGCGGCGTATCGCGGATCTGGCGGAAATCGCCGGTATAGATGTAATGTGGGGATGCATGGACGAAAGTGCTATCAGCATCAGCGCAGCCCTGCATGCGGCACTGGCTTCGCCTGCGACGCGCTATCTCGACCTGGACGGCAGCCTGGACCTCGCCCACGACGTCGCATCAGGCGGATTCACACTGCAGAACGGTATTATGAACACGACGCAGCAGCCTGGACTGGGCGTGCGACTGGCGTCGGACGATTGAATCCGGTAGCAGCGGGCAGGACTCGGCTCGCACCGGTCAGCGGGAATGTGACGACGTCGGGCTGGGGCGGCCACTGACAGTCGGGCTGGGGTGGCTGCTGACCAGCGCACGCAGGCCCTTGATCGCCAGCAGCGGCCACAAGCACATCCACACGATTGAATGGATCAGACTCTGTGGCCGCTCGACGATCCCTCTGTCGATCGCCACGACCAGCGCCACGCAGCCGATGGCGACCCACAGATTGCACGCCAGCACCCAGGACAGCGCGGACAGGAATTCGCTCATCGTTGCCAACCTCTCAGCAGCATTGCGTCGCCAAAACAACGCGCGGCGCTTCTGCGAGCGCCTGAATCAGCCTGGCCGCCTGTTCGCCCCCCTGCCGCACCGCCGCCGGAACGCCAGCTGAAATTCCGAGGCACGGATTGTAAAGATTTTCGACAGAACATCAACACGGGCGCTCCTCCCGTTGACGCAAGTACTGGGGCCCCGATCCGCCCGGATAAGGCGAATTGCCCTGGCAGGACCGCTGCGACTATGCTGCGCGCTCCTGATACCAGCCGTGCCATGCTAGCGGCCGATCTCCCGGAAACTTGAACATGTCCGGTCATGATGCGCAGCACTGGAACCGTCGCGTAGCCTCTCTGGCCGGACCCATCGTATTGTCCAACCTGTCGGTACCGCTGGTCGGTGCGGTTGACACAGCCACGGTAGGGCACTTGAGCGACCCCGTGTACATCGGCGCGGTGGCTCTGGGCGCGGTGATTTTCAGCTTCCTGTTCTGGGGATTCGGTTTCCTGCGCATGAGCACTTCAGGGCTGGTGGCCCAGTCGCTGGGCCGCGGTGACAGCAACGAGGTGCGAGCGATCCTGTGCCGCGCTCTGCTTACCGCACTGGCTGCTGGGGCGTTGCTGGTGGTGGCGCAATGGCCGTTGGGCCAGGGCGCGCTGGCGCTGACCGACGCGCAAGGGCGACTGTCAGAGGAAACCTACCGGTATTTCGAAATTCGGGTGTGGGGCGCGCCGGCTGCGCTGGCCAACTACGCGGTACTCGGGTGTCTGATAGGGCTGCAGAAAACCGGCGCTGCGCTGATCCACCAGCTGGCCTTGAATCTGACCAACATGATTCTGGACGTGATTCTGGTATTCGGGTTTCAGCTGCAGACGGCCGGCGTGGCGGCAGCGTCCGTGGCCGCCGAGGTGGTAGCAGCCGCTGTTGGGATGGCTTTGATCGCGAGGCACCTGCCTCAGCCGTTCGCAGTAAGCAGTTCGCAGCTGCTGGCGCGCGAGAAGCTGCGCGCGCTGCTGATCGTCAACACCAATATTGCGATTCGCACCCTGTGCCTGACGACTGCCTTTTTCTACTTCGCCGCGGTCGGCACGCGACTGGGCGAGAGCGTGCTGGCTGCCAACGCCGTGTTGCTGCACTTGCAGACATTTCTGGCTTACGGATTGGACGGCTTCGCGCACGCTGCGGAAACACTTGCCGGCAATGCCTACGGCGCCAGGCACGCCGAGGCATTCCGCGCTGCGGTACGCGCATCGACGCGCCTGGCTGTTCTGGTCGCGGTTGCCTACACGGTGCTTTATGCGCTGGGCGGCCGGCTGCTGGTAAATCTGCTTACCGACATAGACGAAGTGCGAGGTATGGCCTACACCTACCTGCCGTGGCTGGTGGCCGCGCCGCTGCTGTCGGTGTGGAGCTTTCAACTGGACGGGATATTCATCGGCACCACACGCAGCCGTGAAATGCGCAACGCCATGCTGCTCAGCCTCGGCGGGTTTGTCGTCTTGAGCGTGCCGCTGGTGCAGTACCAGGGCAACCACGGGCTGTGGGCGGCACTGATGTTGTTCATGATTCTGCGCGCACTGTCCCTGGGTTTCTACTACCCTGCATTGCGCCGAGCCGCTGCGGATCCAGACCGCATTTAACAAGTATAATTTGCGCAATTTTTGTGAACTGCGCGGTGGAATAAACACTGCCGCGGCGATTTCCCCAACTTGACCGCGTTCACATTTCCGCCGCGCGAGCTTACGGTAAACTTTGCCCCTCCTGGCGGCACGCGCGCCGATTGAAGGCGCGCAAGGCCAGGGCGGATTGATGAGTTTGCGCTGGCGCAACCGTGGTGTCTGCGCGCGGTTGCGAGCAGCTAAGAAGTTACAGCGTAGTCGAGGCTATGTATGGGAAAACTGGCAAGATTTGCCGATAAAGCGAACTTCGTCTATGTCGTGGGAGCGGTGGTATTCGCTGCGCTTGGCTATATATGGATAGTCGCCTTCCCGGTCGCCACCTTCGTCCTCGCAATCAAAATTCCCGTCGCCATGTGGTATGCAGAAAAAAATACCGACTGGCTGGCGATTCTGGCGCTTGCTGCCGTGACCGGTATGTGCGCGTGGATCACCTTTGATCTGGTGTGCACCAGGATTCGCATGCCAGGGGGCCATCGCCTGTCGCGCGAACGCTATCCCGAGTTGTGGGCCAAGGTGGATCAACTCATAACTGAGTACCGGGCGCGGCCGATCGATCAGATCCGCCTGAACAATCGCTTCGACCTGGAAATAGAACGCACCCCGACAACCGGTCTGCCAGCCCTGCACACGCACACCCTGCTCATCGGGTTGCCACTGCTGCAAGCGGTATCCAGCGACCATCTGTCGGTTTTACTAGCCCGCAAGATCAGCATGATGCCGCGCCTTACGAACTGGCCCACTGCCTGGCTCTATCACCTGCGCTCGACCTGGTATCGCTACAGCAAGGATTTCCAGGGCTGGACGCCGGGCAAAGTGCTGATGACGCTGTGGTTCAGCTGGTATGCGCCAGCCTACATTCGTTACTCGTTATATCTTGCGCGCAGTTGCGAACTGGCCGCCGACCGCAACGCCCTGCGCCTGCACGACATGTGGTCGGTGGAAGAAGCGATCACAACCGCCACGCTGCACAAAGCGTTCGTCGAAAACAAACTGTGGCCGGCGCTGTTGCGTATGAGCCAGAAGTACCCCAACCCGCCGCTGCTGCCGTTCGGCAACATGGAAAAACTCATTGAAAAAGAGCTCGATCGGGACCGCGCACACCGCCTGCTCGATGGATTACTGCAGGCGAAAGCCCAGGACGACATGCACACCCCGACCCTGCGTCAGCGCTGGAAATCGCTGTCGTACAACCGTCCCCGCGTGCCCAAAGCCATGCACACCAGCGCCGCGCAGCGTTACATGAAATCGACGCTCAAACCGCTTCAGGAAATGTACGACAAGTTATGGTTGCGCAGCCATTTGCCGCAATGGAAAGAACGCAACGCGCGTTCCCGGCGGGATCAGCAACGCTTGAAGCAGCTGCTCGAGCAGGTGCCGAAGGATCTGCTCTCCAACGACGACGTATGGGAATGCACACTGCTGGTGCGTCAGTACATGGGACAGGCAAAGTCGATCGAACTGTACAAGGCATTGCTGGCGACCGAGCCGCAGGATCCGCGTGTGTACTTCAACATCGGCAGTTTCCTGCTCAGCTGCCGCGATGCACAAGGTGTCGACGCGCTGGAGACCGCGATGAGCATGGACGAGCGCTTGACTCCGGACGCCTGCGAGCTGATCTCGGAGTTTATGAGTTTCACTGGCGAACGACGTAAAGCAAAAACTTTTCAGCGGCGCGCGATCGATTACTCCGACGAGGCGGTCGCTTAGTTCCAACTGGCTGACCGGTACTTCCTGCCCTGGCGGCAACAGAGCAGCGGTGTGTGCGATCGGTTAAAATACGCAGATCGCTGGTTTTACGTGCGCAGTCCTATGTCATGCCGTCTGTTCGCTTGTCTGCTCGCCCTGATGGTACCGGGCAGCGGCTTGGCGGTTCCGCCGCCAGGCTACTCATTCGTCCCGTATGACGAGGGGCTGGCGCTCGCGAAACGCAACGCCAAACCGATCTTCATGTACCTGGGCCGGCACGGTTGCGGCTCGTGTCTGAAGACGAACGCGGAATCCTTCGGTGATGCGCGGATTAGAGAGCTGTACAGCGAACACTACGTCCTGGTGTATGTCGATACGGAGGGCAGTCGCCGGATACGGCTCGCCAGCGGCGAACGCGTGACCGAGATGCAGTTCGCCTCGGGTCTGCGCACAACGGGCACCCCAAGGTTCATCTATCTTAGCTCCGAGGGGACCCCATTATTGCGCGTGCCCGGCTTTCGCACCGTCGCGGAATTTCGCGCGTTCGACGCCTATATCGCCGGCGGACACTACAAAGATACGTCTTTGAGCAAATTTCTGAAAAGCTACCATTCTCAGTGATCGATGCAAAGACGTGCCGTGCGCTAGCCGGTTCGCTAACCGCACTGTGCTGTTGCACCTGGCAAACCGCCACAGGGGCGTGGGACTTCAACGAAAGAATTGCCGTGACATCCAGCGCCGGGGATGGCGTTTTCCACCATGCCGATTCCGCCGGACGACGCAACGTGGCAGTGGGCGATGGATATGTCGCCGTTACCTGGGAGGACAATCGCGCGGACAGACCGGCGGTATTCATTGCCTTCAAGGCAATACACGATCGCGATTTCGCACACGAATACCGACTCAGCGACGCACGCCTCGATGCTTATGAGCCGGCGGTCAGCGCCTTGCCGGGCGATCGCTT
>JAOTYY010000420.1 GCA_029861595.1 Gammaproteobacteria bacterium
AGCTTGTGTAGCGACCTACGAAGTCGTTTACGGACATGCCTGGGGGGGGCGGACGGACGGGCGTGCGTTGAACGTCGCCTTCGATACCCGCCCGTAAGGCGAGCATCGCTCGGCGCATTTCGCTACCGCGACAGGTTGAGCGCCGCCGGGCGTTTCAGCTAACATGCGCGGCTGGGTTGCAGGGGCCGCCGCAGCGCATGTTCGCCACTCACTTCGATGGCTCCGGGTGTAATGCGCAAATCGTGGTCCGTGCAGATCAGTCGCTGAGCTGGCAAGGCAATCTGACCGTGCTGACCGGCCTGGGGGTGGTGATAGCCACCATTGCAACTGGCTTTGCGTTCGTCGGGCTGTGGATGGTGGTCCCGTTCGCTGGTTTGGAGCTGCTGGCCGTGGCAATCGGGTTATACGTCACGTCCCGGCGCCTGGCGCACAGCGAGGTGATTTCGCTGTCACCCAGATCGGTGCAAGTCGAATCCGGTTACCGCTACCCTGCAAACAGTCGCCGGGTGCGACGCCGCTGGGCCCGGATAGATCTGCACGACGGCCATTCGCCGGCCGAACGAAGCAGGCTGTACATTCGCTCGCACGGTCGGGTGATCGAAGTAGGGGCCTGCCTGACCGACAAAGAACGAGAAAAGCTGGCCCGCGAACTGCGCCGGCTGCTGGCGGAGCAGTAATCCGCCGATCGAATTTAGGGCTTTACTTGCTGGAGATGTCGCGAATGAAGGCATTCACGAAACTTGCCGCTGGCAGCGTCGCAGGCATTTTTGCCGTTGCGGACGCCGCCAACGCGGCATGGGAACTCAATATGCCGGTCGGTGTGACCGAGATCAGCCGCACTGTCTACGATCTGCACATGCTGATTCTGTGGATCTGCGTGGTCATAGGGGTCGTCGTTTTCGGCGCTATCATTTACTCCGTCATCAACCACCGCAAATCCAAAGGCGCGGTGGCGGCAGAGTTCCACGAGAGCACCACGGTGGAAATGGTATGGACGGTGGTGCCTTTCATCATCCTGGTCGGCATGGCTGTGCCGGCCGCGAAAACGCTGGTGGCGATGGAACAGACCGGCGATTCCGACATCACGTTGAAAGTTACCGCCTACCAATGGAAGTGGCACTACGAGTACCTCGACGAGGGCATTTCCTTTTTCAGTTCGCTGACCACACCGCGCCAGCAGATCTATGAAGGCTCGGACAAAGGCGAGAACTATCTGCTCGAAGTGGACAACCCGGTGGTGCTGCCGGTTGGCAAGAAAGTGAGGATGCTGCTGACCGCGAACGATGTCATCCACGCTTGGTGGGTGCCCGATCTCGCGGTCAAAAAGGACGCGATTCCCGGTTTCATCAACGAAATGTGGACGCGCATCGACGAGCCCGGCATCTACCGCGGGCAATGCGCCGAGCTGTGTGGTCGCGATCACGGCTTCATGCCGATCGTGGTGGAGGCGAAATCCGAAGCCGATTATGCGGCATGGGTGGCGAGTATGCGCGGCTCCGCCGAGACTGCCGCTGCGGGCGCCGTGAAAGAATGGAGCATGGCCGAACTGATGGAACGCGGCGAAAAAGTCTACACAACGAGCTGCGCCGCCTGCCATCAGCCGCACGGCCAGGGACTGCCCCCTGCTTTTCCGCCGATCGCGGGATCACCGATTGCCACCGGGCCGGCGGGCGCGCACTTGAACTTGGTGCTGAACGGTAAAGCCGGTACCGCAATGGTCGCGTTCGGACCGCAGTTGGACGATGCCGAAATCGCCGCGGTTATCACTTACCAGCGCAACGCGTTCGGTAACGGGACTGGCGACGCATTGCAGCCAGCCGATGTAGCGGCAGCGCGCAACTGATATGCAATTTTGAACAAGTTCTCGGGAGCGATTTATGAGCGCAACAGCTGAAGCTCATCACGACGATCATCACGGTCCGGCAACCGGTTGGAAACGCTGGTTGTATACCACCAACCACAAGGACATCGGCACGCTGTACCTGTGGTTCGCCCTGATCATGTTTTTTATCGGCGGCCTGATGGCGCTGATCATCCGCGCGGAGCTCTGGCAGCCAGGCATGCAGATCACCGACCCGC
>JAOTYY010000025.1 GCA_029861595.1 Gammaproteobacteria bacterium
CGCATTGATGAGCTACTACAAAGTCGATCCGCGCGCCTGGTCGGATTGACGGCGTGTCGTCGTCGGTTTCGCCTGCCAGCGTTTGCCGCAACTGTGATCTGCCTGGGCAGCAGCCTGCCAGGCTGTTCAGTCCGCGTGCTTGTGCGCCTTCTCGCGCAGGCAACGCAGCGCCGGGCAGGCGTATCTTCATGGCGTGGATTCGGCATATAATCGCGCTCCCGAGCGGTTCCAGCGCGGCGGGGTTCGTGCAACTCTAGAGACAGGCGATCAGTGGAATACCGGCGAATCGAGGTGCGACCGATAGCGGGCGCCCTGGGGGCGGAGGTCAACGGGGTGAGAATCACCCCCGGTTTACCGGCGGACACCATAGACGAGATTCGCCGAGCCTGGCTGGCGCACGCGGCGGTATTTTTTCGCGATGTTGAACTGGCGCCGGATGGCTACCTCGCTTTCGCGCGGCGCTTTGCGCAAATCTCCGAATATCCGCTGTTGCAGGGGTTGCCCGAACACCCGCAAATCATCGAAGTGAAGAAGCTGGCGCACGAGCGGAACAACTTCGGTGGTATCTGGCATTCGGACACGTCCTATCTCGAGACCCCGCCACTGGGCACGATGTTGCTGGCAAAAGAAGTGCCCGAGTATGGTGGCGACACACTGTTTGCGAGCATGTACCTGGCGTACGAAGCCTTGTCTCCCGGTATGCAGAAGCTGCTCGGAGGATTGCGGGCTGTCAATGTATCATCGAAAGCGGGGGCGAACCTCACACGCGCCGATCGGATGAGCAACGGCGCAAAAATCGATCCGGCTCGTGACGAGTTCGTTGCCGTGCATCCGGTAGTGCGTACCCACAGCGAGACCGGCAGGAAGGCGTTGTACGTCAACTGTGCGCACACGCTTCGTTTCGAGGGCATGACCGAAGCGGAAAGCACGCCGTTGCTGGAGTGGTTGTATGCGCATCAGACGCGCCCCGAGTTTACCTGCCGCTTCAATTGGCGGGCCGGTTCACTGGCGTTCTGGGATAATCGAGCCTGTCAGCACAATCCGATCAACGATTACCACGGTCGGCAACGTGTCATGCAGCGCATATCCCTGGGTGCCGAGCGTCCGGACTGAATGAGCGCGGCTGAATCCGGCAGTATTCCTGCATCACAAGTACGAGACCTGCCTTACTGCACGGGCTGATGCAATGACGGCCCCCAATTCCACACTTACGCAACCACCGCCAGCGTTTGATGGCGACCGTGCGCGAGAGATCGCGAAGTCCCTGTACGGAATAGACGGCGCCGCGCGGTCTCTTGCCAGTGAACGCGACCAGAACTTTCTGATCGAGGCACCGGGCGGCCGCTTCGTGCTGAAGATCGCAAACAGCGCCGAGCCACTGCGCAGTCTGGAACTGCAAAACGCGGCGCTTCTGCATCTCGCGCATCACGCGTCGGAACTTGGTATGCCTAGGGTGTGTCGCACACCGGACCGTCAGGACATCGTCTGTGTTCGCGAGGCCCGCGGTGTTGAACATGCCGTAAGAGTGCTCACGTATCTGGACGGCGACGTGTTGGCCGAAGTGCCGCACACTGAGGCGCTGTTGCAGGATCTGGGGAGTTTTCTCGGGCGGGTGACACGTGCCCTGCAGGGTTTCGGGCACGCGGCCGCGCACCGGGACCTGTTATGGGATTTACGCGATGCGCAGCGCATTGAATCGTATCTTGGCTGCGTGGCTGACCAAGAGCTTCGCGGGCTGGTGGCTCATTTCATCGGCCGCTACCGGCACGTTGTGCTGGCGAAGTACGACATGCTGCCGGCGCAGGTAATCCACAACGACGCAAACGATCACAACGTGCTGGTGACCGACGGGCGGGTTTCCGGCTTGATCGATTTCGGCGACATGCTGTTCGCGCCCCGGGTATGTGAGCTGGCTGTCGCGATGGCTTACGCACTGATGAACAAAGCCGACCCACTGAGCGCTGCGCGCGATGTGGTCGCAGGCTTCAACCGGGAGATCGGGCTCGGCGATGACGAGCTCGCGGTGCTGTATGACCTGGTAGCAATGCGTTTGTGCCTGAGCGTATGCATTGCGGCCTGGCGCAGTGGCGATAATCCCGACAACGATTATCTGAGGGTCAGCCAGCAGGGTGTGCGCAGGTTGCTTACGCAATGGCGGGTCATACATCCGCAGATTGCGCTGGGCGCGTTCCGCGCTGCTTGCGGCCGTGAACCCATGCCAAACACGAGAGCGGTTGCCGCACACCTCGACGCCCTGAATGGTGACTTCGCACCGGTGCTGGGTTTCGATCTCGCTTCCGCCACCAAGCTGGTGCTGCGTTTCAGCGAAGGCAGCGACGACTTGGACGAGGCGCGCACTCATGCAAGCACTGCGGAGTACAGTCAGGCATTGGAAAAACGTCTTGCCACTGTGGGTGCGCGTGTCGGCATCGGCCTGTACGGCGAGGCGCGTGGCGTCTATACCGGCGACGATTTCGCCGACGGGGAGGCCGAAGGCGAACGCCGCAGGGTACATCTCGGCATCGACCTGTTTGCGCCCGCCGATACGCCGGTGCGGGCGCCGCTGGGTGGCCGTGTGTTCAGTGTGCAGAACAATGCGGCACGTCTCGACTACGGCCCAACCGTGATTCTGCAACACCGAACTGTCGGCGGTGAGGTTTTTTACACGCTCTATGGTCATTTGAGCCTGGCCACGCTGGAGCACGTGCAGGCCGGACAGGACGTGGCCGCGGGCGACTGTGTCGGCTGGGTCGGCACCTATCCGCATAATGGCGATTGGGCGCCCCATCTGCACCTGCAATTGATGGTGGACAACCTGGACATGCATGGCACCTTTCCGGGTGTCGCCGCAGCCAGTCAGCTGGACGTGTGGAAAAGCGTGTGTCCCGATCCCAATGTGTTGCTCGGGATTCCCTGCGAAGCGTTCGCTCAAGATCAACGCGGCGTACAGGAACTGTTGGCAGAGCGCGCCGAAGTGATCGGCCCTTCGCTCAGCGTGAGCTATACGAAGCCGCTGAAGATCGTGCGCGGTCGCGGCGTGCACCTCTACGCCAGCGATGGCCGGCGTTACCTGGATACGGTCAACAACATCAGCCACGTCGGACATTGCCACCCGAGCGTGGTCGCAGCGCTGCACGACCAGGCTCAGCAGTTGAACACCAATACCCGTTACCTTCACGAGTCGATTGTCGACTACGCAAAACGTGTGACCGAGCTGCTGCCCGCACCGTTGCGCGTCTGCTATTTCGTGTGCAGCGGAAGCGAAGCCAACGAATTGGCATTGCGTATAGCACACACGGTGACAGGTAACCGGGATTTGTTATGCCTGCAGGCGGCGTATCACGGCAATACCGCTGCTTTGATAGATGTCAGTCCGTATAAATACGCGGGCCGCGGTGGTGAAGGGCGCAAGCCGCATGTGCACGAACTGCCGCTGCCCGATGTTTATCGCGGCATCGTGCGCAGCGACGACCCGGATCCGGGCGCGGCGTATGCGGCGTACGCTGAGGCGGAACTGCAGGTCATGCACAAAGCGGGACTGTCGCCGGCGGCGTTGATCGCCGAATCCCTGCCCGGCTGCGGCGGCCAGATCGTGTTGCCGGATGGCTATCTTCGGCACGTGTATACAGCGGTACGCGCTGCCGGTGGTTTGTGTATTGCTGACGAGGTGCAGACCGGTTTCGGGCGTGTTGGCAGCCGGTTCTGGGGTTTCCAACTGCAAAGCGTGATCCCGGACATCGTCACCCTGGGCAAGCCGATGGGAAATGGCCATCCTCTCGCGGCAGTGGTGACCACGGCCGAGATAGCGAACGTCTTCGCGAACGGCATGGAGTATTTCAATTCTTTTGGCGGCAACCCGGTGTCCTGCGCGGTGGGGCATGCCGTGCTGGACGTTATCGAAGGCGAGCATCTGCAGGCAAACGCACAAACCACGGGTGAATTCCTGTTGCAGAATCTGCTCGGCCTGCGCGAGCGTTTCGACGCGATTGGCAACGTGCGCGGCGCGGGATTGTTTATTGGCGTCGAACTCGTTACCGATCGGGACACCCGCGAGCCCGCAACGGCACTGGCCGGCAAAGTGGTCAATCGTATGCGCGACGAAGGTGTGCTGATGAGCACTGACGGACCCGATAACAATGTACTGAAGATAAAACCCCCGATGGTATTCGCTGAAGCCGAGGCCCGCGAACTGTTGGACAAACTTGCCAGTGTTTTGAACGAGTGTCAGTGAGGCAATCCCGCCCTAGTCACGAATGTCCGTCGGGTCCCGAATGTTAACGACGCTGCGCTCGCTCGCTTCGCTACTGCTGAGCTACGGCCTGCTGCTGCTTGCCAACGGCTTATTCAACACCTTGCTCGGTATCCGCACGCGCCTTGAAGGGTTTCCGACCGAAGTCACCGGCATCATCATGGGCAGCTACTTTCTCGGTCTGTTGATGGGTGGTCTGTTCGGTGCGCGTGTGGTCGCGCGGGCCGGGCACATTCGTTCGTTCGCCGCCTTTGCATCGATCATGTCGATCACCGCGCTGTTGCACGTGCTGTGGGTCGAGCCGCTCGCCTGGCTGATCATGCGCGCGCTGTCGGGTTTCTGCATGGCGGGTATGATCATGGTGACGGAAAGCTGGCTGAACGAGCGCGCCGGCAATGAAATCCGCGGACAGGTACTGTCACTGTACATGATAACCAACTATTTTTTTGCGGGCCTCGGACAGTTCCTGCTGCCGCTGGCCGATCCGGCGAAATTTCATCTGTTCAGCCTGGTGTCGATCGTCTTTTCCCTGGCGCTGCTGCCGGTGCTGATGACCCGCGCGAAAGCACCGCCGCCTACGCAGCCACACCCCGGTAATGTGCGCGAACTTTACCGCCTGGCACCCCTCGGTGTGCTCGGTGCAGTGTGCGCGGGCATGGTTAACGCCAGCTTCCACGGTATGGGACCCGTGTTTGCGCAAGGCACGGGATTGACGCTGGTTGAAACGTCACTGTTCATGGGTTGCGCGATCTTCGGCGGCCTGTTGCTGCAGTGGCCCATAGGCCGTATTTCGGATCGCCTCGATCGCCGCAAAATCATCATGCTGGCGACGGCGATAACCACCATGTGCTGCATCGCGATTGCCATTGCGGCGCAGTTCGCCGCACCCTGGTTGTTTGTCGCCGCGGCGATCTATGGGAGCTTTTCGTTCACGGTCTATTCCCTGTGCGCGGCGCATACTAACGATCGAGCGCCGCCCGAGCAGCGTATTCAAACCGCCAGTGTGATGCTGGTGGCGTATGGCGTGGGGGCCGCGGGTGGCCCGGTGCTGGCCGGCGCGTTCATGGGACAGCTGGGGGAGATCGGGTTGTTCGTGCAGAGCGCCCTGGTGATGGGCTTTCTAACGTGCTACGCGCTGTACCGGACGCGCCGGCGCGATGCGAGTACCCAGACAAAACGTTACGTGCCCATGCCGGCTTCGCAATATACCTCCGATCAGCTGTACACGGCCGCTCGCGATCAGATGGACAAGGATCTGGCCAGCATGATGATGGCACCGCGACGGCGGTGAATTCGTTCACCGGAGGCGTGGCGCCCCATTCCACGCTGCTCACTCCCGCAAATGCTCCGCGAGACAATCCAGCGAACTGCTCCAACCCTCATTGTGCAGGTCGCGCGCGTCGTTGGTTTCGAACAGTTCCTGGGTGAGGGTCAGTTCAGTACCGTTGTTTTTTTTGTTGAACTCCACGGTGACCGTGGTCTCGTGGCCGCGTTCGCCATCGTTGGTCCAGGCCCAGCTGAAGGCCAGTCGCGACGGCGGCGTTAATTCCAGGTACTTGCCGCTGACGAAGAATTCGCTACCGTCCTGATTGCGCATTGTGGTTTCCCAACTGCCGTTCACTCGTACGTCAAATTTCCAATGCGCAATGTGCACGCTTTCCGGGCCCCACCATTTCACCAGCTGTTCCGGTTGCGTCCAGGCCGCGAACACGCGTTCGCGCGGGTGTGGGTAATACCGTGTCAGCTGCAATACGCGATCGGGCATCATGTCGGATGCGAGTTCAACCATCGTCGTTGTCCCCTGTCGATTTATTCAGATATTCCCCAAGCTGCTGCAGGCTGTGTTCCCAGAATTCGCGGTACCGGGACAGCCAGGCGTCGGCTTCGCGCATCGGCTCCGGGGCCAGACTGCACAGTCGCCATTGAGCTGCGTTTTCCCGGTTTATCAGGGCGGCTTTTTCCAGCACGCGCAAGTGTTTGGAGATCGCGGGCAATGAGATTTCGAACGGCTCGGCGAGCTCGCCGACGGTCGCTTTACCGCTGCGTAGTCGCTCCAGGATCGCCCGTCGCGTCGGATCGGCGAGGGCGCTGAACGTCATCGACAATGAATCGGATGTCATTCGTCCGGCACACATTTAACTATTTGGTTAAATATAATTCACCGATCGCTGTTGTCAAGCGCGCGCCAGGTATCGCTTGTGTCATCGGTGATGGATTGGGCATAGTCGGCGCGAAGAGGAGGTCGCTCGAATCATGGATCAAATAACGCTTGTCGATGTTTACGCCGCTCGCGATCGGCTGCACGGTCGGGTACGGCGCACGCCGTTGCAGGCGTCAGATGCACTGAGCGAGGTTGCAGGTGTGCCGGTGTATCTGAAACTGGAACACCAGCAGATCACCGGCAGCTTCAAGTTGCGCGGCGCGACCAACGCGGTCATGCGACTGACCGGCGAGCAGCGCGCACGGGGTGTGGTAGGCGTTTCTACCGGTAATCATGGACGTGGCCTGGCGTTCGCCGCACGCGCCGCCGGTATCCGCGCGATAGTGTGCATGTCCGAACTGGTGCCGAAAAACAAAGTCGAGGCCATCGCGGCGCTGGGTGCCGAAGTGCGCATCGCGGGTAACAGCCAGGACGACGCCGAAGTGGAGGTGCAGCGGCTCGTCGCCGAGGAGGGTATGACGCTGTTGTCGCCTTTCGATCATCCGCACGTGATCGCCGGGCAGGGCACCCTCGGGCTGGAAATGATCGAGGACCTGCCGGGCCTCGACACAGTGGTTGTACCGCTATCGGGTGGCGGACTCCTGGGCGGTGTGGCTCTGACCTTGAAAACGATAAACCCGGGGATCAGAACCGTCGGTGTGAGCATGGAACGTGGTCCAGCGATGGTCGAGAGTCTGCGCGCCGGCAAACCGGTTTTCGTGGAAGAAGTTCGCACACTGGCCGATTCGCTGGGCGGCGGCATCGGGTTAGACAATCGGTATACGTTTGGCCTGATTCGCGATTTCGTGGACGAGACGCTGCTGGTCAGCGAGGCGCAGATCGCCGCCGCGATCCAGCATGCTTACCGGCACGAGCGACAGATCATCGAGGGCGGTGCCGCGGTGGGAATGGCGGCGCTGCTGGCCGGGCTGGTGAAGGACCCGGGCACGACGCTCGTGCTGTTGAGTGGCGGCAACATCGATATGCACCTCCATCAGCGATTGATCAACGGTGAGGAAGTAGCGCTCTGATTTGTGCTGGAGTCCAACGAATGCCTGAAATAGCCATTCTCGATGAACGCGATCTGCGCAAGTGCGTGGCGCTCGACAACGATGCTGTGGAGTGTGTGGAGAATTGTTTTCGTGCGCTGGCCGGCGGTGCGGTGGTAATGCCGCCGATACTGCGACTGGACATCGCCGAACATAATGGCGAATTGGACGTGAAAACCGCGTACATTCCGGGCGTCGACAGCTTTGCCGTAAAGATGAGCCCGGGCTTTTTCGACAACCCGAAACTCGGCTTGCCGAGCGTCAACGGTTTGATGGTGCTGTTGAGCGCCAGGACCGGTCTGGTAGAAGCGTTGCTGCTGGACAATGGTTACCTGACCGATGTGCGAACCGCGGCTGCAGGTGCCGTGGCCGCCAAGTGGTTGGCACGCGAAGATACCCGATCGGTTGCCGTAATCGGTGCGGGGGTGCAGGCGAAGCTGCAGGTACAAGCGCTGACTCTGGTCAGACCTGTCGAGCAGGTACGGGTCTGGGCGCGCGACACATCCAGAGCAGAGCAGTGCGCGGCCCAGATGCGCGACGAACTGCAGCTGGACGTAAGCACGGCGCCGGCGGTGAGCCAGGCGGTCGACGGGGTCGACATAATCGTTACCACTACACCCAGCGTTCACCCGCTGCTGCGCGCGGTTGATTTATCGCCTGGGCAACACATCACTGCGATGGGATCCGATGCGGAGCACAAAAACGAGATCGCCGCCGATGTGTTCAATGTGGCGCGCTACTACTGCGATCGTTTGAGTCAGGTCCGCGTGTTGGGTGAGTTACATCACGCCATTGTCGCAGGTGTTTGCGGGGCAGACGATACATATCCGGAACTGGGCGAGGTGGTGGCAGGCAATCATGACGGACGCTGCAGCACCGATGAAATTACCGTTTGCGATTTGACTGGAACCGGTGCGCAGGACACCGCGATTGCGACGCTGGCACGTCAGCGCGCGCAAAGCGCGGGACTGGGCAGCGCTTTTTCTACGGGTTAAGCAACCACGGGAATCAAGCCTTGCAAGTATCGTTGAATTTCAGCCGCGCTGAGTATGCCGAGCGTCTGCAGAAAACGCGCGACGCCATGCAGCAGGCGGGCGTCGACCTGTTGATCGTTTACGATCCGTCGAACATGGCGTGGTTGACCGGTTACGACGGCTGGTCGTTTTACACGCATCAGTGTGTGCTGGTGGCGATGGACGGCGATCCTCTGTGGTTCGGACGCGGCCAGGACGCCAATGGCGCCAGACGCACCGTGTACATGGGCCACGACGACATCGCTGGCTACCCTGACCATCTGGTCATGAATCCGCCGCTGCACGCCATGACCTGGATGGCAGAAGAAGTGCTGCCGGCGCGTGGTTGGGATGGATTGCGTATCGGTGTGGAAATGGATAACTACTATTTCAGTGCGCGTGCTTACCAGTGCCTGGTCGAGGCGTTGCCGCGCGCGACGTTTGTGGACGCCACCGGTCTGGTCAACTGGCAACGTGCGGTCAAGTCGCCGCAGGAAATCGAGTACATGCAGATCGCCGCCCGCATCGTCGAAAAGATGCATGCGAAAATCGTCGAGATGGTCGAGCCCGGTCTGCGTAAGAACGAACTCGTAGCCGAGATCTACCGGACCGCAATAACGGGCACCGATACACATGGCGGCGATTACCCGGCGATCGTGCCTTTGCTTCCCAGCGGCGCGGACGCTTCGGCGCCGCATCTCACCTGGGACGACAAGCCGATCCCAAACGACAGCGGCACATTCTTCGAGATCGCCGGTGTCCACAAGCGTTATCACTGCCCCCTGTCGCGCAGCGTGTACCTGGGCAAGCCACCGCGCAAAATTGTCGATGCGGAAAAGGCTGTGCTGGAGGGCATGCAAGCTGGCCTCTCGGCGGCGCGCGCCGGAAATACCTGTGAGGATATTGCGCAGGCGTTTTTCGCGGTGTTGAAAAAATACGGCATACGCAAAGACAACCGTGCCGGCTACCCGATCGGTCTGAGCTATCCGCCGGATTGGGGCGAGCGCACCATGAGCCTGCGCAGCGGCGATAAAACGGTGTTGCGGGAAAACATGACGTTTCATTTCATGAGCGGATTGTGGATGGACGACTGGGGTCTGGAAATTACCGAAAGCATCCGCATTGCCGAACAGGGTGCGGAGACATTCTGCAACTATCCCCGTCAACTGTTCACTAAGTAGCCAGCAATGCAACCGACACCAATAACAACCGACATAGACTACGGCAGGCAGGGCGTGCAGCACGGTCACCTGAAACTTCCTTATTCACATGACGACTCGGCGTGGGGTTCGATTCCAATCCCCATCACGGTGATAGCGAACGGCAGCGGACCAACGGCCTTACTCACTGGCGCCAATCATGGCGATGAATATGAAGGACCTACCGCACTCAGCAAACTGGCCGGCAGCCTGCAGGCGGCGCAGGTCGGCGGGCGGGTTATCATCGTGCCGTTCATGAACTACCCGGCATTTCGTGCCGGGCGGCGGACCTCTCCCATTGATGCCGGGAATATGAACCGCGTGTTTCCCGGCAAACCGGACGGCGGGATCACGGAAAAAATCGCCGACTATTTTCAGCGTGTGCTGTTACCGATGAGCGATTTTGTGCTTGATCTGCACTCGGGCGGCAAGACACTGGAATTTGTTCCGTTCGCGTGCGCGCATGTGCTCGCGGACGCAGACCAGCAGGCACGCTGTGTTGCTGCGATGCACGCGTTTGCGGCGCCGTACTCGATGATGATGCTGGAACTGGAGGCCGTCGGCATGTACGACACCGCTGCCGAAGAGATGGGCAAGGTGTTCGTTTCCACAGAACTGGGCGGCGGCGGATCCACTACCCCGCACACCATCGAAGTTGCAACCACCGGGGTGCACAATTTTCTGGTGTATGCGGGAATAAAACACGGTGAACTGGTAGCGCGCGAGAGCGTGGCACTGAATATGCCGGATGGCGATTGTTACCTTGCGGCCGAGCACGAAGGTCTGCTGGAAATGCATGTGGCGCTAGGTGAGCGTGTACAGGCGGGCGACCTCGTCGCACGCGTCCACCGCACCGATCGCAACGGCGAAACGCCGGCCGAATATTTCGCCAAACGCAGCGGTTTGCTAGCCGGCCGGCATTTTCCCGGATTGATCAAACCCGGCGATTTTCTCAGCGTGGTGGGCGTCACAGACGATTGACCGTGGGTCTTTCGCCCCCCCGGAAGAGTGGGCCGGGGTGAAGATCCATCTCGGTCTCTCTACTCGGAGAGGGGTCGGGGTTGAGGTCTCTGCTCCCCTCTCCCTCTAGGAGAGGGGTTGGGGGTGAGGGATGTTTCGATCTTCTTACGCAGAATGTGGCGATGAGTGAACCGACACGAACATGACCAGCGGATTCTGGGATTTTTCACTGAAAACCTACGCTCAACCGGGCGTCGCCGACGCGCTGCTGACTATGCAGAATACCCATGGCGCGGATGTGAATCTGTTGCTGTACTGTGCCTGGCATGCCGCCAGCGGGCGTGGCGAGCTGTTTCCCGAACGTATCGCGGTGTTGGACTCGCGCGTCGAAGCGTGGCGCCGGGTCGTCATCGGAGCGTTGCGTAACGTGCGCGAGCATATCAAGAGCGATGCGGTGTTCACGCAGCTACCCGGCAGCCGCCAGGCCCGGGAGAAAGTGCTCGAAGCGGAACTCGCCTGCGAGCAGGTGGCGCAACAACTGCTTGAATCGCTTACGGAAAACAAACCCGTAGCGATATCGGAAGAGCGTGCGGTGGAGTCATTCGGCGCCAGTCTGGGGGCATATTGCGACTATCTGGGTTTGGCGCGCGATTCACGAACGCCGGTCCTGGAAGCGTTACGGGTCGCCTTCAGAAACAATTGAAACATCTCTTCCCGGTTGGTGACACGCAACAGAAACGTTGCTCGAGCAGCCTGCAGCAATTTATTGAACTGCTCGGACTGCGATCGATGAGCTCAGCGTGACTGCCAGGTCGGCAGTGCGCGGTGATGGACGGCATACAGATCAAGCCGATTCTATCCTTTGCCTGCGCGCCCAAGCGGCGTTGGCCGGCGTTTTTTTGTCCGCAGCAAAAGGGTGGCGACCAGCTGGCTGCAGCGGCCGATTTGCTTGTCACCTCAAGCTGCTACTGCATTCCGCGCAGGCAAGTGCAAGTTGATGAATTACTGCGTGGCTGTCGATTGACTTATGGAGTAATACGAAGATGACGACGCATACACGTTTGCGGAAATTCAATACCAGGGACACTTATCCTGAGCAGTCGCTTGACAACGATTTTTGCCAGGTGGTGCGTGCCGGCAATATCGTGTTCGTGCGTGGCCAGGTCGGTAGCGATTTCGACGGTAACGTCCTCGGTGCGGGCGATGCCGCTGCGCAAACCGAGCAGGCCATGCGCAATGTCAAGCAGTTGCTGGAAGAGGCCGGCAGCGGGTTGCAGGACATCTGCCGCATTCAGGTCTACATCACTGACCGCGAATATCGTGACGCCGTCTACCGGGTGATCGGCAAATGGCTGAAAGGCGTGTATCCAGTGTCTACCGGGCTGATCGTCAACGGCCTGGCGAAACCCGAATGGCTGATGGAGATCGAAGCTACGGCCGTCGTTTCCGACTGACCGCCCGCGTTGGCACGAAAGCGCTGTGCTACCATCCGCGGAGATTGTTAGAGAGCGGAATGTCGCGATGAAGGGTTCGACGAATTTCAAACGCCTGGAGCGCCGTCTTCAGCGCCTGACCGGCAAGGCGATCGGCGATTTCAACATGCTTGAAGCCGGTGACGTGGTATTGGTGTGTCTGAGCGGCGGCAAGGACTCCTACACGTTGCTGCATACGCTGCTGGCATTGCAGGCGCGCGCGCCGGTTGACTTTGAACTGATCGGCATGAACCTGGATCAGAAACAACCGGGCTTTCCCGAACATGTACTGCCCGGGTACCTGGAATCGCTCGGAGTCCGCTACCGTATCGCCGCTGAGGACACCTACAGCATCGTCAAGGAAAAAATCCCTTCCGGCAAAACCACCTGCAGTCTGTGCAGCCGCCTGCGGCGAGGGATTATTTACCGTGTGGCAAAGGAACTGGGCGCGAACAAGGTCGCCCTGGGTCATCACCGCGACGATATCATCGAAACGTTTTTTCTGAATCTGTTCTTCGGCGGCAAGTTGAAAGCGATGCCGGCGAAACTGCGCAGCGACGACGGCAAACACGTTGTCATCCGGCCGCTTGCCTATTGCTCGGAAAGCGATATAGAACGTTATGCGCGCGCCATGGCGTTTCCGATTATCCCGTGCGACCTCTGCGGTTCGCAGGAGAACCTTCAGCGCAAACACATCAAGACGATGCTGTCGTGTTGGCGCAGTGAACATCCGCGGCGCGACGACGTGATTTTCGCCAGCCTGCAGAACGCGGTACCCGCGCATCTGCTTGATCGGAGCTTGTTCGATTTCGCGGGGCTGCACGAAATCCCGGCCGAGTGTGAAAGTCCGCAATTCAGCGGTATCGCGGGCGGTCCGTTCGAAAACGTTGTGCTGGCGGGTCGGCCATAGTCTGCAAAAAAGCCCCTCATCCTGAAAACCCTTCTCCCGTGAAGGGGAGAAGGGCTGTTTCCCGAGCCTGGCGAGTCACCGCAATTCCCTCAGCGGCTCCACCAGTTGCTGCACGAATTCGACGGTGCTGGCTATTTCGCTGCTCAATTCACGGTCGCTGGCACGCGTCGGAATGCGCTGACGGAATTCCTTGTGCAATGCTTCGATGCGCGCACTGGAACGCAACGGACGCAACAGATCGATGCCCTGTGCTGAGCACAACAGTTCGATAGCCAGTATGCGTTCAGTGTTGCGCACGACTTCGTGCAGTTTCAACGCGGCCCACATACCCATGGAAACGTGGTCCTCTTTATCCGCGGATGTAGGAATCGAATCGACCGATGCCGGGTGACACAGCGTTTTGTTCTCGCTGGCCAGTGCCGCCGCTGTCACCTGCGCCATCATGAACCCGGAATTCAAACCGGCGTCTTCGATCAGGAACGGCGGCAGCCCGGAAAATGCAGTGTTAGTGAGTTTTTCAATGCGTCGTTCGCTGATGGTTCCGAGTTCGGCGATCGCTATTGCCAGAATATCCGCACCCAGCGCCATCGGCTCGCCGTGAAAATTGCCGCCCGAGAGGATCTCATCCTGCTCAGGAAACACCAGCGGATTGTCAGTCACTGCATTCATTTCGATGACCACTTTGCGCGCCACGTCATCGACTATGTCACGTATGGCGCCATGTACTTGCGGGATGCAGCGGATGCTGTACGGATCCTGCACGCGCACGTCGCCGCTGCGATGCGATTCGCGAATCTGCGAGCCTTGCAGGAGTCCCCAGACATTGGCTGCGCTGGCACGCTGACCGGGATGCGGACGCACCTCGTGCAGACGCGGATCGAATGCCGTGTCGGTGCCACGCAAGGCGTCGGTCGCCATTGCGCCGATCAGGTCGGCGAGTTGCGCCAGCCGTGTTGCGTCGATCACGGCCAGGGCCAGCAGCGAGGTCATCGCCTGCGTGCCGTTGATCAGGGCCAACCCTTCTTTGGCTTGCAGCGTCAGTGGTTCGATACCAGCCGCGCTCAACGCTTCCCGGGCAGCCCTGCGTTTGCCCTCGACTGTTGCTTCACCGTCCCCCAGCAGCACCGCAGCGAGGTGAGCGAGGGGCGCGAGATCGCCACTGGCGCCAACCGAACCGCGGCTTGGGATCAGCGGCAGAATGTTGCTGTTCAAAAGCGTTAGCAACGCGTCAACCAGCAGCGGGCGGGCGCCGGAGTGACCACTCGCCAGGGTGTTGGCGCGCAGCAGCAGCATGCCGCGCACCACAGCATCCGGCAATGGATCGCCGATGCCGGCGCAGTGGCTCAGCACCAGACGCCGTTGCAGCAAGCGAAGTTTTTCAGCCGGGATGTTTACGCCCGCAAGGTCACCGAATCCGGTGTTCACTCCATACACCGGCTCGCCGCGCTCGGTAGCGCGTACCACGGTGTCCTGAGCTGCCTGCATGCGCTGCCGGGCCTCGTCCCGCAGGCGGCACTCTTCACCGCCGTGCACTGCATCGCGAAACGTATCGAGAGTCAGGGAATGCCCGTCAATGTCGACCATGGCTCCGCATGTTGCATGAAGACGGTCACTCAATACAACGAACTGCCAGTCGCTGTAGCAAGCTAAAAAAAATGCTCCGGAAGCGGGAACTTCAACGGAGCATTACACAAGTTGGCCGAGGCTTACACGTGCTGACACCCGATCTCTCGCGTGTCCGCACGCTAACCGTGGATGATACCAACGGTTAACTTGAATACAGCAAATACCGTGCCCATCAAAATTATTATTATTATTTCAATTGGTTAGCTAGTTTCAGGAGGTTCTCCCTGGATCCGACCGTAAGGTTCCTCGACACTAGCCGGGGCTTGTGGATACGTCCGTCGGTTCAAGCCTGCGGCTGTGGCGCCGGTTTGGACTCTGCTTCGACAAACACACGTTGCACCTCGGGGTACTCGCGCTTGATCTGCCGGTCCAACGCTGCAATCGTGCGTTCGATCTGTCCGGCCGGCAAACCGTCCTTGAAATCGGCGCTGAGGTTCACCAGGATGAATGCCGGTCCCATATGCATGGTGAGCACTTCGTTGACGTACACGATTTCACTGCGTGCCCGGGCCAAGCGCCGAATACCTTCGACGACCGGACGGTTGGCGCTTTCGCCGATTAACAGACCCTTGGTTTCGTAAGCGAGCCAGGCGGCGGTGACGGCCAGGATGGCGCCGATCGCTATCGAAGCCAGACCATCGAAGTACAGGTTGCCCGTGGTCTGCGCAAGCGCAATGCCGGCCAGCGCGACCAGCAACCCCAGCATCGCGGCGGTATCTTCGAACAGCACGACGAACATGGTTGGATCCTTGCCCTTGCGGACCGCTTCGAAGTAACCGAGCTCGCCTCTTGATTTGTTGAACTCGCGAAACGCGAACGCCCAGGCGAATCCCTCGAACAAGATGGCCAGACACAGCACCACGTAGTTGACCACGGCGTTCTCGACCGGACTCGGATGGCGCATCGCTTCGACACCTTCGTAGATCGAGACGCCAGCGCCCAGTGCGAAAATGATGATCGCGACGACAAAACTCCAGAAGTACACCTCTTTGCCGTGCCCGAACGGGAAGTGCTGGTCAGGCGGTTTGCTAGCCTGGCGTAGACCGAACAGCAGCAGCACCTGGTTACCGGTGTCGACCACGGAGTGAATGCCCTCGGAAAACATTGCCGAGCTGCCGGTGACCGCTGCCGCGGTGAATTTGGTGACGGCTATGAGCGCGTTGCCGACCAGCGCGGCGACGATCGCTTTGGTGGAAGAACCGGCCATGAATCAACTCCTGTGTGGCACGGCCGCAAGTTTACACACGAATTCAGTTAGAATTTAACGCTTTGCGCAATCGCGGAGGTCTCACGATGGCAACCCGAGCCGACTTTCAATGGCAGGACCCGCTGCTGCTCGAACAGGCGCTGTCCGACGATGAGCGCATGGTGCAGGACTCCATCAACCGCTACTGCCAGGAGCGGCTGATGCCGCGTGTGCTCGAAGCGCACCGCCACGAGCGTTTCGATCGTGAAATCCTCAACGAGATGGGTGAGCTCGGCATGCTCGGGTCGACGATCGAGGGATACGGTTGCGCCGGTCTCAGCTATGTCTGCTATGGCTTGATCGGCCGCGAAGTAGAACGTGTCGACAGCGGCTACCGTTCGACGATGAGTGTGCAATCCAGCCTGGTGATGTACCCGATTCATGCATACGGTACGGAGGCGCAGCGTGAAAAGTACCTGCCCAGACTGGCGAGCGGCGAGTGGGTCGGCTGTTTCGGCTTGACCGAACCCGACCACGGTTCCGATCCGGGCGGCATGCAGACCCGTGCCCGCAAGGTCGATGGCGGCTACCGTTTGAAAGGCAGCAAGACGTGGATCAGCAATTCGCCGATTGCCGATGTGTTCGTGGTCTGGGCCAAAGACGATGAACAGGTTATCCGGGGTTTTCTGCTGGAACGGGACATGCAGGGATTGTCGACACCGAAGATCGAGGGAAAGTTTTCCCTGCGTGCTTCGTTGACCGGCGAGATCGTGATGGACAACGTGTTTGTGCCGGAGGAGAACCTGTTGCCGAACGTCGCCGGACTCAAGGGTCCCTTCGGTTGCTTGACCCGCGCCCGCTACGGCATCGCCTGGGGAAGCATGGGCGCGGCCGAGTTCTGTTGGCACGCTGCACGCAACTACGTCCTGGAACGCAAACAATTCGGCCGCCCGCTGGCCGCCAACCAGCTGGTGCAGAAAAAACTCGCCGATATGCAGACCGAAATCACCCTGGGCCTGCACGCCTGCCTGCGGCTGGGTCGGTTATTCGATGCCGGGCAGGCGGCGCCCGAAGCGGTGTCGCTGCTGAAGCGTAATAATTGCGGCAAGGCGCTCGACATCGCCCGTACCGCACGCGACATGCACGGTGGTAATGGCGTCGCCGACGAGTACCACGTGATCCGTCACATGCTGAATCTGGAAGCGGTCAACACCTACGAAGGCACACACGATATTCATGCGTTGATCCTGGGCCGCGCGCAAACGGGCATCCAGGCCTTCACTGCGTGATCGCGCGGGTTGCCGGGGCTGCAGAGTCGCGCGAGCGCGACGCGGAATCGCGGTGAACGAAAGTGCGCTGTCGAACGTTCGGGTGCTGGATCTGAGCCGTATTCTCGCCGGGCCCTGGTGCGCGCAGATACTCGCTGATCTTGGCGCGGATGTGATCAAGATCGAACGCCCCGGGCGCGGTGATGACACGCGCGCGTGGGGGCCGCCCTATGTGCGGAACGCGAACGGCGAGGACACGACGGAAGCAGCGTATTACGTGTGCGCGAATCGCGGGAAACGCTCGGTCACGGTCGATATCGCGGTGCCCGCCGGTCAGGCAGTGATTCGCGCCCTGGCTGCTCAAAGCGATGTGCTGATCGAAAATTACAAAGTGGGCGGACTGGCGCAGTACGGCCTCGACTATGCATCGCTGGCGGATCTGAATCCGCGCTTGGTCTATTGCTCGATCACCGGGTTCGGGCAAACCGGTCCGTATGCACACCGGCCGGGCTACGATTTCGTGGCGCAGGCCATGGGTGGCGTCATGAGCGTGACCGGCGAACGCGACGATCTACCTGGTGGCGGACCACAAAAGGTCGGCGTAGCCGTGGCGGACATCAGCACCGGGCTCTACGCGACCATTGCCATCCAGGCAGCGCTGGCCTATCGGGAACGCAGCGGCGTCGGACAGTACATCGATATGGCGTTGCTCGATTGCCAGGTAGCGTTCATGGCCAATCAGGCGACCGCCTACCTGGCATCACAGGAAGCGCCAAAGCGAGCCGGTAACGCACACCAGACCGTCGTGCCTTACCAGGTGTTTGCCACCAGCGACAGCCATATCGTCGTGGCCGTAGGCAACGACACGCAATTCCGGCGTCTGTGCGAGTTGTTGGGGACAGCGGAACTGGCCGATGACGGGCGTTTTGCAGCGAACGAAAAGCGTGTACGCAACCGCGAGGCACTGATCCCGTTGCTCGCCGCCAGGCTGAGCGAACAAAGCAGCGGACACTGGCTGCGAGCACTCGAGAGCGCCGGCGTTCCCTGCTGCCCGATCAATTCGCTCGATCAGGTGTTCGCCGATCCGCAGGTTAAGCACCGCAAAATGGAGGTTGCGCTGGAGCATCCGCTCGCAGGCGAAGTACACCTGCCCGCCAGCCCGTTGAAGCTCTCGCGCACCCCACCCGAATACCGGTGTGCGCCGCCAACCCTCGGTCAGCATACCGATGAGGTACTGCGCGAAATCCTGCACTACGATGACGCGCAGCTGCGCAGCCTGCGCGAGGCAGGCACAATCGATTAGATCAATTGCTGAGCGGTAGGTGGCGCAGCGGAAACACCGATACCGGTATACTGTGACCTTTCAGTTCTGGCGTCGTGGCGAACTCGGTTCCGCGCGTGCCGCCTGGGTAACATTCGGAGAACACGACATGCTGCAACTCAAAGATCCCGACCTGCTGCGCCAGACCTGCCTGATCGGGGGCGAGTGGCTGGCCGCCGACGACAACGGCACGCTGGACGTGAACAATCCAGCGACCGGAGAGACTCTCGGCACCGTGCCACGCATGGGCGCGGCGGAGACACGCCGGGCTATCGATGCGGCTGCCGCGGCCTGGCCGGCGTGGCGCGCCAAAACAGCCGGCGAGCGTGCAGGGTTGCTGCGGGCCTGGTTCAATCTGCTACACGAGAACGCTGAAGATCTGGCCAAAATCATGACCGCCGAGCAAGGCAAACCCTTTGCGGAGGCAAAAGGCGAGATCGGCTACGCGGCTTCGTTCATCGAATGGTTTGCCGAGGAAGGCAAGCGCATTTACGGCGACACCATTCCTCAGCACCAGGCGGACAAGCGCATCGTGGTGGTGAAGGAGCCGATCGGCGTTTGCGCGGCCGTCACGCCGTGGAATTTTCCAGCCGCGATGTTGACGCGCAAAGCGGGGCCCGCGCTGGCGGCCGGCTGCACGATGGTCTGCAAACCCGCATCGTCAACGCCTTACTCGGCGATTGCACTGTGTGTGCTGGCAGAGCGAGCCGGGATTCCCAGCGGCGTGCTGAATATCGTCACCGGGTCGTCGGGTGCCATCGGCGGTGAACTGACGTCCAATCCGGTGGTGCGAAAGCTGACCTTCACCGGTTCCACCGAGGTGGGCAGCACGCTGATGAAGCAAAGTGCCGCGACGCTTAAAAAACTGTCGCTGGAACTGGGCGGTAACGCACCGTTCATCGTGTTCGACGATGCCGACCTGGACTCAGCGGTGCAGGGCGCGATGATGTCGAAGTACCGTAACACGGGGCAGACCTGCGTGTGCGCCAACCGGCTGCTGGTGCAGGAGGGCATATATGATGCCTTTGCGGACAAGTTTACCGCTGCCGTGAGTGGCCTGAAAGTTGGCAACGGCATGGACGATGGCGTGACGCAGGGTCCGTTGATAGACATGTCGGCGGTGGAGAAAGTCGAAGAGCACATCGCCGATGCGCTGGGCAAGGGCGCGCAGGTTGCGATCGGCGGTGCGCGTCACGAGTTGGGCGGCACATTTTTCCAGCCCACCGTGCTGACCGGCGTAACCTCCGATATGCAGGTCGCCAACGACGAGACGTTCGGACCGATGGCGCCGCTGTTCAAATTCTCCTCCGAAGCTGATGCCGTGCGCATGGCCAACGACACGGAGTTCGGCCTGGCGGCGTATTTCTACAGCCGCGACATTGGCCGCATCTGGCGCATGTCCGAAGCGCTGGAGTACGGCATCATCGGTATAAATACCGGGATTATCTCCACTGAAGTCGCGCCGTTCGGCGGTATGAAATCATCGGGCCTGGGTCGCGAAGGTTCCAAGTACGGCATCGAGGAGTTTCTCGAAGTCAAATACCTGTGCATGGGCGATATCGACAAATAATTTGTCGCTCTTTTATTTCAATAGTTTACGAGGCAAATTCAGCAGAAATTCAGAAAATTTCTGAAATATTCAGAAAACTATTACCTAAGGCTGAGCTGGATTCATCTTGTCGGCGGTACCACAAGCTTTTTACGGTCGTAGACCAGCACCATTGCTTCGGACTTGTGGCCGCCGGCACCCTTTTTCGATCCGGTGGCGTCTGAGACGCCTTTCGCTTTGATATCGTGAAACGTCAAATCCATTAGCCTAGTTGCCCGCTTCGTCTTCTCAAACGCTGCGTTCAGCGTCGTGTCTTTTATCGGCTGGCCGCGCTTGTCGTGTAGCAGGCAGACAGAGCCAACACCAGGCAGCGAGAGAGCGGCTTCCACAGCCTGTCGTAGCCGGGGCGACCATTGGGTTACGGTGTCCTTTGACCCTTTCGTGCGTAACGTGTCGAAGCCCTCGGGCAATACTTGCGACTTTTTCGCCGACAGTACCTCGCCGCGGCGCATACGGCACAGGTAAGCCAATTCCATGGCGATCTGCACGCGAATCGGCGCGTACTCGATCAAACGGCGGTATTCGTCATCGGTGATATACCTGCTGCGGGGCGCCTCTTTGTTACGTTCGACGGCCTTGCAGGGGTTTTCCAGCAGCACCCGTCCGTCTTTGTTCCGAACCATATCGCGGCCGATGCCCCACGCGAAAACTGATGATAGAAAACCGAGCTCGCGGTTTGCCATGACCGGAGCGCTGCGTGCGTCCAGATACCCACGTAGCAACCCGGGGTTGACCCTGTGCAGTTCCAGGGCGCCGAGACGCGAACTGTCGCTTAACAAGGCGCCGGAGATGTTGTTTTTGTACTTCGTCCACTGGTAGCGCGTGTGCGTCTTGAATCCTTGTCATTTTTGCGAGGCCACGAATTCACCGCACAGCCACTCGATAGTCCCCTCGGAGCGTCCAATGTACTGGTGATACGCGCTCCAGACAGCCGTAAGCGGCGCATCGTCGGCCGCCAAGCGCGCCCGGCTTGACCGGTTCGCCGTTCAGGCGCCGTAGCACGTAGCGACAGCGGTCAAAATAGACGCCGGGGGGCAGTTGCTGAAACTTTCTTTTACGTGGTCTAGCCAGCGGAGTAACGATTTCGCCGCCCTTGGCACGCCAGTAGGCGACACCTTTGCTCTGCAGAAAGCGCTCTAGGTCGCCGGGCCGCCGATATCCCAGCCAATCCTGGAGCTGTTGTTCAGTGATCGACACTTGCGTACCACTACATTCGTTCAGTGGTCTCGCTGTCAGGATTCACCTGTGGACATGGGGTAGCTTGCTCTCCCTAACATCTACCGTCCCAAGTACACGGCGGTAATCTGTTCGCGCTCATGGCCGAGCTCGCGGCTTACCCGCATGCGGGCCAGGCGATCGATACCACGCTGCGCCGGAGAGAGTGCGACTAAGGATTCTGTCACTTTGGCGGAAGCCCTGCCTTTCGACCACGTCGGGTTGCAGGACGACAGTTCCTTGCAGGCGCGAATCCGTTCCGCGGCCGAATTGCTAGGCGAATCGGTACGGACACGCGTGAACGTGCTGAGCTTCGAGGGGGTGCGGAGAATGATTTAGGCTGGATTAGGTGTCTCAATTCTGCCCCAAGGCGTCGTCCTCCCTTATCTCGGCTCGGCGAATATCGCGGCGGTGGAGCTAAACGAGGCATGGGCGACTCGCACCCTCCTTATTGGGTATCGGAATGCTTCCTCGCTAACGCAAACATGCCGGCACCTCATCGACTTTCTGGCGCCAACGTGATGCACCGCCTGATCCACCGATCTTGACTGAGGCTGTTGAAAACTCTGGCTGGATTTCCGGGGAGTCTCCGCAACACATTCGACGGGCGCGTCGGCGCGCAATCTCGACCACCTAAAGGCTCCGATCCACCACCCGGTAGCCGATTCGCTGCGTTGTGTGGTGCAGCGTCCGCTAAGTCGTGCTTTGCCGCCAAACAGCGTGGATCGTGTTCGGTCTGTTCCTGGGGGGTTGAGAGACTGCGTAATCTAGTGTTCTTACGCTTGACTGTGGGGGAGAACGTGAGGGATAGCGCCGTCCCTCACCCACCATTTATTGAGTTATCAAACAGAGCAGAGGGCCATGCCAAGACTGGTCGAATTCCTTACCTGTACGCGACACTCCTACCGGAAATCACCACACACAGCGTAGCTTTGCGTCGTAAGTGACTGATTGCTACGGGGTGAGCGTTTCAGGTGCTGTGCATAGTGTTTGCGCACTATGCAGCAGCTCGGCGACTTGCGCTGTACGGACCGGGTAGGCACCCCCCATGGCCTTCGATTGCCATTGCTATTACAAACCATCCAGCGGTTTTCAAACGCCTCTTAGTTTATTGCTGCGGCAAAACAGGTCGAGCACTTGATTATGTGTTTCTACTTACGACACGTATTTCTACTCTCTCAAGTCTTTTATGAAGTGCGAAAACCGCTACTGCAATGAACATCAAGGCTAAACCACATCCTGCCAGGAGCCACGAATGATTATTGAAGTTATTCTTCACCGATGTAAATTCATTCCATCGACCGAACGAGAGGGCTTGCGAAAATATAATCAGCCCTAAAGTTCCGGCCACCCAATGAGCAATATTGAATTTTCTTAGCCACTGAACTTGCTTTTTTAGTTCACGGTTCTTCTGGCGTAACAGTTCTACTTCTAACTCCGGCAAGTTTTCATTTTCGTCGGACATCCTCATATCCTCGGTATATGGTTTGTTTGTTTTGTATGGCCCGGCACCAGGGCGTGCACAAGAAAAACGACGCGGACAAGCATGGCTACCTCCCGAATGCTACTCACTCAAACAGCCTCCCAAAATAAGTCAGCGCCCAAATCGCCAGCAGATAAACGCTGATCAGGGACTGAATGCCGGAGACGGTACGGACCCAACCGGATGCGCCTAGCGTGTATTCACGGGGTTGTATACGCGCAATCCAGTTACCGACATTGAGATCGCGCCAACCAATGTGGAAGGCGGATAATAGGCTGAAGTATAGTGCCTCGTTAACAGCGTATAACCCCCGTAGTTTTAGCAGCGCCGGCTGTTCTCTGCCCAAATCTCTACGCGAACGATCCGTTGCCCAATGTTGCCAGATGCCGTCCTCGCCTGGTTTTAGAAGAGCTACCGTATAAGGTATCGTGAAGATCGGAATAAGCAGCAACATGATTGTCAATGCTCGTCCCGGCGCCATTCCCCACCGCGTGGTCAAGTCAAAAAGGGCATAATTAAGACCGTACCCAGCAATCGCTTTAAACTCACCCCAAGAGTCAGATGCCCGCTCATGCTCCAGTTCGAACTCACGACTGCGAAGTGCATAAGTGATTTGTCGTTCTTGCTGGCGCATCGCCACGACAATATTAGCACCACAGAGCTAAACACCTGGAAACAGCGTTAGAAACCCCGCCTCGCCCCGTCACGCCGTGGCAGGCAGGCGATCAACTAATTCATGGGTGGGGGGGGCCGGGGAGTGTCTGGCGCGAAAGCCTCCCGTCCGGCGTTTGACAAGCTCCTGCAGGACGTTGTGAGGAAGGACTTCGACCTTTCATCATGTCCTGGTCGGTAGACCGTCTGGGGCGCAGCCTGCAGCAGCTCGTGGGCTTCCTGGGCGACATCCACGAGAAGGGCATCGATCTTTATCTGCACCAGCAGGGGCTAGATACCAGTACACCGTCTGGTAAAGCCTTATTCCAGATGCTGGGTGTGTTTGCGGAGTTCGAGCGGGCGATGATTCAGGAACGCGTGAAAGCCGGTCTCGCCCACGCCAGGGCCCAAGACCCCGTGTTTCGGCCCGTGTCGAGTATCGCGTCAGACAGGCCCGCAAAAAAGGGAATGGGGATTAAGCGGATCGCGAATCATGTTGGTATTGGGGTGGGCACGGTCCAGAGGATATTGGCGCAGGGTTAATAACCAGCTGCCTTTGTCCGGTAGGGCACCTCCCCCCCCCAAGACTTTGCTGGCCGTTGCCATTCCCCACAAATCATCCAGCCAGTTTTGAAACCGCCTCAATAGGTTGGCTGTAGCCCCCTAAGCCGACGAAATCCGCCGGGATGGGATGGCCTCTGTACCGACTTTGCTGACAATCGTCTGATCTTGCTGCGACTCACCACACGATTTCCGCGTTGGCCACCGAAGCGGTCGTCGGACGTTGTAAAAACTGCAATCTCCCACAACGGAGTGCCTTATACAAAGGCGCAGTGAATTCGAAGTTGTAGTAAATTCAACCAATGACTGGTCAGCCGGACCAAGAGTGGGGTGCCGAATGCACCAGCCGTGGCGCGAGTCTCGGTCCCGCAATACTCGCCCTGTTCCTCCTGTCACCGAGCTTCAGTACGCGCGCCCTGGCAGCGGGCGATTCGGTGTCCGCTGACATGGAGCCCTATTACGAATGGACAGTAAAGAACCTGGCGATCACAACACCCATCGGCGGTCGACGGGGAAACGCGGCTCGAGGCCGTCTACTCAGTACTGAACGCAAGAAAGGTAATTGTATCGCTTGCCACGCATTGCCGATTCCCGAAGCGGAATTTCCCGGTGAGATCGGTCCTCCGCTGATGGGGGTCGGTAAACGCTTGTCCGAAGGCGAGATTCGACTGCGGATAGTCGATGCGAAGCAAGTCAATCCAGCCACAATCATGCCCGGCTACTACCGCAACCCGAAGTACCTCAAGAACGTCAAGAAGAAGTTCCGGGGCAAAACCCTGCTGACTGCCCAGGAGATCGAAGACCTCGTCGCTTATCTGGTCACTTTGAAGTAGTCCGATTCGGCATGAGAAGATTCTGCGCCACGTTGATGCTCGCCACGACCGCCTTGGTCTCCTTGTCATGGGTGCACGCCATCGAGCCGAAATCAGGCTACCAGTGGCTGTCCGAGGAGGCCAGGGAAATGCAGGACGACGAGTTCGCCAATCCTGGATATCTTGTGGTTGACACAGGAAGGGATTACTTCAAAAAAGCAGGCGACAACGGCAAGTCCTGCGCGAGCTGCCATGGCAACGATGGCGAAGAACTGAACGCCAAAAGCATCGCCATGTTCCCCAAGTTCGATGAGCAAGCGCAAAGGCCTATTACCCTTCAAGGCCGTATCCATGCGTGTTCAAGGGAGCACCTGGGTAACGCGCCGATGAAATACGACGGCAAGAAGGCTATCGCCCTGGAAACGTTCGTGCGCAATCTGGCAAAGGGCGAAAGAGTGAACGTGAATACCGTCGGGCCAATTGCCCCGTTCGTGCGCAAGGGCAAAGCCTATTTTGAAACCCGCCGGGGTCAGATGGATATGGCCTGCGCCCATTGCCATGTGTATTACGTAGGTGTGAGGCTTCGCGCGCAGATCCTGTCAAAGGGTCAGTTGAACGGCTTCCCGACCTTCCGGTTGGCGAATCAGCGCGTCAACGGCACACATTCGCGATTTCGCCAGTGCGAGAATCTCTTGCGGTCGCGTTATGGAAAGGCAGGTGCGGATGAATACGTCAATCTCGAGCTTTACATGATGAGTCGTGGTAACGGCTTGAAGATCGAAACGCCGGCCGTGCGCTATTAGCCAGGCACGGTCTGTTCCGTGGATGCACACGGTTTCGGGTCGACTGCTGTCTTTCGCGGTGCAGCAATTCAACCATTCTCGAACCTTCGAGAATGTCCGGTATTTCCGCCATCTCGTCACGAGCGGATTCGGTCGGTTAAAGGGGCCGTAGCCGACCTATGCGATGGTACAAAACTGCTTTGGCCACGACGAGTCCGGTGGCGTTTCGCACGCGAGTGGCGATCGGGGGCGGTTTTCGTAGCGCCGCCACCTTCCACTTTGTGGTGTTGCATACCTGAAAAGCGTGCAGGTGTTCTGAACGCATGGCAAACTCTAAAATCGTTCAGAAAATTACGCAGCAACTTCTTGATAGTTCGTCGGGCAATTGCCGGTTGTTTTCTGAAAAAAAATGCCGCAAGCCATTGAAAAAATAAGATAGTGCCCTTGCATGGCGACAAGTGACGCTGTGCCGCGGCCTGCGTACCTGTTTGTGACGGTGGCAAGTTGATGCTGGGTCCTGATGACCGTAGCCGAGTTTGAGTTGGACTTGAGGCGCGAGCGGCAACTTGAGTGACTAGCACAAGCGGCAAGGAAAGCACCTTGGGCGTCCAGGCATCTCGAGGGCACGAAGCGCGTCGCTGAACTGGACGTTGAAGGTACTTACACCCGACAACAGATGCGGGAGCCGTCAGCGTCTCGGTTGTGAGCGTCTACAATGTCATTCGAGAGCGGCCGGCGGCGGCATAAATTTCATGGTCGATCATCGATACCGGTCTGGTATCAATAATGCCGTTATACGATCGGCTTGGTGATAGCAAGCGCCAGGAAGGCGGCGCCGAAGGTGGTCAAGCGGGCGATATCGCGGTCCACCGGCCCGAGCAGCCGTGCGGCAGGACCAAAGGGCGGATAGTAGATGGCGCCTCGCAACGTCTCGACGACAAACCCGGCCTGGTCGGCGAGATCCCGAAGCTCGTGGGCTGAGCGGAAGCATGCGTGGCGCCACACTGGGTTGCCGAGCCAACCACGCATGCGCCGTCCCGCGGCCCAGGTACTCCATTTTCCTAATTCACCGATGACCAGGCGGCCACCTGGGCGAAGCACACGTCCCATTTCGCGCAGGGTCGATGCCCCGTCTTCAATGAAGCAGAGGACCGTCACCGCGACGACGAGGTCGAACGCCTTCGGCGGAAAAGGGAGCGCCTGGGCCGTTGCCACGTCGAACGTGAGGTCGGCGCGATGTTGTCGCGCACGCTCGCGGGCAACCTCTATCATCCGCGTCGACGCGTCGATACCAGTAATCTTCGCACCCCGCTTCCATAGCTCGACAGCAAGCTCGCCGTCACCGCAACCGACATCGAGAATCACCTGCCCGGTGACATCTCCGATCAGATCGAGCAGCAGTTCCCGTTCGCGGGCATCAGTTGTGCGCCCAAGCGCGCTTCCGCGCCAATTCTCGTACATCGAGGGATCAATCTGCGTCGGCGCTGCGGTGATCATTTTGCCAAAAGAGAACCAAGGTCAGAGGGCGCAGTGGAAGCCCCGATCCCAGACGGTCGCGACACATAGCGCGAAAGTCCAATCAGCTGTACAAACTGCTTATACCTGGCGCATTTGATTGCCGTTGCCGACAGAGCCACCGATCAATAGGGGTTATGCTTGACGGTGGGGCGAAAACCAACAGCGAGTCCACTCGCGGCTGCTAGAGATTTCCGAGTCGCACCGCGCATCAAATCCCTAGTGATGCTGCGCTGCAGACAACAACCGCTCTGGCGGCCAACCGTTATCCTGCGCTGCATTGTAGCTTAGCCCGTTGATGAAGCTGCATGGTCCGTTAAGTCATTCCAGTGCGCCGTTGCCCTGTCCACGATGGCGGGTTTCTTGCCGACTCGGACAGACGCCGAACGTTGGTCGCTGGCGGAAACGCCGTCTTTGCGGACATCTAGAAAGGGCACAGCACTGAAACGATGCTGCATCGCACAAGGCAGTGATAGGCCATGCTCCCACATCCGGGACATGAGAAACCGACCAGTTAGGTAGCATGTCGGTGCCTAACTTCTCGTCACTTTTTGCTTTCCAAATTTTCGACCCGACCGCTTTATCGGCCTAAACCAGGATGTTGTTCGATCGACTGAAGTGACCTGCGTCAACTCT
>JAOTYY010000421.1 GCA_029861595.1 Gammaproteobacteria bacterium
CCGGTACTCGGCTTCGCAGGCGCTGCATAGCGGAAACTCCGCCATGCTGGTGTTCAGCCGGTCATATGGCAGTCTCTCGATCAGCGTGTAGCGCGGCCCGCATTGCGTGCAGTTGATAAACGGGTAGCCGAAACGCCGGTCGTCTGGATCGAGCAGCTCCTCGCGACAGTCTTCGCACATGAAATAGTCTGCCGGTACGTAGATGCGCGCATCCGCGTCGTTCGCACTGTCGATGATTTCGAACACGGAAAATGCGGCAGTATCGATCGGCAGGATTTTGATGATCCTTGGCCGTGACAAAGGTGGCGCACGTCGGATCAGGTCGTCACGGAACTTCTGAAGCACCTGCTGGTGACCGCAGGCCACGATGTCGACTTCGCCCAGCCGGTTCTGCACGTAGCCTGTAAGGCCGTATTCACGTGCGAGACGGTAAACAAACGGGCGAAAGCCAACGCCTTGCACGTGACCCGCCAGGGTCATGCGCACCGCGTAGCTTGTTTGTCGCGGCCGGCGGGACTTGCTTGCCGGCCGGAAGCTGCCCTCCGTGGCGGTGTCCCTTGCCGTTTCAGCCAACGGACTGACTCTTGGGTTCGTCCCGCCACTCGTTGTCGCGGTAGCCGGAAGCCCACCAGATTCGGCAGGCGCCCTCATCAGACACCATGCACGGACCGATCGGCTTGCGCGGTGTGCAGGCGCGACCGTACAGGCGGCACTGGTTGGGGTAGATCTTACCGAGCACGACACGCGCACAGTCGCAGCCGGGCGGCATCTCGCCAACTCGCTTGCGCGAGTCGTCGGCATAGGAGGGCAGCTGCTGCCGGGCGTCATGCGCCGCGTATTCGGATCGCAGGAGAAATCCAGAGTTCGGTATCACCCCAACGCCGCGCCAGTTGGCGTCGCATACGTCCATGACCTGGTCGAGCTGGCGGCGCGCGGCTGTGTTGCCGCCGGGACGCACCACCTCGGGGTAACAGTTGTCGAGGAACCTGCGGCCGTCGCGCAGCTGGCGCAATACCGAGTACATGGCCGCAAGCAGTGTGTCCGGACGAAACCCGGCGATGGCGGCCGGAATCCGGTGTTTGTCGACGACAAACTCCCACTCTTCGGGACCCATCACCGTTGACACGTGGCCCGGGGCGATCAATGCATCGAAGCCGGGCGCCTCGGAATCGAGTAACAGTGCTACCGCGGGCCAGGTCAGTCGACCCGATAACAGCACGAAAAGATTGTCTGGCACGCCCTCGGCGAGCATCGCGGCGACGGGCGCGGTCGTCGTCTCGAATCCCGCGGCAAAAAATACGACGTTCTGCGACGGGTTGTCGCGGGCGATGCGCACGGCCTCGCTGGGAGAGGCGATGGGGCGAATATCGCCGCCGGCCGCGCGCGCCTGTTCCAGCGAACGGGGTTCGCGCTTCGGCACGTTGACCGGTACTCGCAGCATGTCACCGAACGCAACCAGCGTGATGTCTTCATTGAGCGCGAGCTGTATGGCCTCGAAGACGTCTTCCTCGGGACAGATACAAACCGGGCAGCCCGGGCCCGGCACGAGTTCGATATTGTTGGGGATGGCGGAGCGCAGCCCGGCGGCCGATATCGAGCGCTCGTGGCCACCGCAAACGTTCATGATGCGCACGGGCTTGTCGAGTTCCAACCCGCGTATCGCGTCCAGCCAGTATTCGGCGCTATGTGTCATACCGATTCCTCCAGCGCGGCGCGAACCAGCCGCCCGGTTTTCACGCGTTCCGTATCCAGCCAGTCCAGCCACGCCTGCAGGCCGAGACCTGACTTTGCGGACACCTCGATGATCGGCGCAGCATTGGCAAGCTGTCGCAGGTAAAGAGCGGCGCGCGCAGGATCAAAATCGTCCAGCACGTCGAGCAGATCCGCCTTCGTCAGCAACACGAGGTCGGCAGCGCGAAACATCACCGGGTATTTGGCCGGCTTGTCGTCGCCTTCCGGCGTCGAGAGCAGGGTTACGTTGCGATGCTGACCCAGGTCGAAGCTGGCGGGACAAACGAGGTTGCCGACATTTTCGATAAAGACGATATCGATATCGTCCAGATCCAGTTCGTGCA
>JAOTYY010000207.1 GCA_029861595.1 Gammaproteobacteria bacterium
CAACCACACCCCCGGCCGAAACCGCGGCCGTTCGGTCGCGCGGGTCGGGCTCCAAACCGAGGTACCTGGCCGCAACGTCTTCCCAGGCGGCCAACTGACTCCGGTCCGGCGCTTTCGCGATACGATCGTCGCTGGTGAGAAACGGATTGGGGAAAAACACTGTCAACTGCTGTTCGCCCGCACCGTTGAACAGACGCAGACTCCAGGTCTGCGGCGCGCCGTCACTGTCCAGACCGCGGACCGGTTCGGCACGCGCGGTGCGCCGCCGTGCACGCAGTTCCGGCAGCGTCGGGCTGTCGGGCGATCCGCGATTCTCACCGATACACAGATGGAAGTGAGTGCGCCCGAAATGCACGGTCAAATAGCCATCCAGCAAGGTGATCGACACCGGCGTGTGCGCACACGTAATCTCGAATGCGGCACCTTCTATGATCGGCCCGAACACCAGCCCCTGCCAGTATTCGTGAAATATGTACTCGATCAATTCTCGCAGATAAGCCTCATCCGTGGACAATGAGTAAAACTCCTCGCGCCCGCCGCCCGCGCGATCCACTACATCCGGCTTTCGTTGCTGCATAGTCTGACCCGAGCTTCAACTTGGTCGGCACGATGAACTGTTTCACATTCAGTCTGAGACCTCGACAGTAGAATCGGTCTCAACATGAAATGAAATCCAGTTGGGGTACTCCGGGCATGCGTAGCACGATTCTCATTCAAGCGCTGGTGGTTACATCAGTACTCGCCGTCAGCACGCTCACAGCCCAGGCAGGTCGCGAAGGCAAGGGCGTGTACAAGAGAACTTGCGTGTATTGTCACCAGACCGGGGTATCCGGCGCACCGCTGTTCGGTGACAGCGCCGCGTGGCAGCCGCGCATCGCACAAGGCAGGGAGGTCCTTTACCGGCACGCTTTGGGGGGCTTCAAGGGCATGCCGGCAAAGGGCGCCAATCCGAAGTTGACCGACGCTGAAGTGCGTTTGGCGGTGGACTACATGGTGCAGAACGCGAGCGGCCAATCCGTCCCGCAAACAAGCGCGCAACGAATGCGCGTACAATCCGACCGATAAATCGCTTAATTATCAATATATTAAGTATTCTTCCCTGATCGGCCGCAGCCCCGGAACCGGGCTTCGTTGCACAGTTGGCGCGAGCAACGCGGCCTGCCGCCTCGGAAAAATCCCTGCGCAACATTCTTAGTAATGGTTTGCCCCACGATTTTACGTGGCCCGACCTGCACGCTCACTCCGAAGTGTGAACTGGTTCGCACCTTGGCAGTGGATTACACGTTTTCTTTCCGACCGGGGATTGTAAGAATATCCGACAGGGCGGTTCGTCAAACGTACCGAAGGATCGGAGAACCAGCACCGACAATAACTATAAGCACATAAAAACCGACAACATAATCACTTAAAACCTGGCAACCATTGGAGACTGTAAATGAATGCAGTATCTTCCCACCTGTCTGTTGTGGATTCCGCCGGTAGCAATCGGTTTCAGCAAATTACCAGCTACTACGAAAAGAAATACGAGATCTCCTGGATCTATATGCACGCCGCCCCGCGACCGTGCTTCACCATGCGTCAACTCAAGGAACTCAATCACGCGCTTGGGAAAGTTCGCGAACAGGCTTTGACACAACCCGAAAAAAAGGTCCGTTACAACGTGATGGCCTCGAAAGTGGACGGCGTATTCAACCTGGGCGGCGATCTGGACAGTTTCAAAGGCTTGATCGAACGACGTGACCGCGAACGCCTGTCGGCCTATGCCATGGAGTGCATCGATGCAGTCTACACCGGGATCAGCAACTTTCGCGGCGCCAACGTCACGAGCATTGCTCTGGTCCAGGGCCTGGCGTTCGGCGGCGGCCTGGAATGCGCCCTGGCAAGTGATCTGCTGATTGCCGAACGCGGTTCCCGCATGGGCTTCCCGGAAGTCATATTCAATCTGTTTCCGGGCATGGGGGCCTACAGTTTGCTGTCGCGTAAACTCACCCCTGCAACAGCTAAACGCATGATTCTCAGCGGCAAGCTTTACGGTGCAGAGGAACTTCACGAGATGGGTGTCGTAGACGTCCTCGTCGACGACGGTGAAGGCGAACTAGCCGTCTACGAGTATGTTAAAAACCGCAACCGCTCTGCCAACGCATACGCGAGCCTGACTCGTGCTGTCGATCGCGTAAATCCGGTAAGTTACGAAGAGTTGCGCGACGTTGCGTTGATCTGGGTAGAAGCTGCGCTGAATCTCGGCAGCCGCGACCTGCGCATGATGGATCGGCTCGTGACGAGACAGAACCGCGACTGGGCCAGTACCAACGCCGCGTAGTGCTTGAACCGCAGCTCGGGGCTGATTCCAGCCCGGGGATCAGTTCGGCGTAGCGTAGCGGGCTAGTTCTTCGATAGTGCGTTCGAAAATTTCGCCGACCTGATCGGCCAGCTCCGCGGGGCGCGAACCTGCCATATCGGGCGGTTTGATGCTGTGGCCATTCTGGCAGACAGTGACCAGTTGCTTGCAGCCCAGTTCCGAGGAACTGCCTTTCAGGGCGTGCAGCGCGTTTCTCAGTGCTGGATAATCGCGCGTGTCTACGGCGTCCTGTAAATCGCTGATCAGGCGCCGACCGTCATTCACGAACCCGTCGACGAGCGTGGAGATAAAGTTCTCATCAGCGCTTATCTGGCGCAGCGCGCTGATGGTTTCCTGATCGGCCAGGGGCAATTCATAGACATTGGCACCGATGGCCTGGCGTTGTCCGGTAACTTTGTCGCGCTTCACCTGCTGATGGGTAGCCAGGCGTGCGACGGTATCGAGTAAATCGCGTGAGTCTATCGGTTTAGTCAGGTAAGCATCGATTCCCGCCTCGCGGCAATCGTCGATTGCTTCCTGAGTCGCGTTCGCGGTCAGAACGATAGTCGGCAATGACAGTTCCGGACTCATGAACTGGTGGGCGCGGTACACATCCAATCCTCCCAACCCCGGCATGTTCAGGTCCACGACCAGGACATCGAATGCGTCGCCGCGTTCCTGCAAGATATCCAGCGCCGCCTCGCCGTCGTTCACCACCGACACCCTGTGGCCGCCGCGCTTCAGTATGCCCTCGATGACGATACGGTTGGTTTCGTTGTCCTCGGCAACCAGGATACGTGCGGATACCGCGTTGTCCTGTTGCTGGTAGCGTTCCGCGAGCGAAAAAACGTTGGCCGGCATTTCGTGCTGGAAAACTGCCGCATGCAGGGAGTTGAACAACAGCGCGTGTTCCAGGGGATGAGGGACGACGAACGAATACCCTTCGTCGATCAGGTCGTTGGAAAGAATCTCGGGCTCGTGCGGGTCAACCGCCAGAATCAGCGAAATCGCTTCCGTCACTGAATCGTCCTTGATGGTTCTGGCAAACTGGAGGGTCCCGGTGTCCAGCTCGTTTTTCTCCACCAGCATGCTGGTGTAGGGAAACGCCTCGTCATGGCCGGCCAGAGCCAGAGCGATTGCACGCGTGGTATCGGGCGCATAGTCGACCTGCACACCCCACGTGGAGGCCATCTGCTGCACGGCTTCAAACAGGGAATACCGCCCCACCACCAGCAACCGTGTGCCCTCGAGCAACCCCGGAGTGCCCTTGGTGTCCATGGACGATTGTGCCTGCAGCGGGATCTCGAACCAGAAACAAGAACCTTCGCCGACTTCACTTTGCAGTCCGATCTGCCCACCCATCAGCTCGACCAGTTCCTTGGATATCGTGGTTCCGAGCCCGGTGCCGCCGTAACTGCGGGTGGTGGATTCATCCGCCTGCGTGAAACTTTCGAAAACCCGTCGCTGCGTCTCGTCGTTCATTCCAATGCCCGAGTCAAGCACTTCGAAACGCACGATCACGGCCTCGGTCGTGCGTTCCTGTAAGGCGACGCGGATTTCTATGCGTCCTTCAGCGGTGAACTTGATGGCGTTGCCGACCAGATTTACCAGCACCTGACGGATCCGCGAACGGTCGCCCATCAACTGGAACGGGATAGACGGTGAAATAGACGCCACCATCGACAGGTGTTTTTTCTCCGTCTGGTGGCGAAACATATGCACCGTGTCGTAAACCAGGTGATGCAGGTCGAAGTCCGCGTGCTCTATCGACAGTTTGCCAGCCTCGATCTTGGAGATGTCGAGCACATCTTCAATCAAGTCGAGCAATGATCTGGCTGACGATTGGATGGTTGCCGCTATTTTGGTCTGTTCCTTGTTCAACTTCGTATCGGCAAGCAGATCCGTCATTCCGATAACGCCGTTCAAGGGCGTGCGTAACTCGTGGCTCATGTTGGCGACGAAGCGGGATTTCGCCTCGCTGGCCTGTTCAGCCTGACCGAGCGCGCGGTACAACTGCTTCAACAGTTTGTTGAAATACATGGGCAACACGGTCAGCGAGATGAGGATACTGATGCTGAGCACCAGCTGTTCCTGGTAAAAGGGATTCCAGCCGAACACGCCGATGAAGCCGACGATAGCGAGCACGGTCGCCCAGAACAGGTACGTGGGCCCGAAGCGAAAACCGTTACCCATCGACACGAACAGGTACAGTCCGAACAGCGGCAGACCGCTCTCGGGCAACAGCGCCATGCCATAGGAGATCAGTCCCATGTCATGCAGCATCGCGCAGAATCTGCGTACCGGGCTGGCGCCGGGCCGAATCGCTATCGCGATCAGATTGATAATGGCGTAAGCGACCACGATTCCGGATCCGATGCGCACGTGCAGCACTGCCGCGGAATTGTCTGCCGATTCGAGACCGAACAGGAAATACATCAGCACAACGCCGCCAATGGCCAGCCGGATCAGCGTCTGCTCGTGTTCCGAATCGACCCGGTTGGTGAACCGGGATTTTAGTTTTGCCAGCATATTATTCTCGGGTGCCTCGCCGCCCCAGCTCAAAGCACTTTTAGTGCCACCCGATTCGTCGTTGTGTGCGATAGCCTACCTGTTCAGCCAGGAATCGCCAAATAGAAACTAAGCATTTGTAATCATTAACAAAATATTCTTTTCTGCTGAAAGTACCGATCCGATCAGGCGTATTTGCAGGCCATACGGCGTCAAGCTGTGTCCATGATCGGCACATTACGTTTGGCGGAATACAACAACCAGGCGGTAAAATGTCTGCCACAGGCGGGGCGAATCCGGCTGACAAACCGGGGGTGCCCAGACGAGGGCACGCAGGCAGCACGCTGGTTAACCAAGTGCCAACGGATAGGTCGAAAGCGGGCGTGTCCCAGTTTCGGTGATCAGCACCTGCTCCTCGAGCTTGATGCCCTGACTGCCACCGGCGGCACCGATATAGGATTCGACACACAAGGTCATCCCCGGCTCCAGCACTCCGTCGTAGCCCCTCTTCTGCCAGTCCGCCCAGTGCTTGATCGAAGGATACTCGTCGGCCAGACCCACACCGTGAATCAAACTGCTGTAACGATTTCCTGAATAAGGCTCCGGGATCTGCCACGCCTGCTCTGAGACTTCGGAAAAGGATTTGCCGGGCCCCAGCACCTCAATGTTGTGCAGTATCTGTTCCTGGGAGAGCGCGAACAACGTACGCTGCTCAGCGCTCGCCTTTTGACCGCAAACCCATGCGCGGGAAATATCCGCACAGTAGCCATACGGACCGATCAGATCGGTATCAAAGCACACTAGATCGCCTTCCTGTATGGCGCGCATGGAGCACTCGCGAAACCACGGATTGGTGCGCGGGCCGGAAGACAGCAGGCGCGTTTCGATCCACTCGCCGCCGAGACGAATGTTCGTCTCGTGCAGTCTGGCCCACAGTGCGTTTTCGGTTATACCGGGCTGCAGCACTTCGTACATGGCGCGCATACCTTCTTCGCACACCGCGATCGACGCTTCCATCAACACCAGTTCACCGGGCGACTTGATTGCCCTGGCATGCTCGATCGGCGGCAACCCGTCAATTACGTCGATGCCGCGTGCGCGTAAAGCGTCAGCACCCAGTGCCGATAGTCTGTCCACCGCAAGCCGCATGTTGCCACCGCCGTGCGCAACGACCAGATCCGCGATCTCGGCGGCGAACTGTTGCGCGCGTTCCTCGCTGCGTGATCCAGCCGTGAAATAGTAAAACGACGAATTCACCCGGTATTCGTCGACGCCAGGCAGTCCCTCTGCGAGGTGCGGCAGATCCGCGTAGTCGAACAACACTACGGGCCCCTCTGTGGCCACGAACACACAGCGCGTCTCGTAGTGAGAACTCCACACCTGCATGTTGGTGGCGTCGGTAACGTAGCGGGTATTGATTTGATCGAACAACAGGCCACCGGCCACGTCACGGTTACGCAGTTGATCGCGAAAACGCTGCAGCCGGTATAAACGGACTTCGTCGAGATTCACCGGTGCATCGGTGAATTCCATCGCCCCGTGCTGGCGATTCGTGCCTGTCATGCTCGACTCTCCCGGACGGTTCTACCGGCGTGATATTGACAGCCGGCGTCAGAGCACTCCAGTAACAAGCACTCAGGCCCGCGCCATTGGCCGCAGCGACAGCGACAGCAAAAAGCCGCACACGACCAAAGCGGCCAGGCCGACGAACGCCATGTCATAGCTCCCCATCGCATCGAATGTCCACCCGGCAAGCAACGGGCCCAGGGCACCGCCAAGCGTACCAAAAAACAGGATGACGCCGAATATCGCACCGTGCGAGGACATGCCGAAAAACTCGGCCACGATGGGTGATACGACGGTGAAAAGCCCGCCGTGGGCAAATCCGTACAACGCCGCGAACATGAACAGCAACCAGGGCTCATCGATAAAGCGTACCCAGATCAGGCTCAGCAACAGCGGGACCAGGGAGAACAACAGCGCCCGGCGACCACCGATCCGGTCGACTACGGATCCAATCACCAGCCGCCCCACAATGCTCACACCGCCAATCGCTGAGAGCACCGCAGCTGCATTGACCTGCGCCATGCCGAGATCCATGCCGTGCGCCACGATGTGCAGCGGAATAGTCGTCAGCGAGGTCAGGAAGGCAAATTGAATCGCGCAGAGCTTCCACAACACGGGTGTGCCCACCGCAGCGGTCAGCGACAAGCCGGCTTCGTGCGTGTGATCTCCCGGCGGCAAGCCGTCCGCGGACTCGGGACGCCGCATCCCGGACGCCGCAATCAGCAGTATCACACCCGCGCTGCAGCCCAGTGCCGCACATGCCGTGCGCCAACCGAACTGGGCGATCAGCACGGTGGCCAGCAGAGGCATGGCGACCTGCCCGCAGGCCGTGCCTACCTTCACGATACCGGTCATCATGCCGCGCCGGCGCTTGAACCAGCGAGCTATGGTAGACAGGGTTACGACATCATGCGCACTGAGACCGATGCCCACGAGCAGGCCGAATAAAACGAACAGTTGCCACTCCGCGGTCATGTAGTACATGAACGCGTAGCCCAAACCGGTGCAGATACCCGCCACCGTCAATACACCGCGCGGACCGAACAGGTCGGCCAGCCGGCCGCCGAACATCGCCACGATACCCATCGTCAGCAACGCCATGGACGAACATCCGGACAGCAGCGCTCGCGACCAGCCGAGTTCCGATTGCAGCACCGTGAAAAATACGCCGTAAGCGAACAGGCAGCCGATCGTCACACCCTGGATAACGAACGCGCTGGCGACTATGACGTAGCGACGGTCCAAGCGAGTGTTCAAAAGGGGGGGTACAGGCCCGCCGCCGGGCAGGCTGA
>JAOTYY010000208.1 GCA_029861595.1 Gammaproteobacteria bacterium
TGTACTGCGCCGCAGATGCGCTTCTCCGACACGCGGGGGGTGCCCTGCGCACCGCTGTAGCGGATAGTGCGCGCCGCAGTACATTCCCCAGATTTGTGTTTTTTCCCACTGACTTATGCGCGGCTCGCTCCGATAATTTCCGCACGTTGGATGAGGCGGGCACGGCCCGCGGGATGTCCGGAGCAATGAGCGATTATGATCCTGGCGATTTTCGCGTCGCCTCGGTGGACATCACGATCGTGTGGTTGATCGTGACGGTGCTGCTGGTTGTATTGTGGTTAGTATGAACCCGGGACCCGGGTCGAGTTGCCGCCGGTTATGCGTTGCTGGCGGACGATCTCTCTTTTCCTGATTCGACGACCGCATCGACGGGAACGTCGAAGGCCTCGCGCCTGCTGCCGCGCCGACCACGCAGACCGGGCGAAGGCCTGCGTGAACGGCGGCGCTCCCCGGCCGTTGATTTGCCGCTGGTGCTCTGTTGGCCACATGGTATAGGGTGAGTGCGGTTGCGTGCCAGCGTACGCAACGATGCCGGGCCCGGCCGGCAGTCCGGCTTACCAAATCGATGCGATCGAAGGCCCATCGTGGTTCCTGCCGTGAGCGCGGCAGCGTTGTGTGCCGGGATACACACTGGTGTAGGAAAATACAGGAAAGAAAAATCGCGTGAGACCCAGCTATTATCACGGCTACAACATCGTTGCGGCCTGTTTTGTCATCCAGGGCGCCTCCATTGGCGCTTTGTTCGCTTATGGCGTGCTGTTCACCGAGCTGGAGGCCGAGTTCGGCTGGTCGCGGGCGACGATTTCCGGTGCGTCCTCGATGGCGTTCCTGGTCATGGGCGCGCTCGCCATCCTGGCAGGCAAGCTCAACGACCACATCGGTCCGAAGCTGCTGATTGTCGGATCCGCCATTTGTTTCGGTATCGGCTACGCGATGCTGTCCGCCATCAGTGCGCCCTGGGAGCTGTATGTGTTGTACGGTGTGCTGGTCGGCATCGGCCTGAGCACTCACGATGTCGTCACGCTGTCCACCGTGGCACGCTGGTTCGTGCGCAAGCGCGGCACGATGTCCGGGATCGCCAAGGTGGGGACCGGTTGCGGGCAGGTAGTGGTGCCCATGATTGCCTCGGCGCTGATCGCGGCCTATGGCTGGCGCATCAGCTGCCTGGTGATCGGGGTAGCGACCATGGTGATACTGGTCGTCGCGGGTCTGGCGTTGCGGGGCGACCCCCGGGAAATCGGCCTGCGACCGGACGGTGACGCACCGGTGGCCGGTGTCGCTGCTGCCGCCGGGCCGGTTGGCGTAACGCTTGGCATGGCACTGCGCGCGGGCCCGTTCTGGATCCTGTGCCTGGTCGAGCTGGTCAGCTTTTTCTGTCTGTTTACAATCATGGTGCACATCGTGCCGCACGCGATCGATCTGGGTGCGGCGCCGGCAACTGCCGCGCTGATCTTGTCCGCAATCGGCGGTCTCAGTATCGCCGGCCGACTGACGGTGGGCACGGTAAACGACAGGATCGGCGGCAAGCGATCGCTGATCATCTGTTTCGTGGTGCTGGCCTGCGCGCTGGCGATGCTGCAAGTGGCCGACCGGGCCGCGCTGCTGTTCGTCTTTGCGGGCGTTTACGGATTTGCCCACGGCGGCCTGCTCACCGTGATTTCTCCGACCGTGGCGGAACTGTTCGGTACCGATTCACACGGCGTGCTGTTTGGCATCGTGCTGTTCTGCGGCACCCTGGGCGGCGCGCTGGGGCCGTGGCTTGCAGGTGCGCTGTTCGACAGCAGCGGCAGCTATTCGGTGGCTTTTCTGTTGTTGACTGGTGTCGCGTTGCTCGGTGTGGTGTTGCTGCTCATGCTGCGGCCCATTGCCGCCAGCGCCTCACTGCGGACCGCCGCGTAGCAATCCTCTCAGTCCGCCGCCACCGGATCAGCGGGGAGCGGCCGGACGAGCGATCAGGAACAGGCCCAGTCCGACCAGCGCCAGTCCCGCAATCAGCATGGCGCCCACCTGCTCGGACAACAGCCAGATACTGAGCAGCACACCGGCAACGGGCGATACGAAATTGAAGCTCATCATCACGCTGGGGGTGTATTTCTTCATCAGGTAGGAAAACACCATGAAGCCGAGTCCGGCCACGACGAAACCCTGATAGGCGATGCCGGCGAGGGGTTCCCAGGCCATGTTCTCCCAGTGAATGGTCTCCCACAGCCAGCCGCCGGCCGCGAATATCGGCAGGGAAATAACCATTTGCCAGACCACTACCCTGACTTCGTCGGTCTCCTCCAGCATCTTGGCGTTCAGCACCAGCCGCAGTCCCAGCAGGGCGGCGCTCAGCAGGACTATCCAGTCCCCCAGATTGAATTGCAGGTCGGCGAGTTGCGCATCCTGCAGCAGCACCAGGGTCACGCCCAGCAGCGCAATCACTAGCCCGACGGCTTTGACGGTGCTCATGCGGTCGTGGGCGATGACAAAGTGCGCCAGGAATGCCGCAAACAACGGATTGGTGGAAATCAGCACCGCACCCATGGCGCCGCTGGTGAGATCGAAACCGACATTCATGGTGCCGATCTGTACCGTGAACAGGATGCCCAGACCCAGCAGCAGCGGCCACTCGCGGCGACTGGGCCAGAAACGCACGCCGCGGAACCACGCCCACACGGCGACGCATGCAATGGCCAGCACGAAGCGGAAGAAAGCCGACCACATGGGCGGGAACACCAGCAGGCCGAACTTCACCGCGACGGGATTGCCGCCCCACAGTGAATGAATCACCACGGAGATAACGATCGCCTGCAAGGGAATGGAAGGTGACATCGGCTGGCTTGGATGGGACAGGATTAAATGCGGGTCAACGGATTGGCTCCGCCCGCAGGAAACCGGGCGCCCCGATGATCATGACCGCTTTATTTTTTTTCATGTTGCGAGTCGATCTTCGATTGACGGTTGGCAATCATAGCATCCCGTTCGGGCAGCGCGCGTGACGCCGCCGGGTTTCGCCTATGGCGGCACGATTTGCGGGCAGCCACAGCTGCGCATAGCATTACGCTATCAAGATCCGCAACCACCGAGGAAGCCGACCCCATGATCGGAAACCCAATCGCGCTCGCCATCAGGCGGGAGCCCGCCCGCCCGCCGGCATCGCTGGTCGAGCAGTTTGCGGGTGTCCAGACCAGCTTCATTGCCGACGCCATGCAGGGATGGAACTGCCTGCACTACAGCATCAAGGCACAGACGCCGGAGCATCGTTTCTGCGGCATCGCCCTTACCGCGAACAATGGCCCGCGTGACATTCTGGCCGCGATGGCGATGCTCGACCACGTGACCGAGGGCGACGTTCTGGTCATCGCCACCGGGCGCGATGAGAGCGGGGCCGTGGTCGGGGATCACTGGGCAACAATCGCACGGCAGATGGGAGCGGCGGCCGTGGTGACCGACGGCCTGGTGCGCGACATAGCAGGCATCGATCCGCTGGGGATGCCGGTTTTTGCCCGCGGGGTCAGTCCCAATGCGGGTTACCGGAACGGGCCCGGCAGCATCAACAGCACGGTCTCGGTCGGGGGTGTCAGCATCAGCCCGGGCGACATCCTCGTCGGTGACCGCGACGGTGTGGTGGTGGTGCCGCAATCACAGGCCGAGCACGTCGCGCAGCGACTGGCCGCCATCAAGCAGGCCGAGCAGGCAATGGAACAAAAGGTGAGCGCCGGCGAGGTTCGCAGGCTTTGGGATCCGGCCGCGTTCGAAGAACGCGGGGTGGAGTACGTTGATTAACGTTTGCCGGTTCATTCGCCGGATAACATGGGTGACCGCCAAAGGGAGTCCAACATGAAAATCACAGCGCTCGAAACGATTCTGCTGGACGAGTTTCCCAATGTGCTGTGGGTGCAGGTGCACACCGACGAAGGCCTGAGCGGCCTCGGTGAAACCTACTTCGGCGCGCAGGCGGTGGCGGCGTTCGTGCACGAGACCGCAGCACCGAAGTTGCTGGGCCGCGATCCGCTGGAGATCGAGCGCATCGCGCGCGACCTCACGCCGTACGCGGGATTCACCGGCACCGGCGCCGAAACGCGGGGGCGTTCGGCGATCGACGTCGCCCTCTGGGATCTGCTGGGCAAGGTCACGCAGCAGCCCGTGTACCAGTTGCTGGGCGGCCGGTCTCGCGACCGGATTCGTACCTACAACACCTGCGCCGGGTATCGCTACGTGCGCAACAACCCCGATTGGGATATCGATGACTGGGGGCTGGAGCAATCCTCGAACGGTCCTTACGAAGACCTGGATGCATTCCTGAATCGCGCCGATGAACTGGCAGAGAGCCTGCTGTCGGAAGGCATCACCGGAATGAAGATCTGGCCGTTCGACGCAGCGGCGCACGCATCCGACGGCCACTACATCACTAACGCGGACCTGCAGAAAGCCCTGCAACCTTTCGCCAAAATCCGTGAGGCGGTGGGCGGCGACATGGATATCATGGTCGAGCTGCACGGCCTGTGGCGTTTCCCCGCGGCACTCAAGATCGCCAGAGCGCTGGAGCCGTTCGACCCGTTCTGGTTCGAAGACGCGCTGCGCAGCGACAGCCTCGAGGCGCTCAAACGTTTCGCCGATTCGACGCGGGTGCCGGTGTGCGCCAGCGAGACGCTCGGCAGTCACTGGGACCACGTGGGACTGCTGGAGAGCGGCGCGGCGGCGATCATCATGCCGGACATCGTGTGGTGCGGCGGCCTGACAACAGCGCGCAAGATCGCCGTGATGGCGGATGCGCACCATCGTGCGGTAGCGCCGCACGACTGCACCGGGCCGGTCGCGTTCATGGCGGCCGTACACTTGTCGCTGCACGCGCCTAACGCCTTGCTCCAGGAATCGGTGCGCGCCTTTTACTCGAGCTGGTATCGCGACCTGGTCACGGTCGTCCCGACCATCGAAGATGGGCATATACTGTGCCCGCAAGGCCCGGGGTTGGGTACCGAGCTTTTACCCGATTTGCGCAAGCGAAAAGATGCGACGGTGGTGAAAAGCGGCTAGATGCTTGTTGAAATAGCACGTCCTGTGGCGGACGCCGCCTATCACGGTTTCTGTCGAATGAATGTGTACAGGCATGGAATTATTTGCCGATTCGGGACTCAAACAGATTTTACCGTTCAGGGAGATTGTTTTGTCATGGTTGTGCAGACCACTTACATTTTTTCCACCAGTATGGACGTGGACCCGGACAAGGAAGCGCTGTTCAACGAGGTTTACGAAGACGAGCATGTGCCGCTGCTGTGCAAGGTGCCCGGGGTGATATCGGTTACGCGTTTTACCACCGAGCCGCTGACTATCTCGATGGCCGGCGAGCGTAAGACGATCGACGTGGCGAGCGAGCCGAAGTACACGGCGGTTTACGAAATCGAGAGCCCCGACGTGCTGACCAGCGAGGCCTGGGCGGAAGCCGTCGACAAGGGTCGCTGGGCGACCGAAGTCCGGCCTTACACCAGCAACCGGCGTATGTTGCTGAAGAAAGTGATCAGCAGCAGCGGGTAGCGACGCCGCCGTCGCTCTAAGTGGGAATGCCCATGCTCAGGTGGTCTTCGACCGTCTTCACGCCGTCAATCCCCTCGGCGGCGACCCGCAAGGCCTTGCGCTGATCCTCGCCATCGACCACGCCCCACATCTGCACGGTGCCGTCGGTGACGATGACGTTCACCATGGCGCTGGCGGCCCAGTCTTCCTTGCGCAGCAGGTCATTCAGTTTGTCCCTGATGGCGCGGTCGCTGGCCGGCGGCGCGTCGAGTTTGAATTCCGGAGTGGCAGCCAGCGCGCGGAGCAGGTCGGCACGCGTCACAATGCCGATCAGTTTGCCGTGTTCCACCACCGGCAACCGTTTGATTTTGTTTTTCTCCATGCGCGCGGCAGCCTCGTTGAGCGTGGCCCCGGGGGCGATGGCCATCACGGTCGGGGTCATTACCTCTTTGGCGTGAAGACCGTGGGTCTTGACGAAATCACGTGCTTTCTGCTCCTGGCCGGTCATCAGCGATGCCCAGCGCGACACCGGCTTGTCGGTGTCCATTTCCGGCCGGCGTATCAGATCGCCTTCGCTGATCATCCCGACCACATGCCCGACTTCGTCAACGACCGGCACGCCGCTGATCCGCCGCTGCACCATCAGCGTTGCGACTTCCTTGATGCTGACGCCGGGAGTTACGGTCGCCACGTTTGTAGACATGATGTCGGAGATTTTCATAATTCGCATTCCTGATTTGTCATACGGTCGTATTTTAGCCGGTGGTGCAAGTGGCGCGTTGCGCTCGATCATGTCAGGACATGTATAACCCCCTGCACGCAACGATGCGAGCCATGAGCCGCATCTTCGTGTCCTCCTGCCTTCTGGTCAATACCGTTCAGGCACAATGGATTTCGGTCAACGATGCCGAAGTGTGCGTCGCAGGCACGGGAATCGACTTGCTGGATATCGAGATCTGCGGGCGCGCCATTCGCTGGGGTAAGGGTGATCTATCGGCAGTGAGCTGGGCGACTCTTTACAGCGCGCGCGGTCGTGCGTACATCGGGCGGGGTGAATTTCAGCGTGCAGTCGCCGATCTCGACGCCGCTCTGCGCCTGAATCCACTGTCGGCGAACGCGTACAATTCCCGCGGAGCGGTACGTCATGCACAAGGCGAATTCGAACTCGCTGTCGAAGATTACGGGCGCGCGATCGAGCTTTTCCCTAACTACGCGGAGGCCCACCGCAATCGCGGCCGCAGTTACCATTTCCTGAGCAATCTGGACCGCGCGGTAGTGGACTACGGCGTCGCCACGTCGCTGAATCCGTGGGATCCCGAACCCGTCGCGCTGCGCGGTATGGTGCACTATCAGAGCGGCCGTTATGCGCGAGCAGCGGCGGATTTCGAGCACGTCGAACGCATGGGTTTCCCCTACAAGTACCTGGCCTTGTGGCGCTATCTCGCTGCGCAGCGGATCCAGCGGGATGCGCGCGAGGTGCTGTCCAAGGCCGCTTCGTGGCTCGACAGCGGTGAGTGGCCGGCACCGCTTGTTGCGGCGTATCTGGACCTCGAGCCAGCGGAACTCGCAATCACGGCGGCACGTGAATCGCCGGAGGCCACGCGTGCCGTACGCAGTAGCGAAGCGAATTATTATCTCGGCGAGCTGGCTTTACTGCGCGGCGATCGTGAGCGCGCCGTCGAGCTGTTTCGGGCCAGCCTCGCCGCCAGGGCCACGCTATCGGTCGAACAGCTGATGGCCGATGCAGCGCTGCAACGCTTGCAGAAATAGCGCCGGAATCGATCCAAGGCAGAATGCGGGTCTTCGCGAGTTCGAGCGCCAAGTGCTGCCCGTGCTGCGTGAGCACGGCGGCCGGCTGCTTGCCGCTTTCGAGCCGGAACAGGCGGCGGGCGAGGCGCCCGGCGAAATCCACATTTTGGAATTCCCGTCACGCGAGCACCTGGAAGCTTATCGCAGCGATCCGCGTCTGGAGGAACTTGCGCCGTTGCGCGAGTCCGCCATTTCCGCAACGACGGTCTACGTCTCGAAGCGCAGCGTGGACTACACTCCGTAGAGTCTTTGCATTCTCCCCCGGGGGGGAAGGGCTTTTTGTCTTTCCCATTTCCTTTTGGGAGACGCCGCGGATGTGCACACCATACTTCGTTGAGTTTCTTTTCTGCCCAGGAACCGAAAATCGCTGCCAGGCCGCC
>JAOTYY010000422.1 GCA_029861595.1 Gammaproteobacteria bacterium
TGATCAACGGCATCGCAGTTCCCGCGTATGCACTCGACGCACACCGCCGATTGAGCACTCTGCTGGCAACAGCCAATTGCGTTGCCGCTTCAAGCATCGTGGCGGCGGCGCTGCCGATGGATTCGATCGATGCAGCGGTTGGCGACGTCAGCGCTGCACGAGGTGTCGCAGATGTAATCAAACATCTTCAGCATGTCGTCAGCGCGCATGACCGCAGGCCCCATAAATTACAGGCTCCAGTATCGTTTCGCATCGTGCCGCAGGTACATGGCGCGTGTTCCGATGCGCTGCACGATTTGCGGCAACGTATCGAAGAATGTTTCTGTAGTTTTTCTGACAATCCGATGCTGGTTGAGAATCACCAGGGCGAACGGAAGTTTTTGTCCGTTGGCGTTTTCCACAATCAGCACCTTGTCAACCAGATCGATCACGTTGCCCTGGCGATTGCACACATCGCGGCATTGAGCGAGCGCCGGCTGCACCGGCTGCTGGATGCCGACGTCACCGGTCTGTCCCCGCAACTGGCGATACGGCCAGGTCTCGATGTCGGTCTGGTAGTTGCACACAAAGCCGCGCTGGAATCGATTGCGCGGATCAAGTTTCTCGCACAGCCGGTGTCGTTACATACGGGGGAAAGCTCGGGCGGCCAGGAAGACTATATGTCTATGGCGATACCGGCCATCGCGCGATTGTACGAAATGCTCCAGTCGATCCGGCAGATCCTCGCCGCTGAGCTGCTTGCGATCCTGGTTGCATTGGATCAGCGTGCACCGCCGACAGCTTCGCACACGGCCGCCGTACATACCTGTGCACGGCGCTACGTGCAGAAGATGACTGGAGACCGTGCGACGGGCGCGGACACCGAAGCGTTGCTGAAACTTTTCGACAGCGAGGAATGGCAAGCGCTGAGTTCTTGCGACATGTCGGCTAGTGTCCTGTCCGATTAATACGTGTCATTCAAGAGCGGCCACACAGATATTTGCTCCTGCTAATATCTGCGTACTGTACGTCCGTGTGCATAAGCGCTCAGCCGCCAGGCGCGCCGAGAAGGAATGGCCGTTGCTTTTGCGACGAGGCGCAACAACGCCAATGGGCGTTTGTGGACACGCCCGCAGGGAACCTCACTGACGCCAATGCGGCCCGTTGATAAAGGCAGGCCATTGCCCGCGAACGGCGTCTGAACTTGGCGCGAGTGCGGAGCTCTGAAACAGTACGAATCAGTCGGACAGGACACTAGCTCATCTCGACTATTATATGAGCACCCTCGGCGATCATTTCGACCGCCACGTACAAAATCACCAATAATCCCACGTAGGCGATCCAGTGATGACGTTCCAGAAGCCTGGCTATGTAGGACGCGGCGAGTCCCATGAAAGCGACCGACAACACCAGGCCTACCACTAGCACCCATGTGTGTGCGCGCGCGATGCCGGCCACGGCGAGCACGTTATCCAGCGACATAGATAAATCCGCTACCACGATTTGCACGATCGCCTGGTGAACGGTTTTACTTTTCGCCGGCGCTCCTGCATCCTCGCTGCCGATCTCCCGCCTGCGCTGTTTTCGTTGTTCTTCGATCTCGCGCCACAAGCGCCACGAAACCCATAACAACAACAGGCCACCGGCGAACACCAGGCCAACGATCTGGAGCAACTGCACGGTGACGAGGGCAAACAGCACACGCATTACCGTCGCCGCTACGATTCCGAAAAATATGATTCTCGGGCGCACTGCGGCGGGCAGACCCGCTACCGCCATGCCCACTACGATAGCGTTGTCTCCGGCTAGGACCAGATCGACAAATATGACTTGCAGTAATGCACTCAGCTCTTCTAAGGAAAACACACGATTCTCAACTCATGGGGTGGTCAGCTGACGCCGTCTGCTGCTGACGGTTATCTTTTGGTGCGGCTCGGCGGGCCCCGGCGCCGCACGACACGGCGCCCGTAGCGGCACTGGTCATTCGAGCCAGCGCCGCACCCCGGACACCTCGCAGAATTTTCAGACTCCCTCAACAACGACGGTTAGATGCTGCCGTTCTTCTCCCATACGCGTTCTGCG
>JAOTYY010000423.1 GCA_029861595.1 Gammaproteobacteria bacterium
ACTGGCGAGGCCCAGACTGACCAGTACAACCCCGAACAGTGCGCCGGCGCCGAGCCGCTCGCCCGCGAACAGCAGCGCGCCGCCCGCTATCAACAGCGGCGAAACGCCGCGCGCCAAGGGATAGACATGACTGAGATCGCCACTGCCATAGGCTTTAATGAGAAACAGGTAATAACCGACGTGCAGCGCGGCGGACAATGCGAGGAAAGGCCAACTGTCGGCGTGCGGCACCGGTAGAAAAAATACCGCGACCACGCACACTGCGAAACGCCCCGCATTCACCAGCCCCAACGTTACCAGACGGTCTCCGCTGGCCTTAACGAACGCGTTCCAGGTAGCGTGCAGCAACGCGGCGAACAGCACCAGCGCAACGGCTTGCCACTCCATCAGAACTCACCGCTGCAGGAACGCGCCCAAAGCAAGATCAGCCGCACACTACGACCCGTAATTTCACCATACCGGTTTGCGCTTTCTCCACGGCTGCCCGGCCGGCACACGCACGGGTTCGCCGACGGCGACAAGTGTTGCTATTTTCCGTACCGCTGCCAGTGCTCGCCGAACAACGCTTCCTCACTCGGCTTGTCTTCGGCAATGGTGGTCGCCAGGTGGGTGATGTTGATGAAATGACGATAGTTGAGATTTTCGCTGATGCTGTTCCCCTGCCACGTGCCGCAGCCCATGCTCAGGGTAAAATTCAGACCGGTGTCGAAGCCACCGCCATTGCCGAAGGTATGCGCCTGATTGACCAGAACGCGCACCACATCGAGTTGCTCCGCCAGTTGCCGGGCATGGTCCATATTCGCAGTATGAATCCCGCATGAGTGCCCGCGTCCCTTGAAATCCAGGATCTCGGCAACCTTGGCCACCGCCGCCGCGAAATCCGCAACGCGGTAAACCGTGAGCACCAGTGAGAGTTTTTCATCGGAAAACGGATACTGTGGACCGACCCCATTTTCCTCCACCATGAAAAACTTTTTTGCCGCCGCGCTTTCCGGCAAGCCCGCGGCCCGCGCGAACACCGGCGCGTCCTTGGCGATCACCTTACGATTCAGATGCCCATCGACCCAAAGCACATTCTGAATGTCGGTTTTCTGTTCCACACTTGCCAGATAACCGCCCGCTTCTTCCAGTGCCGCGATCGCCTGCTCGTACACGTCGTCCAGTAGCACCAGCGAGTTTTCCGACGAGCAGGAGGTCGCATTGTCGAAGGTCTTGGAGGCACAGATCTTTTCCGCGGCGGCCGGCAAATCGGCACTGGAATCGATAATTACCGGTACGTTACCCGCCCCTACCCCGATCGCCGGCTTACCGCTGCGGTAAGCGCTGCGCACGTTGTTCTGCGAGCCGGTGACCACCACCAGATCGGCGGCCTGCATCAAAGCATTGGTCAACGACTTGGTCACCGGTCCGCTCAGCACCTGCACGAGATCGGCGGGGGCACCGATTTCCCGCAGCGCCGCGCGCATCAGCTCCACGACCCGGGTAGTGGTGCGCAAGCCCGCTGGCGAAGGCGCAATGACCACGGCGTTACGACCCTTGATCGCCATCATGGCCTTGTTAACCGGTGTGGCTGCGGGATTTGTCGATGGGGTAACGGCGGCAACCACACCTACGGGCTTGGCATATTTGACCAGCCCGAGTTCGGGCTGTTCTTCGATGACGCCGACCGTCTTCACGCGCGACAGGTCACGCAGGGTGCCGAACGTTTTGCGCTGATTCTTAATAATCTTGTCGTGCACGTTACCGATGCCGGTGTCAGCTACCGCCATCTCGGCAAGCTCGGCCGCGTGCTCGGGCTTGTAAACAGACCAGGCCAGCGCCGTTACCGCCTCGTCCACGCGTGCCTGATCGGCGTGCACGAACTCGCCCATCGCAACACGCGCGTTCTCTATCAGCGCATCGACAAGCGTCGCATCGCTGGCGGGTACTGCCGCCTCAAGTGGGACATCGCTCATCCGTTGTTCTCCGCCGCGGCCCGTGCGCCCTTTGAAGTGTTTGCGAACGGCATGGCCGGGCTTGCGCTATTCGATGCATTATGTGTTGTTTA
>JAOTYY010000209.1 GCA_029861595.1 Gammaproteobacteria bacterium
GTGCAGCCGTCACTGCTGCGTATGCCTAGTGCCCAGTAAAGCACCCTATCGACCGAGCACCCCGCACGGCTGATCGCATCGCCCACCAGGCGATTCATTGCCCGATCGAAGACAGGAAACTCTCAAAGAGTTCCCTGGAGTAGGGATCGTCCAGCAAAGGCGTACTGTAAGCAAGATAGCCCTGCAAGTTGCGCAATTTGTGCCGACCATTCGGACCAGGAGAATTCTTTGTCCGAGCACGCGTTGCCCCCCGATCGAAATTTTCAGTCTTCTACAGTGCACAGTATCACGCGAGTCTGGTTTCTCGGCAGATTGGGCCACAACGGTTTACTGCGTTGGTAATTCGCATGCATCTGGAGTCAGGCGGCAAGTCTGGCCGGAATCTTGCCTCGTTCGAGTTCCCATGAGTCGCGATATACTGCCGCGGATGAAAGCCGCAAGCCTGCTGGTGCTCCTGTTCACCGTGTTTACCGCGCCCGCGTGGACGGTGGAAATCAGCCAGGGGCAGCAATATACCGGCGGCACCCTGCTGCAATCGAGTGAAGCAGGCATTGCGTTGCGCGTGCCCGAGGGCTGGCAGGGTGCGTGGCCCGCCGGTTCCGAGATGCTGGTTCTGGCCACCCTGGACGGCGCGGGCTACATATTCGTGCACGTGGCAGAGATGAACGAAGACGCAGCAACCGAACTGATGTCGCAACCGGTGCCGCTTGGCGACGGAATCGTGCTGCAGCCGGAGTCTTCCGCAGTCAAAGATGCCGACGGTCTCATTGCGGCGCGTTACCGCGTTACCGGTGCGCCGCAGCCCTGGACAGCCCAGATCAAGACTCGCATCGGGCCGCACGGTGTCGGTGCGGCTTTCGTGACACTCGGCAAACCGGCAAAGTTCGATGCGGTTGCCACGACCGCACGCGCACTCGCACTCGCAACACAGTTCGAAAAGCCCGTTACGCCCCCACCGGCCGTGGCGCAGTCCGGTAACGGGAGCAACTGGCAGGACTATATGCGCGGACGTTACGTAGTGCGCTACTACACCGGCTCCGGCTACACCGAAGAGGACCATATCTGGTTATGCAGCGACGGCACCTTCCACCGCAGTACGGCGAGCGGCGGATTCGGCGGCGGCGCCAGTGGCGCTTTCAGCGGCAGTGCGAACGGTCGCTGGCAGGCCAGCGGCGTTACTGGTGCGATGGGCGAACTGGTCCTGCAGTACGGTCCAGGCGCCGTCTCCGAAAACAGCACGACGTTCGGTGACTGGACGGAACAGTCGGCCGGCTACGAGCGCATCGCATTCTCGCTGGAAATACGCAACGACAAACTCTACTTGAATGGCAAACAGTGGTTTCGAGACAGCAATCAGAAGTGCCGCTGACGATTATTGGGAGAGACCCGCGAAGCTCAGTCTTCGTTTTCTCTTTGCTGCGTTGATACTGACTGCCTGCGCTGCCCGTGCCGGGAAATTCGACGGTCAGTTCCACGGCGGCATCAACGGCACCCAATCCGCATTGGTCGTGCAGGCTCCGGGAACCCAGCTGCAGGGTGAAATCGACGCCGGCGGATACCGCTATGTCCTGTTTGGAAAGACCGACGGTAAACGGGCGCAGGGACAGCTGAACGACCCGCAGACCGGAGCGGCGATGATGTTCCGACTGGCACCTGACGCGTCCGGACTGTTACTCACGATCCTGTCGACGGACTACTCAACCGGGCAGACGCGGGAAATACCGACCCGCTTAAGCCCTGTTGGCGCCGGGGCCGCGACGGTTCCGCCCGAGGGCGGCTAGCAATCCGACATACCGCCGCCGCCGCACAGCCTGCGGCAATTAAGCCGTGGTGGTATCACGCGCTATAATTCCCGGCATGCGCATCGACTGGCAGAAATACGATCCTGATGGCAACTACGACGAGCTGATCAGTTCACCGGGTTACCCGCGCGCGGCGGCGCGCGGCCTGGCCGGTCATCTCAGATCGCTGGGCGATCAGCAGCTGGCAAGGCGCCAGCGCATGGCTGATCTGGCGATCCAGGAAATGGGCATCACGTTTACGGTGTACAGCGAGGGTGAGAATATCGACCGCGCCTGGCCATTCGACATCATTCCGCGGGTGATACCGGCCCGCGAATGGCAGCAGGTCACCGAAGGCCTCAAGCAGCGGGTAACGGCGCTCAACCAGTTGATCGACGACCTCTACAATGAACAGCGCATCGTCAAAGACAAAGTGTTCCCGCGTGCGCTGCTCAAGAGCTCCAAGAACTATCTGCCGCAATTGCAGGGCAGCACACCGCGCTATGGCGTATGGGCGCACATCTGCGGTTCGGATCTGGTACGCGACAGAGACGGCACCATCTACGTGCTCGAAGACAACCTGCGGGTACCCTCGGGCGTCTCCTACATGATCGAGAACCGCAGCGTTACCAAGCGTGTGTTTCCCGAACTGTTCCGCAAACACGAGATCGAGCCGGTGGACGACTACCCAAACCAGTTGTTCGACATGCTGGCATCGCTATCGCCACGCCCGGTGGAATTCCCCGAGATCGTGGTGCTTACCCCCGGCATCTACAACTCCGCCTATTTCGAGCACAGCTTCCTCGCGCAGCGCATCGGAGCGGAACTCGTCGAAGGCAGTGACCTCACAGTGGGCGATGACGATTGTGTTTACATGCGCACCATCCACGGACCGCAACGTGTAGATGTCATCTATCGGCGCATCAACGATGATTTTCTCGATCCCGAGGAATTCCGGCCGGAATCGGTGCTGGGTGTCGCGGGCTTGATACGCGCCTGGCGCAAGGGCAATGTCGCACTGGCCAATGCGCCCGGTGCCGGGGTCGCCGACGATAAGATCGTGTACACGTTCGTACCCGAGATAATCCGCTACTATCTGGACCAGGATCCGATCATCCCCAACGTGCCATCTTACCTGTGCATGGACAAGCAGCAACGCGAACACGTGCTCGCCAACCTGGACAAACTGGTCGTCAAACCAGCCAACGAATCAGGCGGCTACGGCATGCTGGTCGGACCACATGCGAGCGCTGCCGAACGCAAGAAGTTCGCCGCGCTGATCCGTAAATCGCCACGCAACTACATGGCACAGCCCACGCTGGCACTGTCCACCACGCCGACACTGTGTGATGGCAAGCTCGAACCGCGCCACGTCGATTTGCGCCCGTTCATCCTGCAGGGCGAACGCACTTACGTTACCGCAGGCGGCCTCACGCGCGTGGCGCTGCGCAAAGGTTCGCTGGTCGTCAACTCTTCGCAGGGCGGTGGCAGCAAGGACACCTGGATCGTCGACACCGGTTCGGCTCACTGATGCTGTCGCGTGTTGCCGAACGAATCTACTGGGTGGCGCGTTATATCGAACGCACCGAGAACACCGCACGGCTGGTGAACGTGTACAGCGATCTGATGCTGGACCTGCCCGACGGTGTCGGTTTGCAGTGGCGTCAATTGATAGATATCAGCGGTGCGGCAAATTTTTCCAAACGCTACCGAAGCGCCGGCGAACGCAACGTGCTGCGTTTCATGCTGTGCGACAGGGACAACCCCAACTCGGTGCTGAGTTGTCTCGCTGCCGCACGCGAGAACGTACGTACCACACGCGATCTGGTTCCCAGTGAAGGGTGGGAAAACGTCAACGAGCTGTATCTCTTCGGCCGCAAGAAATTCGGCGCCAAGAACCTGCCCAAGGGATTGTACGAAGTACTCTCGCAGGTGGTGGGGCGCTGTCAGCAGATAACCGGCTTGCTGGCGGGCACCATGAGTCATGGTGATGCTTACCGATTTCTGCGTATCGGCCGTCATCTGGAACGCGCCGACATGACCACACGCATCGTCGACGTCGGTTCCGCGACCTTGATTGCCTCGGGTGCCGAAATCCTGCGCCTGGAGAACCGGCTGTGGATGAACGTGCTGCGCGCGCTCAGCGCCTATCAGATGTATCGGCAGCACGTGCGCCGGCGCATCAAGGGCACCGACGCCATCGCCTTTCTGTTGCAGGATACCCAGTTCCCGCGTGCGGTGGCACACAGCCTGGCGGAGATCCAGGACTCGCTACAGACGCTGCCCCGCAACGATGCCACGCTGCGCGCCGTCGGCCGGGCGCGGCGACTCGTCAACAGTGACGTGAGGGCACTTTCCGGCGAGCACCTGCACCGCTTTATCGACGATCTGCAAGCGGAGATCGGCGCCGTTCACACGCAGGTCGAATCGACCTGGTTTGCGCCGGAGCTCGATGAAGCGGTTTGAATGCAGCTGCGGGCAGGCCGTTTTTTTCCACAACTCGTCCTGCATACGTTGTGGCGTGCTGCTGGGTTTCGATTCGTCGCGCCTGACGCTAATTGCCCTGCAAGGCGAAGGCGACCACCTCGCGGACGATACTGGCCAACGTTACCGCACCTGCCGCAACGCACGGGACTATGGCAATTGCAACTGGCTGGTCGCTGCACAGGATACCGATGACTACTGCGTCGCCTGCCGGCTCAATCGCACTATCCCCAATCTCACCAACCCGGCCAATCGCGAGTACTGGGACCTCATCGAAGACGCCAAGCGGCGCCTGGTGTACGCGCTGCTCAGCCTGCGCCTGCCGGTATTCAGTCAGACGCGCGGCTGGCCGCACGGGCTGGCATTCGACTTCATCGAGGACCATGCACACGGGGAGGCAGTCGAACGGGTTATGACGCACCACGCCGACGGCGTCGTCACGATCAACGTCGCCGAGGCCGACGACGTCATGCGCACCATGTCCCGCCGCCAGATGAACGAGCGCTATCGCACGTTGCTGGGCCATTTCCGTCACGAAAGCGCACACTACTATTTCGACCACCTGTTGCACGACCCGATGCAGCGCACCGCCTTTCGCATCCTGTTCGGTGACGAACACCAGGACTACGCAACAGCGCTGGCAGACTATTATGCAAACGGGCCACCGGCGGATTGGCAAATGCGGCACATCAGCGCCTACGCCGCCGCGCACCCCGCCGAGGATTGGGCAGAGACCTGGGCGCACTATCTGCACATGCGCGATTGCCTGGAAACCGCCGTCGCACACGACCTGGTGAAAACCTCCGGCGATACGTTCGATGCGCTGCTATCGGCCTGGCAGGAATTCAGCGTCGCGCTGAACGAACTCAACCGCAGTATCGGTTTGAGCGATGCCTACCCTTTCGTTATTTCGCCGCCGGTCGCCGGCAAACTGCGCTTCGTGCACGAGTTGCTCCGCGCACGCTAGCGCCTGTGTGCGCGCGGCGTCTATTTCGGGTCGCCGGCGTCCGTTCCGCTCCAGTCGTATTGCGGCAGCGCGGTGAACGCTTTGTTCACAGCCGCCTCCCAGTTCGAGGTAAGCGCCTGCAGGTAGGGGTCGTCCGCCGTCAGCGTGGCGGTCCGATCGAAACACAGGGCGTTGTCACGGTAAATCAACACTTCTATGGGCGGCCCTACCGTGGCGTTCGAACGCATGGTCGAGTCCATCGAAACCAGCGCGCACAGCGCGGCGTCCTCGAGACTGGTTTCGGGGCGCACGATACGATCCAGAATAGGCTTGCCGTATTTGATCTCACCGATCTGCTGGTAGGGATTTTCTCCGGTCGCGGAAATGAAGTTACCCTCGGGGTAGATCATGAAGATCTTGGCACGCCCGCCGGCGATCTGCCCACCCAGTATGAAAGTGGCGCTCGTATCGATACTGCTGCCCGCTGCCGCGCTCTGGTGTTTCTGCTGCTGTCCGAGACTGACGCTGCCGACGTATTCCGCGGCCTGGATAAGATGCTCGACAGAACGCAGATTCGGCTCGTTGTTCTGTTTCAGGTCGTGCCTGAGCTGCGACACCACCGCCTGACTGGTGGCCAGGTTGCCGGCCGTCAACAGCACGAATACCCGATCGCCGATATCCTCGAAGCGAAACATCTTGCTGTAGGTACTGAGCTGGTCGACGCCCGCGTTGGTCCGCGAATCGGAAGCGAACACCAGACCTTCGTTGACAGTGATAGCGACACAGTAAGTCATCCGTGAATTCTATAGCACCGCCGGCAGCGGAAGTAACCGAATCGCTCGGCGGCGGGCCTTTGCCAAGCAGCTACGGCCCCCGGGTAGTGCGTAAATCCAGCGTAAACGGGTGTTCCAGGCCCGGCTCCTCGGGCGGTATCTCGAGCGGGCCGGCGCTGTGCCCATGATCCCAGAAGCGTGCGATGCGCCGCGCCTCGGCCTCGCTGGCGTTGACCGGAAACGTCTCGTAGTTGCGCCCGCCCGGGTGCGATACATGGTACGTGCAGCCGCCAATGGCCCGTGAATTACGCACATCCACCAGGTCGAACACCAGCGGTGTATGCGGTGGGATCGTCGGGTGCAGGCCCGACGGTGGCTGCCACGCCTTGTAACGCACCCCGGCAACATACTCGCCCTCTCGGCCAGTCGGCTGCAGTGGCACACGACGCCCGTTGCAAACTACGAGGTAGCGCCCTTCGATCAGCCCGGTGACGCGCACCTGCAGTCGCTCGACAGACGAATCCACGTAACGCGCTGTGCCCTGTGCGGCGATCTCTTCGCCCAGTACGTGCCACGGCTCCAGGGCCCAGCGTATTTCCAGTTGCATGCCGGCAGCGGCGATGCGCCCGTAGACCGGAAAGCGGAACTCGATAAACGGTTCGAACCAGGCGATATCGAATGCGAAGCCGGCGTCGACTAGCTCGCGCACCACATCGCGGAGATCTTCGGCAGCGAAATGCGGCAGCATGAATCGGTCATGCAATGCGGTTCCCCAGCGAATCAGGCGGCCACGACAGGGTGCCGACCAGAAGCGTGCCACCAGGCTGCGCAGCAACAGCATCTGCACCGCGCTCATCTGCCAGTGCGGCGGCATTTCAAACCCGCGAAATTCCAGCAATCCCTGCCGCCCGGCGGCCCCCTGCGGCGCATACAGCTTGTCGATGCAGAACTCCGCGCGATGGGTGTTACCGGTGATGTCCACCAGCAGGTTGCGCAGCACGCGGTCCACCAGCCAGGGTTGCTCACTGTCGCGGTCGGGCAGCTGCGCAAAAGCGATCTCCAGTTCATGCAGGTTGTCGTCGCGGGCCTCGTCCACGCGCGGCGCCTGGCTGGTAGGGCCGATGAAGGTGCCGGAAAACAGGTACGAGAGCGCCGGATGGTGTTGCCAGTAAGTGACCAGCGACTGCAACAAGCGCGGGCGACGCAGCAAGGGACTGTTCGTGGCGTCAGGCCCGCCAAGCGTCACGTGGTTACCCCCGCCGGTGCCCGTGTGGCGCCCGTCAAGCTCGAACTTCTCGGTGCCCAGGCGCGCCAGGCGGGCCTGCGCATAGAGCACACGGGAGATGTCAGTCAATTCCTTCCAATTCGAGGCGGGCTGCACATTTACCTCGATGACACCCGGGTCCGGGGTGATGGAGAGCTTGCGCAGACGCGGGTCGGACGGCGGTTCGTAACCCTCCAGGCGCACCGGCTGGCGCTTTTCAGCGGCAATCGACTGCAATGCGTTCAACAGCTCCAACCAGTGCTCGAGGTGTGTTAGCGGCGGCAGGAATACGTGCACGATGCCATCGCGCACCTCAACGCAGAGCGCGGTATGCAGAATTTT
>JAOTYY010000210.1 GCA_029861595.1 Gammaproteobacteria bacterium
GTGAAGGCACTGGGCAACCCGTACGGCATGATTTTAGTGACCGGGCCCACGGGCAGCGGCAAGACGGTATCGCTGTATACAGGATTGAACATTCTGAATACGCCGGACCGGAACATTTCTACCGCGGAGGATCCCGCGGAAATCAATCTGGCAGGCATCAACCAGGTAAACGTCAACCCCAAGGTAGGGCTGACTTTTGCCGAGGCGCTGCGTTCGTTCCTGCGGCAGGATCCTGACATTATCATGGTCGGCGAGATTCGCGACCTGGAAACCGCCGAGATCGCCATCAAAGCTGCGCAAACCGGCCATCTCGTCCTGTCCACGCTGCACACCAACGACGCGCCGCAAACTCTCGAACGTCTCATGAACATGGGGGTGCCGCCGTTCAATATCGCGACAGCGATTACGCTGATCATCGCGCAGCGACTGGCACGCCGCTTGTGCGACTGCAAGGAACCCGACGACATCCCGCGTGAAGCGCTGCTCGCGGAGGGGTTTACGGAAGAGGATCTCGCCAATCCCGATGTGATCGTCTACAAGCCCGGCGGGTGCGACAAGTGCGGGCAGAGTGGCTACAAGGGTCGCGTGGGCATCTACCAGGTTATGGAAATGACCGAAGCGGTGGGGCGCATCATCATGGAAGGCGGCAATTCCATGCAGATAGCTGAACAGGTGCGCCGTGAAGGCGTTGAAGATCTGCGCATGTCGGCGCTGCGCAAAGTCAAATCGGGCATGTTGAGCCTGGAAGAAGCCAACCGGGTGACGAAAGATTGAACGTACCGCCGGCGCTGACGGTACAGCATACTACTACTAAGGGACACTGAATGGGCTAGCTATGGCAACAAGCACAGTAAAGAAAATCGAATTTCTGTGGGAGGGCAAGGATGCGCAGGGCCAGAAGATCAAGGGCCGCATGGAGGGCCAGAACGCTGATCTCATCAAAGCCCAGTTGCGCCGCAAGGGCATAACGCCACTCAAAGTACGCAAACATTCGGCCGCGTTGTTTGCGTCGACTAGCGGCAAGATCAAATCCGGGGACATCGCGATTTTCGCCAGGCAGCTGGCCACCATGATGGGGGCCGGCGTACCGCTGGTGCAGGCGTTCGATATCATCGGGCAAGGCCATGAAAACAAACACATGCGTGAGCTCCTGTTGTCGGTAAAAGCCGACATCGAAAGCGGCACGAACCTGGGTCAGTCGCTGGCGAAATACCCTGATCATTTCGACGATCTGTTTTGCAACCTGGTGGTTGCCGGGGAGCAGTCGGGTACTCTGGACCGTCTGCTCGACAAGATCGCAACGTACAAAGAAAAAACCGAGGCGATCAAAGCGAAAATCAAAAAGGCCATGATGTACCCGGCGGCAGTAATTGTCGTGGCGTTTATCGTAACCTCGATTCTATTGATATTCGTTGTACCGCAGTTCGAATCTCTATTCGCCAGTGTAGGCGGCGATCTTCCTACGTTTACGAAGATGGTCGTGAACATATCCGAGGTCATGCAGGACTACTGGTACATAATCTTCGCGGTGATCATCGGCGGTGTGTTTGTATTTGCGAATCTGAAGAAGAAATCCAAAAAGTTTGCCGACATGCTTGATCGCTTGTCGTTGAAACTACCAATTGTCGGCGAGATTCTGCACAAGGCCGCAACTGCGCGCTTTGCCCGTACGCTTTCGACCATGTCCGCAGCCGGCGTACCGTTGGTGGAAGCGATGGAGTCCGTGGCGAAAGCCAGCGGCAACGTGGTGTTTTTCAATGCCATCATGCAGATGAAAGATGAAGCCTCGTCAGGTCAACGCCTGCAGACATCGATGCAGCGCTGCGGGCTGTTTCCGAATATGGTCGTGCAAATGGTGGCTATCGGCGAGGAGTCCGGCTCACTGGACGATATGCTTGCGAAGGTAGCCGACTTTTTTGAAGAAGAAGTCGACAACGCCGTGGACGGATTGACCAGTCTCCTCGAGCCGTTGATCATGGCTTTTCTCGGCGTCGTGATCGGCGGACTGGTAATCGCCATGTACCTGCCCATTTTCAAGATGGGCGAAGCGTTTACGTGACAGCAGCAGAACTGCTCTCCAGTCAGTTCACGCTCTTAATATCGACCTTTGTCCTGGGCCTGCTGGTAGGCAGCTTTCTCAACGTCGTCATAGCGCGCCTTCCGGTTATGCTGGAAATACGATGGCGCAGCGACTGCCAGGAATTTCTGCGGATCGCACACGAGCCGCGGCCAGGCGCAGCCTTCAACCTGGTCGTGCCCCGTTCACGCTGCCCGCAATGTGGCCACCAGATAACGGCCCTGGAGAACGTGCCCATTCTGAGCTATCTGGTGTTACGGGGGCGCTGTTCCGAATGCGGCACGCGTATTTCCGTGCAATACCCGCTGGTGGAAGCGGTCACCGGCATGCTGTCGGTCGTCGTGGCATGGCAATTCGGTTTTAGCTGGCTCACCGCTGCCGCATTGGTGTTTACCTGGTCGCTGATCGCTTTGACGGTCATTGACCTTCACCGTCAGTTGCTGCCGGATACTATCGTGTTCCCACTGTTGTGGCTGGGGCTGTTGTTAAGTCCCCTGGGTTTGTTCAGCGATCCCGTGTCCAGCATTTTCGGCGCGGCATGCGGATATCTGGCCCTGTGGTCGGTGTACTGGGCATTCAAACTGCTGACCGGGAAAGAAGGGATGGGCTACGGCGATTTCAAGCTGCTTGCAGCGATCGGTGCCTGGATCGGCTGGCAGAGTCTGCCGCTAGCCATCCTGATTTCGTCGGCTACCGGTGCGTCGATCGGTTTGATGCTCATGGCCTCGGGCCGCCACACACGCGGTGCGCCGATCCCGTTCGGTCCTTTTCTGGCGGTTGGTGGCTTGTGCAGTTTGTTGTGGGGCCCCGATCTGAACGCTCTGTATCTCGGCTAGGAACATGCTGCATAAGCACGTCCTGCATCTTCCGCGACGCGCTGCGTCAAGGATGCGTTTATCGACCTGCCAAATAAATCCACGACTTAAGGTCGCTAATTTGTCGCGGCACGTTGATGTACCGCCTGGGAGGCCGTCGCGAAATCTCCTGGCCCCTATGTTGTACCAAGGCTAGGCACGATATGCTGCGCGTGGGTTTGACCGGAGGAATCTGCGCCGGTAAAACCACTGTCGCGGAGTTATTCCGTGCATTGCAGGTACCCATCGTGGACGCCGACGAACTGGCACATTCGCTTGTGGAACCCGGGCAACCGGCACTGCGCGCGATTGTCGCGAGATTCGGTGACAAGGTGCTGCAGGCGGATGGCTCACTCAACCGGCGATTGTTACGGGAGCACGTGTTCGCGCGGCCGGCCGAAAGAAAAGTGCTGGAAAGCATCCTGCATCCAGCAATTCGCGAGCAAACCGAAACGCTGCTGGCGGCTTTCGAACAAGCCGGTACGATCTACGCGATCAACGTGGTGCCACTGCTGGTGGAATCCGGGTTGACCACTGCATTCGATCGGATTCTCGTTGTGGACGTGCATGAAAGCGTGCAGCGAGAGCGACTGATGATGCGTGACGGCATCGACGCTGAGCAGGCCGAACGAATTCTGGCCACCCAGGCTACTCGCCAGCAGCGCCTCGATGCAGCTGACGACATCATCCATAACGACGATTCACAGGCTACGCTTGGCGACCATGTACAGCGGTTGCACTTGTTGTATGGTCAACTGGCACGCAGCGCTTCGCAAAGATAGGATTTGTAACTGGCAATGGCGTCGTAGACAATGGCCCACTTAAGCAACTCAACCTGCTTCGTCAGATGTCCAAGGTAGCGGTTTTTGAGCAGCCTCTGAATGAGCGAGTGCGCAATTTCCTGCGTTTTCAGTTCTTGTTTCGGCGCCTGGATCACCACCTGAACCGCAGTTCTGCGTGGGACACGCATGCTGCGCTCAGCACGTTGCTGGAGATCGTCAATCTAACCAGCCGTTTCGATATCAAAAGCGAAGTCATGAAAGAGTTGGAACGGCAGAATACCGCTTTTCAGCAATTCGTCGACGACCCCGGCGTCGACGACCGGCGCCTTGCGTCGGTAATGGCCAGACAAAAAGATTTCATCGATGCGTTGCATGGCCAGAAAGGCCAGATAGCGCACCTCGCCGCACAAAACGAATTTCTGGGCGCGGTTCGTCAACGCGCAGCGGTCAGCGGCAGTACCTGCAGCATGGATTTGCCGATTTACCAGTTCTGGCTGAACACCCCCATCGAGAAACGTCGCGAGGAAATCTCTGCGTGGGTCGAGCCTATGCAAACGGTGCGCGCGGCGGTCGAACTGACGTTGGAAGCAATACGAAAAAGCAGCTCGGCTACCGAACAGCTTGCAGCACGCGGTTTTTATCAACAGAATCTGAACCTCGCGCGGCCGTTGCAGTTGGTCAAGGTTTCGTTTCGCGAACGCCTTGACCTGTTTCCGGAAATCAGTGCCGGTAAACACCGTTTTACCATTCGATTTCTGGAACACGTCTCCGTTAACAAACGCCCTGAACAGACTCAGGACGACGTCGCATTTCTGCTGACCTGCTGTGCCATCTAGCTGCCTATCCTGCAGCCCCCTGCGAACCTGAAGATCCACACCAGAACGCGGTGATTGCGGCGATACCCTGCGCGCCATTTCGCTGAGCCGCGTCGAGATCGCCTGGCTGCAGGCCGCCCAACGCAAATACCGGTACGTCAAGAATTTCGGCAAGCGCGTGGAAACGCTCCCAGCCTAAAGGCCTCGCCTGGGTATGACTGGTGGTTGCTTTTACCGGCGACAACAAAACAAAGTCCGGATCCAGTCGCTGAGCCAGCTCGATCTCGCGCTCGTCATGCACTGAAACAGACAAGTACTTGTCACCGTCCACCGGACGCTCACGGTAACCGGCGAGGTCCGTGCCAGGGATATGCACGCCACGCGCACTCACCTTCCGGAGCATCCGCGGGTCGCCATTGAGGATAAGCCCGGCACCGAGGGAGGTGCATTCCTGCAAGGCGCCGCGCGCAAGTTCCAGATACTTGTGAGCGTCAATGCTTTTTGCGCGCAACTGCACCAGTGTCAGATCGTGGCGTCGCAGGCTGGCGCGCAAAGTGCGTAGGAAGTCGGCAGGTCGATCGGTGCCGAGATCGGGCGTTATCAGCATGCGCTGCGCCAGTTGTAAAGCCTTGACGATGCCACTGTTGGCAGCCGGAAACTGCATCGCACCCAGATCGGCTATTGGCACCCACCGTAACGGTTGGCCCTCGCGCGGCGTTGCGACACCAGCGTAGTCATCGACACGCCACGTATCCAGCAGCACGCTTTTGTCGTGATAATCATGCGCAATGCGTATGAGAGGCCGCATGCTCAGAGGCTGAATGCCCAATTCCTCGTGCAATTCGCGTTTCAGCGCATCGGAGACCGACTCCCTTGGCTCCAGCTTGCCGCCCGGAAATTCCCACAGCCCTCCCTGGTGTGCGGACGCAAGACGACGCGAAATCAGCACCTCGTCTGACTCGTTGACGACAGCCGCCACGGCGACATGAACACGTTGCCCGGCGGCGCTAACTTTCACTGATGATGTGCACGCGGTGCACGCGGCTTGCTTCGAGTCTGGCAGCGGCTGGCGGATTCACGAACCCGGTTCAGGAGCGATATTCCGCATTGATACGCACATAGTCGTGTGACAAGTCGCAGGTCCAAACGGTTACCTTATCCAGGCCGCGGCCCAGATCGACGCTCAGGGACAACCTGTCCTGCGCGAGAATGCGCTGCCCATCGGTGTCCTGGTAGCGCGCATCACGTTCGCCGGCGGTAACCACCCGCACATCGTCGAGGTCGATATTCACGTGGCTGACGTCCAGCCCCGGCACGCCGGCTCTCCCGACAGCAGCAAGAATGCGTCCCCAATTTGCATCGCTTGCGAACAATGCCGTTTTAACCAGCGGCGATTCAGCGATCGCATATGCAACGTCGAAACACTCGCCGCGATTGGCGCCGCCCTGAACCCGCACGGTGACGAATTTGCTCGCACCTTCTGCGTCTTCTATCAATGCCTGGGCCAGCTCCACGAAAACGTTTTTGACCGTATGCGCGAAAACCGGCCAGGCGTCGTCGCTGGGGCGCAGTCGCACACCCGACTTTCCAGTCGCGGTGAGCGTGCACGCATCGTTCGTGGACGTGTCACCATCCACGCTGATGCAGTTGAAGGAGTCCTCGACCGCCGCTTCGAGCAGTCGCTGCAGATCGCCGAATCCGACCTCTGCGTCCGTGGCCACGAACGCCAGCATAGTAGCCATGTTGGGCTTGATCATACCGGCGCCTTTTGCCATACCGGTGATGGTGATGGTCTCACCGGCGAGGTACATTTCGTGCGACGCGAGCTTCGGTCGCGTGTCGGTCGTCATTATCGCCGTGGCCGCAGCGTCCCAGCTGCCGGGATCGAGTCGCTGGCACATGCCATCTATGGCTCCAGCTATTTTGTGAACCGGCAGCGGCTCACCGATCACACCAGTGGAGAAAGGTAGTATCTCGTGGTGATCACAATCCAGCGCCGACGCTGCCGCGACGCAGCAACTCTCGGCATTCTCCAGACCTTGCCTGCCGGTGCCAGCGTTTGCGTTGCCGGCATTTACAAGCAACGCCCTGGGTGTCGTGTACGCCAGGTTGCGTCGAGCAATCTGCACCGGTGCCGCACAGAACGCGTTTTGTGTGAACACCGCCGCGGTAACGGATCCCGGCGCCAGCTCCAAGAGCGCCAGATCCAGACCGCCGCCAGCCTTCAAGCCGCAGTGGACGGCCGACAATCGAACGCCGTCTACCCGCATGCTATTGAATCGGGGTATTCACCGAAACAGGCCATTACTGGTTCAACTTTCCATGGCAGTGTTTGAATTTCTTGCCGGAACCGCACCAGCACCGCTCGTTACGTCCGATTTTTTTATCTTTGCGCACATACGGTTGCGCCTGCGCTTGCGCCCCGTCGCCGCCGCCTTGCAACGGCGAATCCGCATCCTCATGCTGATAGTCCATGGGCGGGCGCTGCCGGTTGGTTTGTTCGACCGCGGCGGCATCGCTCTCACTCTGGATCTGAATTCTCGCCAGCACGGTCGCGACTTCTTGCTTCATCTGGTCCAGCATACCGGTAAACATTTCGAAAGATTCGCGTTTGTATTCCTGTTTCGGGTTTTTCTGTGCATAGCCGCGCAGGCCGACGCTCTGGCGCAGATAGTCCATCGCTGCAAGATGCTCTTTCCATGACTGATCCAGGACATGCAACAGAACGCCCTTTTCGATGCGCCGCATGATTTCCCCGCCATACGTGGCTTCTTTCTGGCGATACGCGTCCACCGCGCTCGCTATGATCTTTTCGCGCAGCGGTTCCTCGTGCAGGTCTTGATCCGCTTCCAGCCAATCGGCCACCGGCATCTGATAGCCGAACTCGCGTTCCAGTGCTTCGCTCAGTCCGGGCACGTCCCACTGTTCGTCAAGCGAACCCGGTGGTATGTACTGATCAATTACGGCATTGATGACATCTTCACGAATTTGCGCGACGGCCTCGGAAACGTCCTCGGTATTCATCAATTCGTTGCGCTG
>JAOTYY010000211.1 GCA_029861595.1 Gammaproteobacteria bacterium
CTGTTCGTCGTTCAGGGTCACATCCGTCTGCAGCCAAACGGTACGCGACAGTGCGGCCTGGACGCCGGGGTCGCTGAACGTGAAGGCTTCCATTTCCTTGCATGAGATGCAACAGTCGGCATAAAAATCCAGCATCACGGTCTGCTGATCGGCATTGGCCCGGGCAATCGCCTGCTGCAGTTCCTGCAGGCCCTTGACCTTGGTGAATTCTACCCCGCTGGCGGCAGTGCCCTGCGCGCCCGGGGCGCCAGCCACCGAAAATACCCCTTTCAGCGGTTGCAGCATGCTGTGGCTGCCGGCTGCTGCACCGATCAGCAGTAGTACGCCGACCACCAGTGAAGTCAGCCCTACGCCCTTCCACAAGCGGAACCATCCGGAAGCACCCTCGCGAATCGGTTCCAGAGCGCCCAGATAGATGGCCGAGATCAGCAACAGTACGGCCCACAAGGCCATGGTCACCGCAACCGGCAGGATGCGTTCCAGCAACCAGATCGCCAGGCCCAGCAACAGCACGCCGAACACCGCCTTGGTGGCGTCCATCCACGGTCCCGCCTTGGGCAGCAGCTTGCCCGCCGACGTGCCGATTACCAGCAGTGGCACGCCCATCCCCATGCTCAGCGCGAACAATGCCAGGCCACCGAGCACCGCATCGCCGGTTTGTGCGATATAGATGAGTGCGCCCACAAGTGGTGCGGTGACACAGGGCCCGACGATCAACGCCGAGAGAAATCCCATGATCGCGACACCGGTATAAGTGCCGCCCTGCTGGCTGTTGCTGAGAGCGGTGAGTTTGCTCTGCACGGCCGCCGGCATCTGTAACTCGTAGAAGCCGAACATCGACAGCGACAACAACACGAAGACGCCTGCAAAGATGCCGAGAATCCAGGGGTCCTGGAAGACCGCCTGCACGTTTTCACCGGACAAACCGACCAGTACGCCGGCCACCGTGTACGTGAAGGCCATGGCCAGTACGTAAGTCAGCGACAGCGAGAAGGCCTTACGCGTGGTCACGTCGGTTCCCTGACCGGCAATGATGCTGGAGAGAATGGGGATCATCGGCAGCACGCAGGGCGTAAAGGTCAGCAGCAGACCAAGGCCCAGGAAGCTCAATATGATCAGCCACAAACTGTTACTGCCCAACGATGCGGCGATGCGGTCCTGCTCGGACATGCCGGCAAAGTCACCGTCGTCGGTAGGCGGTGCTTTGACCACGCTCGAGGAAGCGCCGCCGCTGAGATTAACGTCGAAGGTCTTGGCGATCGGGGGATAGCACACACCGATTTCAGCGCAACCCTGGTACTGCACGTACAGTTTTGTGCGTGCAGTGGTCGCCGGGCCTGCGACCGGGAGGGTGGCCATGGCCTGGTGATAGAAGACCGCCATGCGCCCGAAAAACTCGTCGTCCTTGATCTTGGACTCGGAAAACCGGGGTACGCCCAGCGCCAGATCGTCGAGTTCGTCTACCTTGAAGGCCATCCGTTCCTGGTACATGTAGTAACCGTCGGCAATATCCCAGGCGACTACGAGCTGACCCGACTGCGTGTCGTCGATGCTGATGGCGAACGCCTGATCTGGATCCAGCAGTTCGGGTTCGGCATCGGCGACGCCGAGAGCGTCACCTAGCTCGGTGACCGCAGCGAGCGCCGACTGGTCGTCGGGTGCCGGCAGCGCCACTGCTACGGTTTGCGTGAACGGGGGGTAGCAGACCCCTACGTCAGCGCAGCCCTGCGAGGTGAGCACCAGCGACAGGTCCTGCAGGTCAGCTGGTCGTTGCAGCAGCGGCAAGCCGATGCTGACCAGACCGCGATGGGTTTCGACTTCACCGAAAAACTCGTCATGCTTGCGCTCGCCCGCGGGCACCCAGGCCGTTCCGAGCTCCACGCCGGGTGTGGCTGATTCGAAGCGAAACTTGTCGCGGTAGAGGTAGTACCCCTCGGCCACCTGATACTCGATCGCTACCAGATCCGCGGCATCCGGCACGACCCGCACTGCGAACGCCTTCTCCGGCGGCAGCAACTCGTCATCGCCGATCGTTTCAGTGTTCTGCAGCAGCGACTGCAACTCGCTGACGGCACTGCTTTGCGACAATGCAGGCATCGCCGGCAACACGGTGATCAGCAGCAACCAGAAGAGAAATTTATTCATGAATGTGCATCGTGACCAGAGGTCGTAGTACTTCAGTGGGCTAATGTTGGTGGATTTTCGCATACGAAAGTTCCGCGATGGACGGCAGTTTCGCGCCGGCGACCCCTTGAGAGCAGCGTAAACGCCATTATATAACGCAGTTCGTGAATCCTGGGACACCAAATACCCTCGTGCATTGCCTGGCAGGGTTGCTAAGCCTACGCGAGTGACTCGAGCGGAATCCATGAACCCCTTTGCAATCCTGTTGATCCTGTTTATCGGCGTGCCGCTCGCAGAAATTTACCTGCTGATCACCGTTGGCGGCTGGATCGGCGCGGGCTGGACCGTATTCCTGGTGCTGCTCACCGCGGTAATCGGTACCTTTTTGCTGCGTCAGCAGGGCCTCAGCACCCTGTTTCGTGCCCGCCAGACCATGGATTCGGGGGGTGTGCCGGCGCTGGAGCTGCTGGAAGGGCTGGTTCTGGCGGTCGGCGGTGCGCTGCTTTTGACGCCGGGATTCATCACCGACGCCGTGGGGTTTGCCTGCCTCCTGCCGCTGACCCGGCAGCTCATGGTGCGCATCGCGCTAGCACGCATGCATCCGCAGACTTCGCATCCCCGCACGCTGGAAGGTGATTTCCGCCGCGACGACTAACCCGGTGGCGGTTATTCGCAGCACATTTTTTTACCCCGCAGGGTTGATTTTTGGAAGGCGCCCACTATTATTGGCACTCACTCTATGAGAGTGCTAATAAATTAGCTTAAATCGTTGATTTAATTCCATATATTTTTGGAGGCAAAAGAGCAGATGAATATTCGTCCCCTGCACGATCGAGTGATCGTCAAGCGCATGGAGGAAGAACGGACCAGTGCTGGCGGCATCGTGATTCCCGATTCAGCCACCGAAAAGCCGATCCGCGGAGAAATCACCGCAGTGGGCAACGGCAAGGTCAGCGAAAACGGCGACGTGCGTCCGCTGGATGTCAAAGTCGGCGATCAGGTGCTGTTCGGCAAGTATTCCGGTACGGAAGTTAAAGTCGAAGGCGAAGACCTCCTGGTCATGCGCGAAGACGACATCATGGCCGTCATCGAAAAGTAATCGGACCCTATTTAGAGAGGATTGTTAAGTAATGAGTGCGAAAGACGTACGTTTCAGTGAAGATGCCCGCAGCCGCATGGTCAAAGGCGTTGATACTCTGGCGAGCGCCGTGAAAGTAACCTTGGGTCCGAAAGGACGCAATGTGGTGATGGACAAGGCGTTCGGTGCGCCGGCTGTCACCAAAGACGGTGTTTCGGTCGCCAAAGAGATCGAACTCAAAGACAAGTTCGAGAACATGGGCGCGCAGATGGTCAAGGAGGTTGCCTCGCATACCTCCGATGTCGCGGGTGACGGAACCACAACCGCTACCGTGCTGGCACAGTCCATCCTGAAAGAAGGCCTCAAATCGGTTGCGGCAGGCATGAACCCGATGGATCTCAAACGTGGCGTCGACAAAGCGGTCGAAGTGACGGTAGAGGAACTGAAGAAAATGTCCAAGCCTTGCGACGACAATAAGGCCATCGCGCAGGTCGGATCGATCTCCGCCAACAGCGACCAGCAGATCGGCGACATCATCGCCGAAGCCATGGAAAAAGTCGGCCGCGAAGGTGTGATCACCGTGGAAGAAGGCCAGTCGCTGGCCAATGAACTTGATGTCGTGGAAGGCATGCAGTTCGATCGTGGTTACCTGTCGCCCTACTTCATCAACAACCAGGAAAGCATGACCTCCGAGCTGGAGGATCCCTACATCCTGTTGCACGACAAAAAAGTCTCCAACATCCGCGATCTGCTCCCGGTGCTGGAAGGCGTTGCCAAATCCAGCCGTCCGCTGCTGATCGTTGCCGAAGACGTGGAAGGTGAAGCACTGGCTACGCTGGTGGTGAACAGCATACGCGGCATCGTGAAAGTCTGCTCCGTCAAAGCCCCGGGTTTTGGCGATCGCCGTAAAGCGATGCTGCAGGATCTCGCTGTTCTGACCGGTGGCCAGGTGATCTCCGAAGAGGTCGGCCTGTCGCTCGAGAAGGTAACGCTGGACGATCTCGGCCAGGCCAAGCGGGTGAGCATCAGTAAAGAAAACACCACGGTTGTCGATGGCGCTGGCAGCAAAGACGAGATCAAGGCGCGTGTCGAACAAATCCGTGTACAGATCGAGGAAGCAACCTCTGACTACGATCGTGAGAAGCTGCAGGAACGTGTCGCCAAGCTGGCGGGCGGTGTCGCGGTGGTCAAGGTCGGTGCGGCTACTGAAGTCGAGATGAAAGAGAAGAAGGACCGCGTTGATGATGCCCTTCATGCCACGCGCGCTGCCGTCGAGGAAGGTATCGTGCCGGGTGGCGGTGTCGCGCTGGTGCGTGCCCGCGGTGTGCTTGACGGCCTGAAAGGCGACAACCATGATCAGGACATCGGCATCAAAATCGCCTACCGGGCGATGGAGACGCCGCTGCGTCAAATCGCGGAAAACGCTGGCGCTGAGGGTTCCGTGGTACTTTCCAAAGTCGAAGAGAGTAAGGATTCGCATGGCTACAATGCCGCGACCGGCGAATACGGCGACATGATTAAGATGGGTATTCTGGACCCGACCAAAGTAGTGCGCTCTGCCTTGCAGAATGCCGCTTCCGTCGCTGGACTGATGATCACCACCGAAGCGATGGTCGCCGAGGCGCCGAAGGATGAAGCGCCTGCAGGACCTCCGGGTGGCATGGAAGGCATGGGTGGCATGGGCGGCATGATGTAAGCAGCCGCTTGTTGCACAAGTGCAAAAAAGCCCCGCTTACGCGGGGCTTTTTTTTGCGCGCGCGGTCTCCATCCTTTCCCGTTAGCGGGGTTATACATGTTCCAGTGGACACCGACATTCTCCCCTTGGGGAGAAGGATGTAGGTATGCAGCGGCCTGCGGGTACCGGTGACCCGCTATAACAAGCTGTGTGAGCCAGCAATAATGCCCTCGCACCTGACCCATAGGGGAATGAAGATATATGGTCGCTCCCGGAGAGGGAGAGCTGAGTAGAGGGCGCGGCTTTTCTTGACGCCAACGTTGTGTGAACAAGCTTCATGTTAATCTGCTCGCTGTGAGCGTCTGTGACGGGTTGTTCCGCTATTTATTTATCGCTATCTGTTTGGTGGCTGTTGCTTCGTGTGCGCTCACGGAGCGCCCGAGCGAGACGCCAGAGCGAACCAGTGCTGGGGTCGGTGTAGATCCGCATGCCGCATCCGCAGGGTCTGACGTACAACCGGCAAGGCAACAGCAGCCGGTTGCAAAGCCTGAGCCTTTACCTGGCGCACCGGAGCCGGTGTTACAGCCCGCGCCCCGCGACGACGTGGTGAGGACACGTATTTCCGCGGTGGGTGACATCATGCTGGACGGTACCGCTCGGCCGTATCTGCAGCGTTACGGCTACGACCACCCGTTTGTGCAGGTACGTTCCCTGTTCGCCGAATCGGATCTCGTGATCGGTAACCTGGAGGGCCCTCTTACCACCGCGTCGGTGCCGCTCGTGGAGAAAAAATTTTTGTTCCGCTCGCCTGCGCAACCGGTCGCCGCCGCGCTCGCTAGAGCCGGTATCGGTGCGGTGTCTTTGGCCAACAATCACGCGCTGGACTATGGGTTCATCGGGCTGCGCGATACGATCGCCGCGCTGCGCGGCGCCGGGATCGAATTTTTCGGCGCCGGTGAGACGTTACATGCCGCGCGCGCACCCGCGATTGTCGACACCGGCCGGGTGAAGATAGGTATGCTCGGTTACTCCAATACGTTTCCGCAAGAATTCTGGGCAGACGAGTTCCGGGGCGGTACGGCGTTTGGTCACGAGGAACAAGTGCGTGCCGATGTGTTGGACCTGGCGCGAGGCGTGGATGTCGTGGTGGTGTCATTTCACTGGGGCCGTGAAGGCAGCACCGAACTTCGGCCTTACCAGCCGTTGCTGGCGCGCGCCGCGATCGACGCGGGCGCCGATCTGGTGATCGGCCATCACCCGCACGTGCTGCAGGAAATCGAGCGTTACCGCGATGGCGTGATTCTCTACAGTCTCGGTAACTTCGCCTTCGGTTCGTTCAGTGCTCGCGCAACAGTCGGGGCGATCGCGCACGTGGAATTCGTCGACGGCAAGTTCGCCGAGCTGGCGTTGCAGCCTCTCAACGTAGACAACTTTAGCGTCTACTTCCAGCCTCGCCCTCTGGCAGCGCAGCAGGCGCTGGAAACCTTCGATCACTTGCGCATCTTGAGCCTGTCCAGCGGTACGCTGCTGCACTGGCGCGGTGGAGAAATTGTACATTCCGCAGTCGCTACACCCGCGTTATCGTCCAGCACCGAGTAGTTGCAAGCGGCGATGTTTTACGCGATGTGCCCTTCGCGCCGGCACTGCGCTTACACTGTCATCTTGGCTATTCCTGTGGAGACAATTGGAATGATTCGCGGCATTACGCAGTTGATTGTGTGCTTTGCGGTGTGCGCCACAGCCGGCTGCAGCTCGGGGCTGTCGCCGTGGCAGCGCGGCTACCTCGCCGCGCCGGGCATGCAGTTCGACGGTGAAGGTGTCTCCGCCAGACTCGAACGGCAATACTATTTCAGCCGGGAAGCGGCGCGCGGAGGGCAGAGTTTCGGTGGTACGGGGTGCGGTTGTAATTGAGCGCGCCGCCGACGTGCCTGATGCGGGCGTTAGCTTCGGCCAGCTGCGTGTTGCTCGCCAAAGCCTCCCCCGTCGCTGCCAGTGAGCCGTGGGACGTCGAAGCCGCGCTGTTGATATTTACCGAGTTCGAAAATGTTTCCGGTATCGAGGCCGCGCTGAACGGCCGCACCTCCGTGTCCCCGGACGCCGGGTTGACCTTGGGTACGGTAATCGACGTACTGGTGGGGGCGAGTCCCAACGGAGCGACACCGAGCGATGTACCGCAGACTTTCACAACGCCCTCGGGCTTCGACAGCTACCAGATTGCTGCGGGCGGCGAACCGCTGGACGACACGTTTCAGGACAACCGACTGGAACTTTCCGCCGCGTGGGACCAGCGTTACAGTCGCAACCTGGATGCGGTTTTCGGCGCCAAGGTGTCTATGGAGTTCGACTACATGTCTGTGGGTGGGGATACGCGCTGGAATATTGCAAGTTCAGCCGACACTTTGTGGACCCTGGCTGCGGCGGTTTCCCACGATCGGGTTCACCCGGTCGGTGGAATACCCATCCCTCTGGCTTCCATGCAGCCTGCGCTCACGCCGCAACCGCGCCGCAGCGTGGCGGAAAGCAAAAACGTATTCGATGTGCTTCTCGGTGTGTCTCAGGTGTTCGGTACGCGCACTATTGCCCAGTTCAATTATTCGCAAACCATTGGCGACGGCTATCACACCGATCCCTACAAACTGGTCAGTGTCGTCGCCGCGGACACCGGACCCTGGACTACGTCTACGA
>JAOTYY010000212.1 GCA_029861595.1 Gammaproteobacteria bacterium
AGCGGCTCTCGCCCGAGGCCATCGCCGTGCGGCCATCGAGACTGGTGGCGATCTTCAAGCGCACCCACGGCATCCCGGTCGCCGCGCGCTTGAAGAATCCCCGGTTCAGCGCCCGTGCTTCGTTTTCCATCACGCCGCTGCTCGTGTCGATTCCCGCTTGCGAAAGCGCACGCAAGCCGCCCCCCTGAACACGCGGGTTCGGGTCATTGACCGCCGCAACCACGCGCCTTACGCCCGCCTCGCGAAGCGCCAGCGTGCAGGGCGCGGTCCGTCCATCGTGGTTACAGGGTTCCAAGGTGACGTAGGCGGTGGCGCCGCGGGCGCGTTCCCCTGCAGCGCGTAATGCTGCCACTTCGGCATGCACATCCCCGGTGACGGCGTGCCAGCCTTTGCCAGCGACACCATCCACGTCGACAATTACGCAACCGACGCGCGGGTTCGGGTCCGCGGAATACAATCCCCGGCGGGCCAGACGCAGCGCCTCTGCCATGTATTCGTAGTCTCTGGCGAGTGTCTCAGACATTGCGACGCAACAATTGCCTCGGCACCCCGATAGCGGCGAGACGAATTACCCGCACCGAGATCAAGTGCCCTCTTCGTCGATCAACGGCATTTGTCCGCGCATTTCCTCTGGCGTCAGTTCACGCTCCAGCCGATCGATAACTTCACGGAACGCATGCACGTCCTCGAAGCTGCGATACACGGAAGCGAACCGAATGTAGGCAACCTGGTCCAGACGGCGCAATTCCTCCATTACCCACTCACCGATCATGCGCGACGGAATCTCGCGCTCACCGTGTGCCAGGGCGGCATGTTTTATACGCCCGATCGCCGCTTCCACCGCATCGATGGGGACCGGGCGCTTTTCCAGTGCCCGTACCAGTCCGCCGCGCAGCTTCTCGTCGTTGAACAGTTCCCGGCTGTTGTTGCTTTTTACCACTCTGGGCAGCGTCAGCTCGGCGGTCTCATACGTGGTAAAGCGCTCCTCACAGCTCAGGCATTCACGCCGCCGGCGAACCTGCTCGCCGTCGCTCGCTAAACGCGAATCGATGACTTTGCTATCCAAAGCACCACAAAAAGGACATCGCATGACGGAAGATTAACCGAGGAATAAAAGCGGTTGAGTGGCTGGTAGCGTTGCATTATACGGCACACATGCCTAAGCTCCAGCGCTTTTACGCTGTCGGTCGGCGCCAGCTGCTGAGGTCACCCGCCGCATCGAGTACTCTCCCGAGGGCATGTGCACCGAGCATGAAAGCCAGGTTTCGTCGAGGTATCTTTTGCGCATGATTCGCGCTTGGCTGCTCCCGATTGTCTGCCTTCTGCCACTGCTAGCGCAACCCGCCATTGCCCAGCGCAGCAGCTCTTATTCGTCACGCTACGATACGTCTGTTGCCATGGTCGATCTACGGTTTGGCCAGGAGAATACCGATGTCAGGTTCAGTGACGGTGACACCGTGACCGACTTTGAAAATGGCTTTCTGCTGGTCGATATTCTCGGCGAGTTCGTGCCTCATACCTTGGGCGGAGGCCGATTCGGCTGGTCGACGGGATCAGGGAATGACCGGGATGCGACGCAGGGAATGAACATGCGCGGATATACGCTGGGGGTCGTCATCGGCGGACAATACCCGCTGGCAGGCGAAAACGTTTCCCTGCTGGCCGGCGGACACGTCCAGTTTACGGATACCTTCGGTGACACTGAACGGCAGGAAACGGACTACAGCTGGTGGTCGCTGCTCACGAGGCTGGGAGTTACGTTGCACGTCAAACGCGTCTCACTGACCGGCGGAGCGACCTACCGCTACATCGATGGAAAGGAGCGCACGCGCGGCGATATCGACCGTACCACAAGTTTTACAATCGACCGCCGGGATTCGGCCTTTATCGAGCTGGATCTGAATTCCGATCCGGGCGGACACGTCGGGGTATCGCTGGAGGGCGGCGGCACCAATGCGTGGCATTTTTATTTTCGGCGTTTTTTCTAGTGGCATCGCACAGATAGCCCGCTATTTTGGATGCCACCGATTCTCTCAACGAATTCGCAGAGTTAACGGAGTGTTGAATGGCGCAATACGTCTACACCATGATGGGTGTCGGTAAAGTCGTTCCGCCTAAACGAGAGATTCTGAGCAACATCAGTCTGAGTTTTTTCCCCGGTGCGAAAATCGGCGTCCTGGGCTACAACGGCGCAGGCAAGTCCACGCTGCTGAAAATCATGGCCGGCGAAGATACCGAATACGTTGGCGAAGCGCGCCCGCAACCCGGCATTCGCATAGGTTATCTGCCTCAGGAACCGTATCTCGACCCCGACCGGGACGTGCGCGCCAACGTGGAACAAGGCATCGCAGACACCAAAGCGTTGCTCGATCGCTTCGAGGAAGTAAGCGCCAGGTTCGGCGAACCGCTGGACGACGACGAAATGAACGCATTGCTGGAAGAACAGGCGCAACTGCAGGATGCCATCGAAGCGAACAACGGTTGGGAACTCGAGCGCACGCTCGAGGTAGCCGGCGACGCCTTGCGCCTGCCGCCCTGGGATAGTCGGGTGGCGAGTCTGTCGGGCGGTGAGCGGCGGCGCGTGGCACTTTGCCAGTTACTGCTTTCTTCACCTGACATGCTGATTCTGGACGAGCCGACCAATCATCTGGACGCGGAATCGGTTGCCTGGCTGGAACGCTTTCTCAAGGAATATCCCGGTACCGTGATAGCGGTAACCCACGATCGCTATTTTCTCGACAATGTCGCGGGATGGATCCTGGAGCTCGACCGCGGGCACGGCATTCCCTGGGAAGGAAATTATTCATCCTGGCTGGAACAGAAATCACAACGTCTGGCGATCGAGGAGAAACAAGCGGCAGCGAGACGCAAAACCATGGAGCGCGAACTCGAATGGGCACGCACTGCGCCGAAAGGCCGCCACGCAAAAAGCAAGGCTCGTCTGAAGCAGCTGGAGGAACTGGCCTCGGCGGAGTATCAGAAACGCAGCGAGACCAACGAGCTGTACATTCCGCCGGGACCGCGGCTCGGCGACCTGGTCGTTGAAATCGACGATCTGCACAAGCGGTTTGGCGATCGTGAACTCTATGGCGGGCTGAGTCTGAAAGTGCCCCCAGGATCGATCGTCGGAATTATCGGTGGCAACGGCACGGGTAAAACCACATTGTTTCGACTGATCAATGGCGATGAACGACCCGACAGCGGCAGCGTACGCATCGGCGAAAGCGTGCAAATTGCCTATGTCGATCAATCCCGCGACTCGTTGAACGGTGAGCATACCGTTTGGCAGGAGATTTCCGACGATCACGATTACATCAACGTCGGCAAGTATGAAATCGGATCGCGCGCCTACGTGTCGCGCTTCAATTTCCGTGGCGCCGACCAGCAGAAGTTTGTCGGGGATTTGTCCGGTGGCGAACGCAACCGCGTGCATCTGGCGAAAGTACTGCGCAGCGGCGGCAATCTGCTGTTACTGGACGAACCGACCAACGATCTCGATGTGGAGACACTGCGTGCGCTGGAAGAGGCGCTGCTGAATTTCCCCGGGTGCGCCATGGTGATCTCGCACGATCGCTGGTTTCTGGATCGCGTCGCTACACATATCCTGGCGTTCGAAGACGATGGCACGATCACCTGGCTGGAAGGTAACCACAGCGACTACGTTGACGATTTACGCCGTCGCAAAGGCGCGGACGCGGATCAACCTCACCGGGTGAAGTACAAGCGCTTGAGCGCTTAGTTTACGCTCTCCCCTCCCCCCTGACCCTATCCTCCGGGACGAAAAAATATAAATGCCTGTTTCCCTCTCCCCGGAGACCTTTGCGTAAATGGTGATCGAACTCCTCTTGCTCCCCTCTCCCTCTGGGAGAGGGCCGGAAAAAAGGGGACATTCTGCTTTTTCCGCGGAAAAAGCAGAATGTCCCCTTTTTACTTTTTATCGAGAGAGGCCCAGGCGCCCCGCGTCAGCTTTGCCGGTAAGCCTCCAGCCCCGGGTTCTGGTCGATGTTACGTATCACAGGCGTATTCAGGCGCGTGATCTTCGCAACCTTTCTGTCACGCAGATAGTCCGCGACCTCGTCCCAGACAGGCCGTCCGGGGGACACCGAGCCCACCGTTGCCCAGCCAGCCACCTTGTAGTTGCGGCTCGCGTCAATGAGTTCGCCATTGTTCAATCGCATGTTGCTGATGCGCCGGCCGATTTCCACTGTGGGATCGATCTCGTAGTTGAACCCGCCCACGCGCACCATATCGCCGCCCTGCTGGAAATAAGGATCGGGATTGAACAGATTGTCGGCAACGTCTTCCAGAATAAGTTTGAGCTGTTCGCCGGACATTTCGCGGACGTAAGTCTCCGGGTAAGTCATGCACGTCTGGTCAAGCACGTGCTCCATTGTAATCGCCTGGCCCGGCAGCACCGTCGTGCCCCAGCGGAACCCGGGAGAAAGCGAGATCTGCCCGTCCAGCACTTCGATCAGCGCATCGCAGATTATCTGATCGAACGGGCCATTGAAGTGCCCGCGCCGATACAGCAGTTCATCGGCAACCGCGAGTTTTTCGTTGAGGATATCCAGAAACGGCGCCCGCACGCTCTCGATATGGCGTCGCATGTCCGCATCCTCTTCCAGGTAATTCGAGAAGACCGGCATCAGTTTGTAGCGGTAACCCTGCACCTTACCGTCACGCACATCCAGATCCATCACGCCCAGATACTTGCCGTTGGAACCCGCGTTGGTCACCAGGGTTTGGCCGGACGCATTGCTGACGATGCTGGGTCGCGGCATGCCGTCGTGTGTATGGCCGCCGAAAATTGCATCTATGCCAGTGACCCGCGAAGCCAGTTTCAAATCTACATCCATGCCGTTGTGAGATAGCAGCACGACCACATCGGGGTTTTCGCTGTCGCGCACTTCGTTCACTAATTCCTGCAAGGCTTCGTCCTGGATGCCGAATGTCCAGTTGGGAATAAAGCGTTGCGGATTGGCGATCGGCGTGTAGGGAAAAGACTGTCCGACCACGGCAACGCGAACGCCCCCCAGAACCTTGATAGTGTAGGGTTTGTGAGCGTGTCCGGTGTCCTCGTCGTAAGCCGGATACCCGTCGAACAGCGCATCTTCCTTGACGCGCACGTTCTGCGCAACAAACTCGCCGTTGAAGCGCTCGATGTTCGCCAGCACTTCCGTATCCTTGTATGTGTATTCCCAATGCCCGGTCATAACGTCCACACCGAGCAGGTTGCATGCATCTACCATGTCACGGCCACGGGTCCAGTAGGCTGTACCGGAACCCTGCCAGGTATCGCCACCATCCATCAGCAGCGTCTTGTCGGGGCCACGTTCGGCGCGCAGCCGCTCGATCAATGTAGCTAAATGCGGGAAGCCGCCAACTTTACCGAAACGGCGCGCGGCATCAGCGAAATCCAGATAAGTGAATGCATGAGCTTCGATGGAGTCCGGCGCAATACCGAACTCGCGCAAAAGGTTTTTACCGACAATGTGGGGTGCTTTGCCGCGCCGATCGCCGAGACCCATGTTTACATTGGGTTCGCGGTAGTAGACCGGTAACAGCTGTGCGTGGCAGTCGGTGAAATGCAGCAACCGCACGTTGCCGTACGTGGGCACGTCGTAAAGTGCGTAAGGCGATTGCGCGAACGCCTGTTTGTGCAACATGCCGGCGGCGCTGGCCAGCCCCATAATGCGGACAAATTCACGGCGTGAGAGAGACATCTTGAAACATTCCTCGTTACGGGCTCGTGGTCGGGCGCTTATTTTTCGAGTGACGCACCATGGAGGTTGCCACCGGTTGCGCATTACTAGCGTTGTACGGGCTCTGTGAAAATATGCTTGAAGAGATATGCATGCAACGCGAGGCCCGCCACAGCGGTGCGTTCAGCGCAGCAGCGCGACGAGACGAGTCAGGAATAACAGCGTGCAGATGCCGAGATAGAGCATCGGTTCGGAATAGTCGGCTTTGACCAGCCACATGTAGTGCACGATGCCGCCCAGTGCCGCGAGATAGGCGCCCCGGTGCAGTCGCTGCCAGCCACGGCGCAGGCGTCGTACAGAGTAGCTGTTGGAGGTCACGGCGAGCGCAAGCAACACACACCAGGCGATGAAACCGACAGTTATATACGGTTTCTTGATGATATCGCCAAGGATATCCATCAGCAGGAAAGCGTGATCGAACCACACGAAAGTCAAAAAGTGCAGACAGACGTAGAAGAAGGTAAACAGTCCCAGCATGCGCCGGATCTGCAGCGGCCAGCGCCACGCGAACCACTGGCGCAACGGCGACATCGCCAATGTCACCAGCAGCATTCGCAGTGTCCATTGGCCCGACCAGGCGGTAATGGCCTCGACCGGATTCGCGCCAAGGCCGTCTTGCACAGCGGTCATTATCAGTGACGCCAGTGGCAGCAGGCAGACGAGGAACACCACTGGTTTCAACAGCAACCGTAACCGGGTGGCATCGCCGGCGGGTGCGTGCAACCGGGACGAGGACCCCCCGTTCACCGAAGAACGCCGGAGCAGAACGAAGAATCTACAGGTATCGCGCTAATAGTGCTTCTGCAGATCCATGCCCGTATAAAGGCTTGCCACATGCTCGCCATAGCCGTTGAACGGCAAGGTGGGAATGCGGGTCGTAAACAGCGACTCCATCAGTGTTCGCTCACCCGCGATGCGCCGTTCCTTGGCCTGGCTCCAGCGCGGGTGTGGGCGATCGGGATTTACGTTGGAGTAAAACCCGTATTCTCGCGGCGCCGAGTCATTCCAGGTTGTGGGCGGTTGCGTTTCGCGAAAATTGATTCGCACGATCGATTTGATGCTTTTGAAGCCGTATTTCCAGGGCACGACCAAACGCAGCGGCGCACCGTTCTGATTGGGCAGCACCTCACCGTAGATACCTACCGCCAGTAACGTCAGTGGATTCATCGCCTCATCCATGCGCAATCCTTCCCGGTAAGGCCAATTCAGAATCGGATAGCGCTGACCGCGCATCTGTTCCGGGTCCTGCAGCGTCTCGAATTCGACATACTTGGCATTGGCGCGCGGCCGGAAGTGTTTCACCAGGTCACTCATCGAAAATCCCACCCACGGGATCACCATCGACCAGGCTTCCACACAGCGAAACCGGTAGATGCGCTCCTCGAGGCTCATCCAGCCGAGAATCTCATCGATATCGTACGTGCCGGGCTTGTCGATTTCCCCTTCCACGACAATCGTCCAGGGACGCGTTTTCAAGGTGTGCGCGTACTCGGCGGGGTCCGACTTGTCGGTGCCGAACTCGTAGAAATTGTTGTAACTGGTGGCGTCCTCAAATGACGTCAACTCCTCATCGGTGGTGAAGCCACCTTTCTTCAGGCCGGTGAACTTGGTACCGGCCTGCGTCGCCCGCGCAACGCCGACACCGGCTATTCCGCCAGCTGCGGCGGCGGCGGTGAATTTCAGAAAACGCCGCCGCTCGGCACAGACAGCCGGCGATGTCACCTGTGATTCCGGAATCTCGCTGCCAGGACGGACTGAATGTGCCATGGAAGGTACCTTCGTTACGTGTT
>JAOTYY010000213.1 GCA_029861595.1 Gammaproteobacteria bacterium
AGATCGACGACAACACATCCGAACACGCTGCGCATATAATTACGCCAGTCAGATTTCGATGACCACCCAGGAGCACCCAATGCCCGAGAGTCAAGCATCTACAAGTCCCGCTTTTCGCATGGCGCATACGATGATTCGAGTCGGCGACCTCGACCGTTCACTGGATTTCTACACCCGTATGCTGGGAATGAGAATGCTGCGCCAGAGTGAATACCCCGACGGCAAGTTCACCAATACTTTTGTCGGTTACGGTGACGAGGAGACCGACGCGGTGATCGAGCTGACCTACAACTGGGAGCAAAACGAACCGTACGATCTGGGAAACGGTTGGGGGCACCTCGCCCTGGAAGTGCCCGATGTGTACGCGACGTGCGAAAAGCTGCAGGGCGAGGGCGTAAAGATCACCCGGGCGCCCGGCCCCATGAAGCATGGCACGCGCGTTATCGCGTTCATCGAAGACCCGGACGGCTATAAAATAGAACTGGTACAGCCAAGATAAACGCGTTTTGATAGACGCCGCGGCGGCGGGATCTATTCAGCACCCGCACTGCGAATACCATGAAGTGGCCAACCATGGCCTGGAGCGTGGTCTGGTGCGCATCGCCGCCTACAACATCGAACGCGGGCGTCGGCTGGATGCAATCGTCGCGCAGTGGCAAACGCCCCGCCCGCGCGACAGCGATGTGATTCTGCTCAGTGAAGCGGACGTGGGCATGGCGCGCAGCGGCAACCGCCACGTTACCCGCGAGTTTGCGGCGGCGATTGGTTATTCGTGGGTGTTTGCATCGGAATTCCATGAGTTGACCAAGGGTGGCCGCGGCGAACGCAGACTGCCGGGCCGCAACACGCAGGCGCTGCATGGCAATGCCATATTGTCACGCTATCCATTGCAGGACATCGAGGTAGTGCAACTGCCGGCGTTTTTTGATTATCGGCTGCAGTACATGGCGCGTAACGGGAACCGTATCGCCGTAGTTGCGGATATCTGCACTCCGGCGCGGTTAATCACCGTCGCCAGCACTCACCTGGAAGCCCAAAGTTCCGCATCCGAGCGCTGCGCACAACTGCTCGCTCTCGCCGATGCGCTGACCCGGCGGGATCGCGGTCAGCCGATCGTTATCGGTGGCGACATGAACACCACCTGTCTTGATGCGCATCGTCTGGGCAGGGCATTACTACGGCGCCCCTGGATTGTTGCAGGGCACCCCACCATGAGCACACTGCAGCGCCACGAACCGTTATTCGGCGAGATCTCGGCACGCGGCTACGACGTAGAGTCGGCAAACGCCAACGGTTACACCTTCAGGGATCGCGGTTACCGGGCGCGCCTCGACTGGCTGTTCGTCAAAAATGTTGCTCCCGCAGGCATCGTGGATGCGACAATCCATCGCGAGTTCGATGATCGGCGCCGTTACTCCGATCATCTGCCGATTTCCGTGGCGCTTTCACCGAACGTGCCAATTGATTAGTTTAGAGACAATCGCGACCTTCACTCGAGATAACGATGAGCGGAACCGTTGCCCCCGATCTTGCGCCCGACGCACGCGACAAACCGTCGTTGCCCTGCCACGAAGTCCCGTTGCTGGAAGCCACCACAGAAAATCTGCAAGGGTACGGCAGGTTGGTCAGCGATCCCCAGGCGTGTGAGATCGAGATCGTGCGCTGGCCGGCACAAGGCTGGCGGGCGGTTGATCCAGATACCGGGGACCAGGGAGGCACTACCGAGGGAATTTTCGAGTTCCGCTGGGATGGCCCGACGTTACGCGCACACAATGCGTCGGTAGGTGCCCAGAACGAGTATGTCCTGGGTTGGAGTTGCGACCCACAGACGGTCGACACGCAAGCTGCCGGATCCGCGCGCCAGCGGGTGCTGCTGTGGCACGCCAACTATCATCCGGACGGCGGTCAATTGTTTTTCCCGCGTGAGCCCGGCGCGTTCGTAGCGCCCCTGGCGTTGCCCGGGGACGATGTGAAACCGGACGATTTCGTAGCGTTCTGGTGCGACGGCACCACTGGCTTGTACATACACCCGGGTGTCTGGCACGAAGCGGTATTTCCGCTCTCCGACCGGCAACGTTTTTTTGACAAGCAGGGTAAGGTGCATGCCCGTGTGAGCGTGGACTTCGGCGCCGAATTCGGCTGTTACCTTGCAGCACCGCTGCCGCAACGGCCCTGATCTGGAGCCCACAGCAAGGTTCGCCGCGTCGGTGTAAGATGGCAGGTGGTCACACAGCGGCCCGACCGGGCAAGGTTGTGGACATGCGGAGTCAGACAATACGGGCGGACGCTTCCAGCGGCGGTCGCACCCGCAAGGGTCCGCCATCGCGCCGTACCGTACTGTTGCGACTGTGTTTCGTGGGATTGACGGTGGTCACGGCATTACCGCTGGTCTGGTCGTATTTCAACACCCCCCCGCCCCTGGGTGAACTCCCCATCTCGACGGTGGTCTCCGGCGCCGCGTCCGATTCCGAAAACAAACCCACAGTGGCGGAGGAGGTGGCATCGGGCAGCGTCGAACCGGGCGGGCTGTTGCAGGAATTGTTGCATCGAGGGGACTACGAGGCCGCTGTCGACCTGTATGCAAGGGCATACTCAGGTGACGATTCGCACACCACTCATCAATACCGTGAAGCGCTACTGCGGCAGGTATCGGAGTTCATCCAGAGCGGCGCATACGACGATGCGACCACGCTGCTCGATACTTATCTAGCGGTATTTTTTCGCGATACCGAGGCGTTGGTATATGCAGGCCGCGCGTATCGCGAGAACCGTCAATTCCGCCCGGCGATCGAGGCCTTTCTGAGGGCCTCGCAACAGGATCAACACCCGGACCGGCTGCGCATGGTGAACGGGCAGTTGGGCTGGACGATAGGCTTGTACGTGCAACAACTGCGCGAACAGCAACGGTACAATGAGATCGTCGATCTTTACACATATCTAACCCACGCCAGCCCGCAAAATCCGCACTACTTCATCGCTCTGGCACGTGCCTACGTCGCCGTCGGCCGGACCAGCGATGCGCTCGCAGCACTACAATTCGTCGCTGCCGAGGACGATGCCGGCCGCCAGGCACAGGAACTGATCGCAGAAATCCGCGCTGGCTTGTAAGCTGTGGCGCAGCGGAATCGGGCTCGAGAAAACAGACCTTTGATCCGCGGCGTCAGGCTTATCGCCGGCGTGATCAGGTTGTATCGCAAGTACCTTTTGAAGGAGAACTCGAATGATCCGCACCGGTGCTCAGTACATCGAGTCGATCAGGGATGGGCGCGAAGTTTTCATTAACGGCGAGCGGGTGGACGATGTGGCAACGCATGCGATGTTCAAACCGCTGGTAGACATCCGGGCACGTATTTACGACATGCAGCACGACCCGCAGACCGCCGCCGACATGGTCTACGAGGAAGGTGGCGAGCAATACGCCATCGGTCTGAAACTTCCCATGACACAGTCGGACTGGCACGCGAAGAATCGTTGCACCGAGGCGATTTTCAACGATGTGAAAGGTGTGGTCACGCGCGTAGGTGACGAAACCATCGGTGAAATGTGGTCGCTGTTCGACGGCCAGGATGTGTTGAACGAAGTCGACCCGCAGTTTTCCGAGAACATCAGGAAGCATATCGCCGCAGCGATCGAGAACGACCCGTTCCACGTTTCCGCCAACACCGATCCCAAGGGTGACAGATCGAAGCGCCCACAGGATCAGGATCCCGACATGCTGTTGCACGTGGTGAGCGAAACCGATGCCGGCATCGTCGTGCGCGGCGCTAAATACGAAACGGCGGCGGCCTATTCCAACCAGGCGTTCACTAAACCGACGATAGCCAACTGGGGCGACGCGGAACTATCCGACTATGCGGTCGGTTTCGTGTGCGATCTGGGCTCGCCGGGTCTGAAATTCATATGCCGCACCGGGTTTGCCGGGCGTGCCTCGCGCGAAGACTATCCGCTGGCCAATCGTTTCGATGAGGTCGATACGCTGGTCGTTTTCGACAATGTGCTGATCCCCTGGGAAAACGTGCTCTTCTACCGCCATACGAAAGCGGCCGCGTTTATTCGCGCGACGCTGCACCGGTATTCGGCGTATGCGTTCGTGCAGCGAAATCTGAAAGTCGCAGACATGCTGATCGGTGCGGCGTTGTGGAACGTGCGGCAAACCGGTTTGCAGCAGCACCAGGCGGTGCAGGAAAAGCTTGCGCAGCTGGCTGTTTATCGAGAAGGGATAAATGCTCATCTGACTGCGGCGATTGCCACAGCCGAGCGCAGCCCCGGGGGATTGCTGATGCCGAATCAGTCGCTGCTGTACACAGGCAGGGTGCACGCTTGCACGAACCTGCCCGCAATGATGCATATTGCTCGGGAACTGTGCGGCGGGCAGGTCTGCGTCACGCCCGATTACGCGAGTTTCCGCAATCCCGAAAGCGGTAGATGGCTGCAGAAGTTCTATACCATCAATGAGGACTGGGAGGCCGAAGACCGTCGCAAGTTGCTGGCTTTCGCGCGCGATCTGTTGAATTCGGACTACGCCGGCCATCGGTTGACGTTTCAACTGTTCGCACAATCGCCACCGTTTGCGCACCTGGCGGCGGTGTATCGAAATTTCGACTGGGACGAACCGCTTGGCTTCGTCCGCCAGGCAGCCGGAATGTCGGACCGCATCACAGGTAGAGCCGAGCAAGCGTCTGATTGAACACCCCGCTTTCGGAATGCCGCATGTATGTCGCGGCGTGCTGGTTCGATATGCGAGATGTCGGCGGTGCCGTGGACTCCCGACGGACAAATATAACCACCGCACAGGTGTCCGGAATGATAGGCTATCGCGCTGATTGGGGATGGTAGAGTGGGGGGCTTACGTGATCTATACGCTGGAAGATCGGCAAGTCGAGTTGCTCGGAGAACGTCACTACGTGGCACCGAACGCGACGTTGATCGGCAGTGTCACTCTGCATAACGATGCCAGTGTATGGTTCAATGCAGTGTTGCGCGGCGATAACGAACCGATCGTCATCGGTGAGGGTTCCAACGTTCAGGACGGTTGCGTATTGCACACCGACCCGGGTTTTCCCCTGACCATCGACCGCAACGTGACGGTTGGTCACAAAGCCATGTTGCACGGTTGCACGATTGGCGAATACAGCCTGGTGGGGATAAATGCGGTAGTGCTGAATGGCGCATGCATCGGTAAGAACTGCCTGATCGGCGCCAATGCGTTGGTCCCGGAGGGCAAGGAAATTGCCGACAATTCGCTGGTCGTCGGTTCACCGGGGCGGGTGTTAAGACAGCTGGAACCGGCACAAATCGCGACGCTTCGCAGAGCCGCGGCCGAATACAAGAAAAAGATAACGCGTTACCAGACCCTGCGAGTGGATAAGCGTTTCCATGGTGAGGATGCAGACCGTTATGCCGGTTGAGCGGTGTAGAGAACATGTGGCGACGGATCGGTTCGACTGATGCCGCCGGCTTCACGGTCGGTACTGCGTAACCGCAATTTCAGGATTTATCTTACCGGCAGCGTTTTCAGCACCAACGGTATCTGGATCCAGCGTCTGACGCTCGGCTGGATGGCATGGGATTCCACGCATTCTGAATTCTGGGTCGGCGCCGTCGCATTCCTGTTATTCGTTCCGATCATACTGCTGGGGCCGATGTTCGGCGTGCTCGCCGACCGCACGGACCGGCGCCGTGCGGCAGTAATCACCATGTCCAGCGTGCTCGGCGTGACCCTGGCATTCGCTACTATCACAGTGCTGTTCGACGTGGACATTGTTGCTGTCTGCGTTGTCGCGACGTTGTTCGGCATCGCCAACAGTGCCTATCACCCGATACGGCTTACACTCGTACCGATGCTCGTGGAGCGCACTCACCTGCCCAGTGCCGTGGCACTCAACGTCACTGTGTTCAACATCTCGAGGTTGTTGGGTCCCGCGCTGGCCGGGGTGCTGATATCGCTGGGCGGGGTGACCTGGGCATTCGCGGTCAACGCCTTGTTATATGTGCCCATGCTGTTGGCATTGGGTGCGGTTACCGTGGTGTGGCAGCCGGCAGAAAGCGCTCGGCGGGCAGTTTTCTCGGAACTGGCCTCGGGTATCAAATACGCACTGTCCAGCGTCGAGATTTCGCGATTTCTGGTGCTGGTGGCAATCAATTCGGTGTTCGGCCGCGGATTGCTGGAGCTACTCCCGGTGTTTGCCGATGGCGTGTACGCCCGCGGCAGCGCCGGGCTGGCGATGCTGACGTCGTCCGCCGGCGCGGGGGCAATCGTGGCGGGCGTGGTGATGTCCAGGGTAGCAGTCTCCCGGCACCGCACCAGTCGCATCGGTGTCTTTGCGGTCGGCGTGGCGTGCCTGCTGCTGGCTTTCAGCGAAGCATTCGCAACCGGTGTGATACTGGTTGCGGCGCTCGGTCTCGCCATCACCGCGGTCGGCATCGCCAGTCAGTCGGCAATCCAGATGCACGTGGACGATGATTACCGCGGCAGAGTCATGAGCCTGTGGGGCACGATCGGATTTGGTGGCACGGCGCTCGGCGGACTGGCCATCGGCGCGTTGTCGGAACTCCTCGGTTTGTCCAACGCCACATCGATCTGGGGCGTTGTGTGTGTCGCCGCCGTGGCAGTGACAATCCCGGCGGCGCGCAGGCAACCGGCATGATGGCGCACATACATTTGGCTCGCAAATGACGGTGGAGTAGAGTAGCCCGCGAATTTCCGCGCAACAAGCAGACTCGCAAATGACCTATCGATTCACACCGATTGTCGAAAAATTGCCCAGCGCCGTGCCGTTCGTGGGGCCCGAAGCGCAAGAGCGTCAGCGCGGCGCCGAATTTCGCGCGCGCATCGGGGCTAACGAAAGCGTGTTCGGCGCATCGGCGAAAGCGGTGCACGCGATGCAGCGGGAAGCTGTGCATGCCTGGAAGTACGGCGATCCAGAAAACCATGACTTGAAGGAAGCTCTGGCCGCGCACCATGGCGTCGCGCCGCGCAACATCGTTGTGGGTGAGGGCATCGACGGGTTGTTCGGCTATACGGCGCGTCTGTTCATCGCGCCCGGTGTTCCGGTGGCCACTTCGCTGGGCGCCTACCCGACCTTCAACTACCAGGTGGCAACCTGTGGTGGCCGGCTAGTGACGGTTCCCTACCGTGACGATCGCGAAGATCCCGAAGCGCTCCTGGCGCTGACGCGCGAGCACGACACGGCACTGGTCTACTTGAGCAATCCGGATAATCCGATGGGCAGCTGGTGGGATGCAGCCACCGTGCAACGCATGATCGAAAACGTGCCTGACACGGCGCTGCTGTGCCTTGACGAGGCGTACTGCGATTTCGCGCCAGCCGGGACATTGCCGGAGATCGATGTCGAAGATACCAGGGTGTTGCGGTTTCGCACCTTCTCGAAAGCCCACGGCCTGGCCGGTTGCCGGATCGGTTATGCAATCGGCGAGGCGCAACTGATACAGAGTTTCGACAAATTGCGCAATCATTTTGGCGTGAACCGCATCGCGCAGGCGGGCGCCCTCGCAGCGTTGACCGACCGCGGGCACCTGCGCGAAG
>JAOTYY010000214.1 GCA_029861595.1 Gammaproteobacteria bacterium
TGCGAACAGGCCGCCCGCGAGTCCGGCCATGCCGGCGGAAATGGTGTAGACCGTCACCATGCGGTGATACACGGGGGTGCCGATGGCGCGCATTCGAGCGACATTTTCCCGGATGCCGACCAGCGATCTGCCGAACGGGGAGTGCACGATCAGGCGAGCAGCACAGAACACCAGGAACAGCACGATCAGCGAATACCAGTAGTACACCCGGCCCCAGAGGTCGTATTCGAACACGCCGAGTAACGGTGCGAAGGAGATGCCCAGCAGACCGTCGAAGCCGCCGGTGACGTTTTCCATCGTATTGGCGAGTTCCTGCAGCAGGATTGCGGTAGCCAGCGTCAGCATCAGCAGCGTGAGACCATGGTAGCGCAGCAGAACCAGCCCCGACAGGTAGCCGACCAGGGCGGCGCAACCGCCGGCCACGAGCAGTGCGGACAGCGGCTCGGTCCAGCCCAGGTGCGCCGAGATCATGCCGGCGGCATAGGCCCCGGTACCGAAATAGGCGGCATGCCCCAGTGTGACGATTCCCGCGTAGCCGACGATCAGGTCCAGCGACAGGGCGAAGATGATCGTAATCAGAATCTGGGTGCCCAGCGACAGGTAATCGGGGAAGACAAAGAATGCGCCGCAGGCCAGCACCCAGGGCACTGCCTCGGCCGGCCGTAACCGATGCCGGTGCGCGACGTAGTCCCGCAACGCTCTGGGCGTGTCGATCAATTCTCCTTCCTCACCCCTTGCCGTAGAGCCCCGCCGGGCGTAACAACAGAATGATGACGGTTACCGCGTAGATGAAGAACGCACCACCTTCCGGCCACAGGTACTTGCCGCCGTTGTCGATGATCCCCAGCACCAGCGCCGCGGCGAGCGGACCGCGAATCGTACCCATTCCGCCCACCGCCACCACGATCAGGAACAACACCAGATACTGGATCGCGAAATTGGGGCTCAGCCCCAGTACATCGACCGCCAGCCCACCGCCGAGCGCGGCCACACCGCTGCCGACAGCGAAAATCAGTTTGAACAGAAGGTCGACGTTGATGCCTACCGACTCGGCCATGCGCCGATTTTCCACGGCCGCGCGAATCTTCGCACCGATTATGGTCCGCTCGAAGGCAAGCCACAGCGTGGCGGCAATCGTCAGGCCGACCACGATCATGAAAACACGGTAGGTAGGGAAGCTGCGGATGCCGAGATCGAGCTGACCGCTGAGATAGTCCGGCACGCGGATAGAAACCGGATTGGGACCGTATGCGTAGGTGACGATCGCCGTTGCCATCAACACCAGGCCGATACACAGCAATACCTGGTCGAGCTCGCCCGCGCGGTACAGCGGTGCATAGAATAACCTTTCGAGCACCAGACTGAAGGCGCCTACGCCGATGGCCGCCAGCAGCAGCGCAGGAATGAACCCCACGCCGGCGCCGCTCATCAGACTGACGGCGAAATAGCCGCCCAGCATCGCGAAAACACCGTGGGCGAGATTCACGAAGCCCATCAGGCCCATGGTGATGGACAGGCCCACCGAGATCACGAACAGGATCATCGCGTAGGCCAGCCCGTCGAACAGGATGCTGACGCCGATGTTGAAGAACTGTTCCAAATGCGGCAAACGCGCGACCGCCTTGCGGCGGTCGCGGCAGTCAACGTATCAGAACGACGCTACGGTTACTGGCCGCACTTGCCCATCTTGAGTGCTTTGCAGGGGTCTTTTACCGCTTTGAATGTTTTCACCACGTCGATGCCAAAACGGTCGCCTTTGCGCACCACGACGTGCACGTGCTGGTCGTGGACGATATCTCGGGTTTCGGCATCGATCTCAATGGGGCCGCGCGGGCTGTTGAACTTCCAGCCGCGCAACGCGTCCATTGCCGCTTCTGCCTCGATGTTGCCATCCAGCGTCTTGATCACATGCGCGATGGCCGCCATGCCATCCCAGCCCGCGACCCCCATGAAATCCGGGGTCGTATCGGCGCCGTAGGCCTCTTTCCAGGCGGTGACGAAGTCAAAGTTGGCCTTGGTATCGTAGTCCGCGGAATAGTGATGGATGGTGGTAAGGCCCACGGCCGCATCGCCCATGTCCTGCAACGTGGTGTCCGGGTTGATGTCGCCTGGGCCGATCAGCCGGATACCGGCCTGCGCCAGACCCAGGTCGGCAAAAGCCTTCACCACCGCGATCGCATGGTTACCCGCCGGCACGAAAACGTAGAAGCAATCGGGCCTGGCGTCTTTGACGCGCTGGAAGAACGGCGTGAAATCCGGTACTTCGCGCGGCCCGCCCATCGGGATCTGGTCGACGACCTTGCCCCCGGCCCCTTCGAAACCGGTCTTGAAGGCGGCGACGCTGTCTTTGCCGGGCGGATAGTCGGTGTAACCGCTGGCTGCGGTAGTGCAGGCGAGTTCGCGTTTGGCGTAATCGCCCATCGGCATTCCGGCTTGCCACATGGTGAAGGACACCCGGGCGATGTACGGCGACAGGTTGGGTATCCAGGCCGTGGCGGCGTTCATGATCACCATCGGCACCTTGCCCTGGGTTACCAGCGGTGCACTGGCGATCGCGTTCGGTGAAAACACGAAACCGGTGAGCAGATCGACGCGATCGCGGGTGATGAGATCGCGTACCGCGTTTTTAGCGATATCGCCCCCCGGGCGCTTGGAGTCGCGTTTGATGACTTCGACGTCGTGCCCGCCAAACGTGTCGCCGTGCTGCTTCAGATACAGGTTCATGCCACGCTCGATCTGCTGTCCGAACCGTGCTGCACCCCCCGTAAACGTCAGCACCAGACCGACTTTCACGGTTTTTGCAGTACTGAGCGCCGGGGCCAGAAACAGGACGGCGGCGACCGTCAGGCTGGTTCGTAATGTGGATTTCACTTGCGTTCCTCCTCGTTTGGTATTGGTGATTGTCCTTACAACCAGGGACTGTCGATACGCTATTTTATTGATCCCAAGCGTTATCATGCCATGCAATGGTGAGTCGTGCCGAACAGCTGCGCGCGCTGCGGTGAATATACATTCAGCCAGCGCCGGTTTCCTGTGCGGCTTTCCAGCGGTGGTAGTCTTCGAACACGAGGGGAAGATCCTTGACGATGTCCTTGATCTCCACGTCGCGCCGGTACATCAGCTGACCGTCGTCGTCGTACCATTCGAAGGCGTCCGTCTCGCCCGGCAATCTCAGCCGCTCTACAACAAGCCCCACCGTATCGGCAGGGCGTTGCGGCGAATGCCGCACATGCGGTGGCAGCAGAAACAGTTCTCCCTCACGGATCGGCAGATCGCGCGGCCGGCCGCTCTGCGGGTCGATGATGCGCAGTACCATATCGCCTTGCACCTGGTAGAACAGTTCCTCGCCGGGGTCATCGTGGTAATCGTCACGCTGGTTCGGGCCGCCGATGACCATGACGATGAAGTTGCGCCACGTGGCCTTGAACAACTGGGCGTTGCCAACCGGTGGCCGCAACAGGTCGCGATTCTCCTCGATCCATTGAGTGAGGTTGAACGGTTCGATGAACGACATGGGCAATTTCCCTGGTTTGTTCACGGCCTGGCAGTTATTCCGGTTTGTGGGCAATCGCTTTAATTTCGATCAGCAGGTGCGGGTGCGGCAACTGACGCACGGCGACCGTGGTGCGTGCGGGACCCTGGTAATCGAAATACTCGCCATAGACCTCGTTGTAACCGTCGAAGTCGTCCATATCGACAAGAAAAGTCGTGATGTCGACCAGGTGCTCCAGTGACGCGCCGGTGGCTGCGAGGATCTCAGCGATATTGTCGATCACGGCGCGGGTCTGTTCGCGGATGTCGAGGTGCAGCGTGCCGTCGCCATCGGTAGTGGCGCCCGCGTAGCTGTTGTCAGGCCGCCGCGAGCTGGTGCCGGATACGAAAATGAAATCGCCGCTGCGTTTCGCATGCGGAAACTTGCCGCGTGGCACGGCCTTGTCAGGGACGACGATGCTGGTCATGGCTGATACGATTTACGTTACAGTGTGGAGGGACAGTTTACTTTGCCTAAGTCGCGCAAAACAAAAAAGGCCTTCTCCCCTCGGGGAGGAGGGTTGGGATCAGGGCGGCTTGCGGGTGCCGGTAATTCGCTGACAGATACTGCGTGAGCAGCACTGAGACCCCCGCCCCTGCTCCCTCTCCAAGGGGGAGAGGAGAGCAAGAGGAGCGGGCGATTAAGAAAAGGTCGCCAAGGAGGGAGTAAACCCACGACTCAAGCAGAGATTTTTATCGGGAGAAGGCGGGATGACGGCGCAGTGTAAGGTCGGTGTTATTGCGTAGAACGTCACATTTTCAGCACAGAATGTCGTCAAATGACTGTCCCTGGTTCGGTGTTTGCATGAGGCACATCAAGTTCGGAGAGAGCCGAAAATGTGCGCTGATGCAAATTTTGTATATAAATCATTGCCTTCGAACGCGTTAGGGGTAGTTTGCGTCGGCTCCGTGACCTACACTCAAGCGCCCGAATGGACGGTATCGTGACAATGCAACGAATAATCGTTAGTAACGCCAAGGGTGGTTCAGGCAAGAGCACAATAGCAACGAACCTTGCGTCTCACCTGGCGCGGAACAAGAAAGTTTCGCTGTTCGACTATGACCCTCAGGGGTCGAGCATGCACTGGCTGCGACTGCGCGACAAAGAACGCTCGCTCATTCACTCCGTAGCCGCGCACCGTAAATCCATGAATGCTGTTGCGACGGAGGCCTTTCAGCTGCGCGTCCCCGCGAATACCGACCATGTGATCTGCGACACGCCGGCCGCCATGAACAAACAGGACCTGGCGCAACTGGTCCAGAACGCCGATGTGATACTGATTCCGGTATGTCCATCGCCGATCGACATACATGTAGCGACGCGATTTATCGGCGACCTGCTGATCATCGGCAAGGCGCGCGCGCACAACGTGAGTATCGGGGTGATCGCCAACCGCGTGCGCACCAACACCATCATGTACAAAAAGCTGGTGCAGTTTCTGAAATCGTTGTCCATTCCGTTCGTCGCCGCGTTTCGCGACACACAGCACTACCACCGGGCTGCGGAAGTCGGTGCCGGTGTCAACGAACTTCCCGGCTTCTCGAGATTCCGAGACGACACTCAGTGGGAGGCGCTGGTGAGATGGCTGGACGATGCGCCGGTTGCCCCGGAACTGCTTGCGCGTGCGTCTGCGCAGATGCTGAGCTACCGGGATGCTGCAGAAGGCAAAGCACTGTGGAAGCGGCTGCGATCCTAGCCTGACCGCCACGATCGTGAGGCGCCCGCGCAGGCGAGCAGCCACAGGATAAAAATGCAGCCGGTGCGGGCGGATCCCCCCGCATTCGAGACCCCCATTGACTCTGCCGGGTCTGGAACGCCCAGCCATTGCAGGGCATCGCGAAACGATTCGTGCGCCGCGGACTGGCCGGCGCTACCGCCGGCCGGACAGATTGCGCCGCCGATGCACACATCGAGATCATGGCCGGCTTCACCCAGTAGGTGTAGATAGCTGCCGCGATAGTCGCTGGCAAACACCGTGCGATAAACACCACCGGCCAGCTCAACGGCGTCTTCACGGGCCGGGCCGGTGTCCGGCGATCCCGAGAACATGTTGCACAAACGCACCGATTGACGTGCCGGGACCAGGCCGTCTACAGATCCGTGCAACATGAAAGTGCGACCGGTGGCCGGAGAATTCGCCGCGCATATCATCGAACATTTATGCTGGTGCTTGCGCTACTATCACGCCCCATGCAGTCGATCATCGCCGTCTCCGAACTGAGCAAGGTCTACGCTTCGGGGTTTCAGGCGCTGAAAAGCATCGATCTGGACATTCGTCCGGGGGAGATATTTGCGCTGCTGGGTCCCAACGGTGCCGGCAAAACCACGCTCATCAGCATTATATGCGGAATCGTGAATGCCAGCACGGGCGGCGTTACCGTTGCCGGCCACGACATCCGCCGCGACTATCGTGTCACGCGCGCGATGATCGGACTGGTGCCGCAGGAACTGACCACCGACGCGTTCGAGAGCGTGTGGAACACGGTCAGCTTCAGCCGCGGCCTGTTCGGCAAGCCGGCCAATCCGCGGTACATCGAAAAAGTGCTCAAAACCTTGTCCCTGTGGGACAAGAAAGACGACCGGATCATGACGCTCTCGGGTGGGATGAAACGCCGCGTGCTGATCGCCAAGGCGCTTTCCCACGAACCGCGGATATTGTTCCTGGATGAGCCGACTGCCGGGGTCGACGTGGAACTGCGCCAGGCGATGTGGGAAGTGGTTCGCTCGCTGCGCGATTCGGGTGTCACCATTATCCTCACCACGCACTATATCGAGGAAGCGGAGGATATGGCGGACCGCATCGGGGTAATCAACAATGGCGAGCTCATTCTGGTCGAAGACAAGAACGAACTGATGCGCAAGCTCGGCAGGAAACAGTTGACGCTGCAATTGCACGATCCGCTGGATACCATCCCGGACAAGCTATCCGCCTACGGCCTGGAACTGGCGGCGGGAGGAGTGGAGTTGATCTACACTTACGACACGCAAGGCGAGCCCACCGGCATCACCGCGCTGCTCGGCGAGCTGCAGCAGGCCGGGATCAGATTCAAGGACCTCAATACCACACAACGTTCTTTGCAGGAGATCTTCGTCAGCCTGGTGAAAAAGCCGGCATGAACTTCTATGCGATCCGCGCAATTTACCTGTTCGAGATGGCGCGCACCGGTCGAACGCTGTTGCAAAGCGTTGTCTCGCCGGTGATCTCGACCTGCCTGTATTTCGTGGTGTTTGGCGGCGCGATCGGCTCGCGGATCACCGCTATAGACGGTGTCACCTACGGCGCATTCATCGTTCCGGGGCTGATCATGCTCTCGCTGTTGATGCAAAGCATTACGAACGCGTCCTTCGGCATTTATTTCCCCAAGTTCACCGGCACGATTTACGAATTGCTGTCGGCGCCGGTTTCTTATGTCGAAATCGTACTCGGCTACGTCGGTGCGTCCGCGACGAAATCGCTGATCCTGAGCTTTATCATTCTCGCCACGGCGGGATTGTTCGTGCCGCTGCAGATCGCCCACCCGTTATGGATGTTGCTGTTCCTGGTGTTGACCGCCGTGACGTTCAGCCTGTTCGGATTCATCATCGGCCTGTGGGCCGACGGTTTCGAGAAACTGCAGATCATTCCGCTGCTGATTATCACGCCCCTGGCGTTCCTCGGCGGCACGTTTTATTCGATCGAGATGCTGCCGCCGGTGTGGCAGACGGTCACCCTGTTCAACCCGCTGGTGTATCTGATCAGCGGTTTCCGCTGGAGTTTTTATGAAAGCTCCGACGTGGGAGTAGGCGTCAGTCTGGCCATGGCCACCTTGTTTCTGGCGACGTGCCTGGTGGTCGTCTGGTGGATATTCAGAACCGGCTATCGTCTCAAAACCTGATGTGTTGTCCGTGTGAGCTGCAAACGTCATGAGCGGTGTGCCGTTGGTCGAACTGCTGCTGCTTGGCGGCATGTTACTGCTCCTGGTTTTTCTCGCGGTAGTGGTATTAAGCATGCCGGGCGCTGGC
>JAOTYY010000425.1 GCA_029861595.1 Gammaproteobacteria bacterium
CGGCAAGGCCAGCAGGAGTGCGGTCAGAAACTGGCTCGACACATCCCCCCGCACCTGCACCGGGGTTGACAGGTCGAATTTCGCCGGGCCAATTTGCAGCGGCGGATAGCCTTCTTTTTCCGCATAGCGGATGTTTGCGCCCACGGCACACAGCGCCTCGACCAGGTCACCGATCGGCCTTTCGTGCATGCGCGCCACACCGGACAGACGGTAGTTGCCGGACGCCAGGGCCAACACTGCAGTCAAGGGTCTGATTGCGGTTCCGGCATTGCCAAGAAACAGATCGGCTTCGCGCGTCGCAAAGCGGCCGTCCGTGCCGGTCACGGTGCAAACTGCAGGTTGCTCGTCGATTGGCACGCCCAGTGCCTTCAACGCATCGAGCATGTAGCGCGTATCGTCCGAAGCGAGCAGATGGTGTATTTCGGTCTTGCCTTCGGCAAGCGCTGCGAGCAACAGCACCCGATTAGAAATACTCTTCGAGCCCGGCAGCGTCACCGAGCCGGCCGCACCGAAAGGCGCGACGAGATCGATATGATCGCGCCGCTGTTTCATATTAGCTTCGATCTCATTTCAACCATCGCATCATTTCTGTCATTGCGTCATTTCGAAACATCGGGTCACATCGATCACGGCGTCATTTGAAACCTTTGGCCCAGGCGTTGCGTGCTTTTGCTGCCGCTGCAAACACCGCTTCCACCTTATCCATTTCTCCGGCCCGGATGTGCCCGGCCATCAGCGAAAGCGCTTGCTGAAACGCATCGATATCGCGAAGCACCTGATCTGCGTTGGCGGCACAGATATCACGCCACATTTCCGGAGAGCTGCCGGCGATGCGCGTGAAGTCGCGGAAGCCGCCGGCGGCAAAAGAAAACAGTTCCTCGGAATTGTCACGCGAGGCAATCATTTCGACCAGCGCGTAGGACAGCACGTGCGGCAAATGACTGACTGCAGAAAACACGGCATCGTGATGTTCCGGACTCATCTGCATTACGTTGGCGCCACAAGCACGCCACATCGACGCAACACGCTCAACGGCTTTTGCATCAGTATCCGGTAATGGGGTGAGAACCACGCGCTTGCCAGTGAAAAGATCGGCGGTTGCCGCCGCGACACCGCTGCGTTCTGCGCCGGCAATCGGGTGGCCTGGCACGACATTCTTGGCGGCCGAGCCAAATATTTCCTGAGCGATTTGCACAAAGTCACGCTTGGTGCTTCCGGCATCAGTGACGATGACACCATCAGCGACACACTGGGGCAATTGCTGCAGAACGCCAGCGGTCTGTCTGACCGGCACGGCGACCAGCACCAAATCTGCATCGCGCGCCGCGGTGGCGGGGTCTTGCGCCATCTCGTCAATCACGCCGGCAGATAATGCCTGCTGCATGTTGGCGCGGCTACGGCCCACGCCGATGACGTGGTCCACCAACCGTTCGCGTTTGAGCGCCGCGGCCACCGAGCCACCGATCAGTCCGACGCCGACCACAACCAGCTTGCCGATATGGAAGTCCTGCAAGGCTGCTTACCTCTAAACGATGCCGCTCAGGACATCTTCAATACCGCCGCAAGGGTCTCCAACAGCCGGCTGTTCTCGGACTCGAGACCAATCGATACGCGCAAGTGTTCCGGCAAACTGTAACCGGCAACTGGACGAACGATCACGCCGCGCTCGAGCAATTGTTTGAAGACCTCACCCGCATTGCCGACACGAACCGTTATGAAGTTACCTGAAGACGCAATCCATTCGAGGGCGAGAGAAGCAAATCCTGCAGTCAGTTGCTTCATTCCGGCACGATTGAGCTCGACGCTGCGCTCGATGAATTCAGAATCGCCGAGCGCGGCAAGTGCCGCGGCCTGTGCCACATTACTGACATTGAAAGGCTGGCGAATCCGATTCATGAGATCCGCCACAGCTGGATGCGCGACACCGTAACCAACACGCAGACCGGCCAGTCCATGCGCCTTGGAGAAGGTGCGCGTCACCAGTAGATTCGGAAATTCCGAAATCCACTCAATACTTCGCG
>JAOTYY010000424.1 GCA_029861595.1 Gammaproteobacteria bacterium
GCGACAGCCCGGCGCACACCGGGGCGCAATGGATCGATCATCGCAACCAGGCCGAGGATCCGCACGCCGGTTGGTTCCGCCGGAACCATGCCGCTGTTCAGGTCCTGTGGGGCGTCGCCCAGGGCGAATGCGAGAACCCGGTAGCCGTCCGTTGCCAGTGATTCGGCCTGATCGAGCATGCCTGCCGCCGCCCTGGCGTCACTGCACATCTCGGCGACGCGCTCCGGCGCGCCTTTCACGAGCACCTGCATTCTCGAGCCCAGGACCTGGAAGCTGGCTGCATAGCGCCGCTCGGGCTCGAAGGCAATCGCATTGATTTGCGGGTGTGTCTCGAGTGTGGGCTCGCGCTTCCAGCCAAGCTTGTGCGCGAGAGACAGCAACGCGATGTCGGTCGGGTCACCGCGCCAGGTCCAGCCACCCGCATGGCTGTGCAGGTCGCCTTCATTGCACAGCACGGCAGCACGGCCGAGTTCGGCAAGCTCCGGATGGTCGGCCAGATCGATCGACATGTTGTCGAACAGCACCTGGCCTTCAGGGGAAAACCCCTCGCCCGTTACGCTGAATTCCCGACCATCGGGCAGCTGCAGTTTACGCACGGTCAGTTCGTTTACGGTGAGCGTGCCCGTCTTGTCGCTGGCAATCAGCGTGCAACTGCCGAGCCCTTCGACGGCGGCGAGACGCCTGACAATCACCCCGCGCTGTGACATCCGGTAACCGGCCACGGCCAGCGCCACGGTAAGCGCCACGGGGAGACCCTCGGGAATCGCGGAGACCGCGAGCGCGATGCCGAACATCACCATGTCGGCGATGCCGAAACCGCGGACGAGCACGCCGAGTACGGCAACCAGCGATGCGCCGACCAGCACAGCGATACCGATGCGGCGGCTGAAACGGTTCATGCGCTGTACGAGTGGCGGTTTGCCCGGATCTGCCGAAAGTACGTCCGCCGCAACGCGGCCTACCGCACTCGCAACGCCGGTTGCAACCACCATCCCGCGGCTTCGACCATGCACGACCATGGATCCCGCGAATACCATGTTTCTGCGGTCGGCTAGCGGCGTCTTTTCCTCTCCCTCCCAGCCGGGATCCTTGACCACGGTGAGCGACTCTCCCGTCAACAGTGACTCATCGACTTCCAGACCGCGCGCACCCAGGAGTCGTATGTCGGCGGGGATGCGATTGCCGGACTCGAGCCATACGATATCGCCCGGGACCAGCTCTTCAGCGTCGATCTCGGATATCTCATTGTCACGCGACACCGCCGCTCGAATGCGCAGGAGCTTCTGTAAGGCTCTGCTGCTGCGTTCTGACCGCGCTTCGTGATAACTGCCGAGCAGCGCATTGATAAACAGCACGGCAAGAATAAAGAACGTGTCCTTGAATTCGCCCGTTGTGGCAGCCAGCACGGCAGCTACTGCAAGCACGTAGATTAACGGACTCCTGAATTGTCGCAGGAAGATTTGCACCGGAGAGCTCGGCGCAGACTCCGGTAGCCGGTTGGGCCCCACGCGATCCAGCCGTGTTCGTGCCTCTTCGCTCGACAAGCCGATGTCGCTGGCGTCCAGTTCGTGAAGAATCCAATCGGCTTCCCTCGCATGCCACGGTATCTCGGCAGCGAGCGCGTTCACCTCGTGATTCCGGGGACGGATTCGCATCGATTCACATTGGCAGTCGGCCGTAACACCGGCAACGCGTATTTCTACTTACGGCAATGGAAATCGGGATCGAACCGCTTTAAGGTCGTCTGGAAATCCGGAAAACCGGTTCGATCCCGATTTCTCATACCGCGCCGCCGTGGAAGCGAGCAGGAGCTTCGCACATGAACGGCAAACACAGGGCACTGTCCCCGCCTGGTAGCGGCGACCACAGGGGACTGTCCCTTTGGGACTGTCCCCGCCTGGTAACGGCGACCACAGGGGACTGTCCCTTTGGGACTGTCCCCGCCTGGTAACGGCGAACGTAGGGAAAGGAAATGGGGACTGTCCCCATTTCCCCCCGCTTTTGGACGAGGTGCTTGCTTT
>JAOTYY010000215.1 GCA_029861595.1 Gammaproteobacteria bacterium
TGTACTGGGCGGCACGTTCATGTTCGTCGCCACGATCCTGGACGGCAGTTATGCACTGGTATCCGGCAAGGCCGGTAAATGGATATCCCACGCCAATATCAGAAACATCGAACTGATCAGCGGCTCGTTTTTGATTGCCGGCGGACTGTGGCTGGCGCTGTCACGACGCTGACCACCGGTTTTCGATTCTGCAACACGTCATCGACGCTGGATTCATCCAGTTGCGGTAACACTTCACCGGTTACACGCATCCGTTCGGTTATCGCCAGGCAGAGATCGCGCGGGACCAGCGTGGTACCCTGAATACACACGACTGACGTCTTCGGGGCTGACGTCTGCTTCCTGCAGTACAGCTTGAATCCCGGTCAGCTCGCGGAGCGCCGGATCCTCAGGCGTCGTGGGCTCCTTGGCGCTGTATTGCCCCGCGCCGTTGTGGCTTTTCGCAAACGAAACTTTGAATACCTGCGCTGATCGGTGCAGCGAGGTGGTGGTGAATTCTTCGAATTCGCAAACCCAAGCATTCTCGCAACACACTCTATAACACAATGAGGTGGACGATAGCGTCTGAGCAACAGTCCAGAATTACCGCGACCCCACTAAGCTCCGCCGCTGCCGACCTGTGTGCCGCTTGCCATTCAGCATACGCTGGCGATGTTTGCATCCGATGTAACGCCTGCGATCATTACCGTCGGCGTGGCGGGCATGGACGGGTGCCAACAAGGTGTATATCACCCAAACGCGATGGCGTTCGCGGGTATCGCCTCTCTTGTTCAAACCATTGGCGCCGGGCCGGTCGGCGCAAGCCTGCCGATGGTGCAGGGCGCCAGCTAAATGAACCTCGTATTGCCGGAAGAGGCCGAGGATGTCCCGTAGCGATTGCCGGAAAAGTAAATACGCGCAGACGGCAGGCTGTTTACCCGACAGGACACCAGCCGACAGGGATCATTGCGTGGCGCACTGCCAACCCCAGCCGCGCTGTTTTTCGACAAACTCCGCTGCTTTGGTTTCGCAGTACTGGGTCTCGTTCTGCGCATTCCAGAGCACCTCGGTAGTGCCGTCTTTAGTGTAGCGGACTTCGCAGGGCAGTTGATTACCGGCCGGATAAACCAACTCGATCACACGTTCCTGAGAATCGTGCGTACAGACGGTGCGTTGATCGGTCGCGGCCATTGTCAGCATCGGCGTCAGCAGAACCACAGTTGTAAGCGTGCGTTTCATCGTCTTCCTCAAAGTAGCTTTCGGCGCGGGCGCTAGTTTTCCACCAACCCGGCACCCGTGCAACCGAAAATCCGGCACGGATCATCCTGGGCCGGGACGGGGCATCATTGCCCCCGCGTCCATGGTCAACCATGAAGACGACGAACTCGTGATGCTGGAGTCCCTGGTAGGCAGAGTCCCGCCTTTTGCAGCGTCCGGATGAAGGCGTCCTAATGCAGCGGTTCAACAGGGGAGCGCAGCGGGCACGTACCTGCTCAACTTCCTGCCCCGGAGCCGCGATGTTCAGTGCGCAATTTCTCGACCCGGTTGCGGTTCACACCACGATCGCCATAGCCCACCCTCGAAGCAGAACGCACATGAATCACACTGGCTTCGTAGTCGATCCGCGCTTCGAAATCGTCGATGAAGCGGAAATAGGTGCTTTCGAACGTCGCATGCAGATAGTCGTTGTTCAACTGTTGTATGCGTCCGCCGGATGCCGCGACCATGCCGGTGAATCGCTCCCACGCCAGCGGCGCCGATTGGGCAAGTCGCAACGGCTCGATGTTCGCGGTTCCCGCTTCGCTGCAAACGCAGTTTGGGCGCTCCGGGCAAGGTCGCAGCTGTCCGTCCGTCATGCCCAGCTGCGGTGCGCGTCGCGAGTACACCGCAAGTGCGGCAAATGCCAACAGCGCAACCACCGCAACGGCCGCGATGCCATATGCTAGTTTTCCAGCCATTGTTCGCCCTGCCAAAGCGATAGCCCCCGCGAAATCAACGGCACGCTACCCCTAGCATGGCGACAACGCAAGACGCGGCCGCGCAACCCGCATTGCGGTGGCCCTGCAAGAACAGGCATTTGCTGTCACAATCAATTTCTCTTGCGGCAAGGTAACAGCGAACATGCTCACCGCCGAAAAAATACGCGCACGCAGCGACATCGAACTGTTCAACAAGCTCAACCGTCACGCGGACGTCAAACGGGTAAAGGAACAGCTGGAACGGGAGGCCGACAAGGGTCCTGCGGGCGTACGCCGGCGGTTGCTGGCGACTTCGGTGCGTCTGAGCAAGGAGATGGCGCCCGAGATTCGCGCCATCGCCGACGACTGCACGCAGCGTCTGGGCATAACCATCCCGGTCGAGATTTACGTGTACGCCAGTCCCAGCTATAACGCGGCGTGCGTGAAGCCGGAGGAAGGCCGCCTGTTCATCATGTTCTCGTCGAGTCTGTTGGAGCGCTTCGATGCCGGCGAACTGCGTTTCGTCATGGGTCACGAACTCGGCCATTACCTTTACCACCATCACGACATTCCGATCGGGTATCTGCTGATGGGCAAACACCGCCCATCGCCCAGCCTCGCGCTGCAGCTGTTTGCCTGGTCTCGCTACGCAGAGATTTCCGCCGACCGCGCCGGTGCACACTGCGCGCAGGATTTCGAAAGTGTCGGGCGTGGTCTGTTCAAGCTCGCCTCGGGGTTGAGCGGTGACGTCGTCACGTTCAATTTGCGCGATTTCCTGCTGCAGATAGACGAGATGCAGTCCTCGGATGCGGAATCGGCACAAGGTGCGCCCATGGAAGACTGGTTTTCCACCCATCCTTTCAGCCCGTTGCGGGTCAAGGCCCTGCAGATGTTCCACGAGTCCGACCTGGTGGTGGAGCGCGGTATGGCGGCCGCGGAACTGGAAGCGCAAGTAACCAGCCTGATGGGATTGATGGAGCCGAGTTACCTGGAAAGCAAGACCGAGGCAGCGGAGGCGATGCGCCGCCTGTTGTTTGCCGGTGCGATAACCGTTGCGGATTCCGCGGAAGGTATTTCCAGACAGGAGATAGCGGCCTTCGAGCAATTCTTCGGCGAACACTCTTTCAAGGAGTCCTTCGACGTGCAGCAGATCAAGGGCGGCCTGGATGAACGCATCGAACACGCCAGGGAGCTTGCCTCACATGCGCAATGCACCCAGGTTATCCGCGACCTCTGCGTGATCGCACGCGCCGACGATCACGTCGCACCCGGAGAGCGCAAAGCGCTATTGCAAATCGCCCTGAAACTCGATGTGGGCATGCCGTTCGTCGAGCGATGCCTGGCAACCGACACGGAGCTGGACTGACCCGGGCTGGTCAGCGAGTGGCGGTTTACGGGCGAGTTTATCGCGACTAGAATACGTCTCCGCAGGCGATGGCGTCGCCTGTCTTGACCAGGCGCGGGCTTAACCCGCATTGCATCCTGTACGCCCGGATATCAGTCGGGGGTGCAGAACGATCTCCACCGCCGAGACAGGTATGGAGATCAAGATGCTCAATTCAGTGATCCGGCCGGACTACTTCACGTTCCCCAACGGCGATAAAGCGCCGCTGCCGTTCTCTGCCCAGGAATACCGACAGCGCCTTACGGGATTGCGCATGCACATGGCTTGCCACGACATACCGGCTGTGCTGCTGACGTCGATGCACAATATCGCTTACTACTCGGGTTTCCTGTACTGCAGCTTCGGGCGGCCCTACGCTTGCGTGGTGACAGCTCAGCGGTGTGTCACGGTCTCAGCGAATATCGACGGCGGGCAGCCGTGGCGGCGTTCTTCGGGTGATAACGTGGTGTACACGGATTGGCAGCGCGGCAACTTCTGGCGCGCCGTGTGCGAGGTCCTCGGCACGGTGCGACGCGTCGGCATCGAAGCCGATCACCTCACCCTGGCCATGCAGCGGGATCTGCAGAGTTTTCTCGAACCCGTTGAACTGCTCGACATTGCTCCTGCGACGATGCAACAGCGCATCATAAAATCGCCGGCGGAACTGGCGTTGATCGGCGAAGGGGCGCGAATTGCCGATGTCGGCGGTGCCGCCGTACGCGAAGCGATCGTGCCCGGCGCGCGTGAGATCGACGTCGCAATGGCCGGCCGCAGCGCGATGGAACGCGAAATCGCCGCTGCGTTTCCGGATACGGAACTGCGTGACACCTGGGTCTGGTTCCAGTCGGGTTTAAACACTGACGGCGCCCATAATCCGGTCACGACTCGCCAGCTGCAACCCGGTGACATACTCAGCCTGAATACCTTTCCGATGATCTGCGGTTATTACACGGCGTTGGAACGCACCTTGTTTCTGGGCGATCCCGAGCCTGCGGCGCTCGAGATCTGGGAGGCGAACGTGGCCGCGCACGAGCTTGGTCTGTCGTTGATCCGGCCAGGCGTGCGCTGCGCGGAGATCTGTGCCGCTATCAACGAGCATTTTCTAGCCTGCGATCTGCTGCAGTACCGTGCCTTCGGCTATGGTCATTCGTTCGGGCTGTTGAGCCACTATTACGGCCGCGAGGCCGGGTTGGAGCTGCGTGAGGACGTCGCCACGGTGCTGGAACCTGGCATGGTAGTGTCCATGGAACCGATGTTGACGATTCCGCAGGGCGAGCCCGGCGCCGGCGGTTATCGTGAACACGACATCCTGGTGGTTACAGACACGGGGGCGCAGAACCTTACAGGGTTTCCCTACGGACCGGAACACAACATCGTTACACCGACGACTCCGCGCCCCGCATCGATGCATCGAGGTTGATTGGCGGCTGCGCAAGTCGCAGAATGCCTTTAACTGGACCGGCGAATCGTGAGGGACGTGTTGAGCGTAATAAAGAAAGTACTGCTTGTTGCGGTTGTAAGCGCATTCTTTTACGCACCGTTGCGCGCGGATACATTTGTCGTCGGCGAGCATCAAACGGTGATCGGCAATTTGTATGGCATCAAGTCCAGGGCCGAGTATTCACTGGTCGATGTTGCCCGGCATTTCGATCTCGGCTACAACGAAATTACGGCGGCGAACCGGCAGCTAAACGTGTGGCTGCCGGGCGACGACAATGTGGTGTTGATACCCGCTCGGTTCATATTGCCGAGGACGCCACACAGCGGCATCGTATTGAATCTCGCCGAGATGCGTCTGTACTACTATCGTGCGCTCACGCAACACGGTAAACGCGAAATCGTTACTTACCCGGTCGGCATCGGCCGTGAGAGTTGGGAAACACCGACGCTGACAACCGCTGTTACAGAGAAAAAAGCACAACCCTCGTGGTTCGTACCCGAAAGCATCCGCATCGAATACCTCGCCAAGGGCAAGCAGCTGCCGGCGGTGGTCAAACCAGGTCCGGACAACCCGCTAGGTGAATACGCGTTGCGGCTGGGCGACACCGGCTACCTGATTCACGGCACCAACCGCCCTGGTGGGATCGGCATGCGCGTCAGTCACGGCTGTATCCGCTTGTACCCCGAAGATATCGAAAGCCTGTTCGCCCAGGTGGCGCTGGGCACGCAGGTACGCATCGTCGATGAGCCGGCAAAGGCGGGGTTTCTCGACGGGCAACTTTACCTTGAAGCACATGCTCCCTACGACGGCAGCCGCACGCAGGATCAGGTGATCGCGTCAGCTACCGAGGTGATCGCTCAGACGGCACTGGGCAGGAGCGTTGCAGTCAACTGGGACCGGGTGCGCGAGGTGATGCGCGAAGCGAACGGCATACCCACGGCGATCGGTGTGACAAGACCATTGGACAGGCAAAGCAGCTGGATGCTGATTGCCGGCTCCTTCGACGCCGAGAGCAAGGCCCGGTCTCTGGCCGCGCGCATCGGTGAAGCGCGGCTCGAATCACGCACCTGGACGGTCGCCAACCGCTACCAGGTGGAAGTAGGCCCGTTCGCCGACGTTCATCAGGCCGATTACGCCCGCAAGCTGATCCGTCAGCGCACTGGTATTCTCGCGCTCAAAATCCCGCCAGGTTAGGCACGCTGTCCGGCCCCGATCACTTCGACTGCGATTGTTGAAAAGCGCGCTCGATCTGCGCCTCGACGGCTTCGCAGCGTGCTTGACACGCATTTGCGCTGTCCTGGGCCTGCTGCACTGCGCGCAGCGCCTCCTGGGCAGCAAGCCGGGCACTCTGCGCTTCTTCCAGCGCCTGGCGTGCCTGCTGCAGTGCGATGTCCAGATCGCCGCGCATCGATTGTTCGAATGCGGACGGCTGGCCCGCCGTGCTTGGCGCTTCCTCAGTAACGGCGCAACCATTGCTCAGTATTGCCAACGTGCCTATCAGCAGCGGCAGCTTAACGACGTATTTCATGCTTGATCCTTGTGGTCCTTCGTCCAACCGCCAAAGCATATATGTAATGGCGCGGTAATTCACTGCACTCGATCAAGAATTCTCGTGGGCAGCGGTGGCAAAACCGGTACAATCACGCCCGGCAAAAACCCACCTTGGAACCAAGGCATGAAACCCAACAGACGGCCACATTTCAAAACGCGCGAAGTACACGCTGGTGTCGAGCCCGATCCCACCACGGGCGCTATTCTCACACCGATTTACCAGTCCACCACTTACGTGCAGGAGTCGGTGGACAACTACATGGCGAAAGGGTTTTCCTATAGCCGTTCCGGTAACCCGACCGTGGTGGCTCTGGAGAATCGCATCACGTCGCTGGAGGGCGGCGCCGGCACCGCCTGTTTCGGCACCGGGATGGCCGCTACCAGTGCGGTCATGATGGCCCTGTTGAATGCAGGTGATCACGCGGTGGTATCCGACGTCGTGTATGGCGGTACCCACCGGCTTTCGACGCGTGTGCTGAGCCGCTTCGGCATCGAGTTCAGCTTCGTGGATACGGCGGACCCGGACAATGTCCGGGATGCTATCAAAGACAATACGCGTTTGGTATTCACGGAGACGCCGGCAAATCCGACACTCAAGCTCACCGATATCGCTGCGATTTCCGCCATCACCCGTGAGCGCGGAATCCCACATGCCGTGGACAACACGTTTTTGACGCCCTACTTCCAGCGACCGCTGGAACTCGGTGCGGATCTGTCCGTACACAGCACGACGAAATACATGGACGGCCATAACGCCACGGTTGGCGGCGCGGTAGTTGCCGGCGATGCCGGTCACCTCGAAGCTATTCAGTTCGTACGCAATTGCCTGGGCTCGAATATGTCGCCGATGGTTGCGTTTCTCACGCTGCAGGGCTGTAAGACGCTCAGCACCCGGCTGGAGGCGCAGTCGAGGAATGCAATGGAAATCGCGCAGTTTCTGGAAACGCACGAGATGGTGGAAAGTGTCGCCTACCCCGGGCTCGAGTCGTTTGCGCAATACGAACTGGCGAAACGTCAGGCCAGCGGATTCGGCGCCATGCTGTGGTTCGAAGTCAAAGGCGGTGTGGCTAACGGTAAGCGCCTGATGGATACCCTGGAACTCTGGAGCCTGGCCGAGAACCTGGGTTCGGTGGAATCTCTGGTCACGCATTCGGTGACCATGACGCACGCCGATAT
>JAOTYY010000426.1 GCA_029861595.1 Gammaproteobacteria bacterium
GGCACGTTACGCAGCGCTCTGCCAGGAAGCCAACATCGTTCCCATCGTGGAACCCGAGGTGTTGATGGATGGCGGTCACGACATCGCGCGCAGCTACGAGGCCACCGAGCTGGCGCAGCGCCTGCTGTTCGGCGAGCTGCGCAGCCAGGGCGTAGTGCTGGAAGGCACTGTGCTCAAACCGAGCATGGTGATTTCCGGTAGCGACGCGAAAAACCGCGCGGGCATCGAGGAGGTGGCACGCGAAACCCTGCGGTGTCTGCTGAATACGATACCTGCCGCTGTACCGGGCATCGCTTTCCTGTCGGGTGGGCAATCCGACGAGGAAGCAACGGCGCATCTCAACGCAATGAACAACATGGGCATGAACCTGCCGTGGGCGTTGACCTTTTCTTACGGCCGGGCGCTGCAGCAGGCGGCAATGAAAACCTGGAAAGGCAGCGCGGACAACGTGGCGAGCGCCCAGAAAGTGCTGATGTTGCGCGCCAAGTGCAACGGCTATGCCGCACGTGGCGAATACAGCGAGTCAATGGAGGCGGCGGCGTAACTGCCCGTAGCCGGTGTCGAAGTAACACCGGCGACGATTGCATGACCATCAGCCCGGCATTATTGATGCCGCGCGTTTGTGCACATCGGACACAGCGAATGCTCACACGGGAACAGTTAGCCGAACGTGACGCCGGCGACGCACTCGCGCCGGTGCGCGAGCGCTTCTTTATCCCGCCGGCAACGATTTATCTCGACGGCAACTCGCTGGGCCCGATGCCGCGCGCGGTACCGGCGCATGTGCGCAACGTGATCGAGAACCAGTGGGGTGAGGACCTTATCACCAGCTGGAACCGTCACGACTGGGTAAACATGCCCAAGCGCCTGGGCGAAAAGCTCGCGCCGCTGCTGGGCGCGGCGCCCGGGCAGGTCGCGGTTGCCGATTCCACGTCTGTCAATCTGTTCAAGGTGTTGAGCGCGGCACTTGCGGTGCGGGGTCAACGGTCGGTGGTGCTGAGCGAGGCCGGTAACTTCCCCACCGATCTCTACGTCGCACAAGGTCTGGTCGCAAGCTGTGACTGCACATTGAAGCTGGCTGCGACCAGTGATGAAGTCGTCGCTGCGCTGGACGAAGACACAGCGGTTTTGATGCTCACGCAAGTGGATTTCCGCAGCGGCGAGTTACACGATATTGCTCGCGTCAGCGAAGCCGCGCACGAAGCCGGTGCGCTGGTCATCTGGGACCTCGCCCACAGTGCTGGCGCGGTGCCGCTGCAACTCGATGCGTGGCAGGTCGATTTGGCGATCGGTTGCGGCTACAAATACCTGAACGGCGGCCCCGGAGCGCCCGCGTTCGTGTACGTCAACCAGGCTTTTCAGGCGCGTTTTCAGCCACTGCTGCAAGGCTGGTTTGCGCATGCACGGCCCTTCGATTTCGATCCGCAATTCGTTGCTGCCGACGGCATTCGCCGGGCGCTGTGCGGCACGCCCCCGGTATTGAGCATGGCGGCACTGGAAGTCGGGCTGGAAACTTTCGATGGCGTCGAGATGGCGCAGGTGCGCGAGAAGTCGCTGGCGTTGACCGACAGTTTCATGGCGGTGTTGCAGCAGGAATGCGGTGATTACGGCATGCAGATCGTTTCGCCGCGGGAACCGGCGCGACGCGGTAGCCAGGTCGCAGTGAAGCATCCGGACGCATACGCGGCGATGCAGGCGTTGATCGCGCGGGGTGTGATCGGCGATTTTCGCAGCCCCGACATCATGCGTTTCGGATTTGCGCCGTTATACATCCGTTTCGTCGATGTGTGGGATGCTGTTGCTACACTGCAGGAGATTTTCGCGACGCGCAGCTATGACGATCCTCTCTACCGCGCCCGCGCGGAGGTGACCTAGTGCCCCCCGGGGGGGGGGGACGGGAAATTCGGGAACAGTTTACTTAATTCACTGCGTTTTCTTGGATCAAGGAACGACACAAGCCCGAAATAAGTAAACTGTCCCCGAATTTCCCGAATCCCCCCCCCAGGGCACTAG
>JAOTYY010000026.1 GCA_029861595.1 Gammaproteobacteria bacterium
TAAACAGCGACCCTTACGGGGAAGGCTGGCTGATGCGCCTGCAACCGGACGACTCGACGCGCATCGAGGAACTGCTCGATGCAGATGCGTATGGCGTGGTAGTGCAGGGCGAGGGGTAACCGCTCAATCGAAAGGCATGGCCGCGACAGCCGCGCGCAACGTGACGATTGATTTCCGGCATCGTCCGAGTTGGCACTGGAACGTGAACTTGCGCGCGCGAAGAGCTGGACGCCGGCGGGTATCGCCGCGCTGCATACGTATGCGCGCCTGCAGCGACTGGGTTCGCCCGGCATCCAGGCCGCGCGCGCCGCTGCCCGTCGCCAGGCCCGGGATCAGGCAGCTTATCTCGGCCAGCAGGGCATCGGCCATCGCATACGGACTGATATTGACGATCGAGAACAATTCCAGGGCACGGGTATCGCCCGTACATCCGGGGCTGTGCTTGACCTGCACCGAAGCCGATCCTGCGGTGCTGATCATGACCGGCAGCGCGCCGTTGGATCCGGCGACCTGGCACGCGCGTATGGCCCGGCGCGCGGTCGCGAGACCTTGCCGGTGGCCGAGGCGGACCTGAGCTCTGCAAATAGCTGACGCAGTTAACGTTTTGGGCAAAAAATCCCTACATTAAAGGCTGCGCAATCGGTATAGTCCGAGTAGTTTCGGCTGCCGAAAGGACGCCATGTAGATGGCGGAAGTCCTGCTTCCCAAACAGGCCGACATCCAGCGCCGCATCCTCAAGGAACGTTTGCGGCTGGTGTACGAGCAAACGCCGCGCAGTATTCCCCTGACGCTGGTGGCGGTAACCGTGATGGCCTTTCTCGGCAGTCGTAATATTCCCCCGTGGGCGGTGGCGCTGTGGTGGCTTGGTATGGCGGGCCTGGCCATGCTGCGCTATGGAGCGGTACGCAGTTTCCGGCGCACCAGGGGGAACGACGAAAGTCAGCGCTACTGGTCGCGCATCTCCTTCTACATCGTGCTGGCTGCCGGCGTCGGCTGGGGCCTGGGCAGCGTGCTGCTGGCTTACGAGGCGACTATTGAGTATCAATTGCTGCTGTTGATGATTCTGGCCGGCATCGCCGGTGGCGCCTTGCCGTTTCTGTCTGTACATCTGCCTTCATTCATCGGTTTCGTCCTCGCCATTACGGTGCCGAACGTTACCTGGCTGCTATGGCAGGGCGGCCGGATCGAAGTGATATCCGGCATGCTGCTGACGGTGTACATGGCCGCACTGCTGTATAACGCACATCGCGTCAGTACCCTGATGAATGAAACGTTGAACCTGCGCTTTCAGAACGAAGCCATGGCGCAATCGTTGATGCACGAAAAAGACGAACTTCAGGAGCTGAACAGAGAGCTGGAACGGCTGTCGCATATAGACGGCCTGACGCAGCTCGCCAACCGCCGCTATTTCGACGCGCGGTTTCAGGAGCAATGGCAACGGGGAATTCGCGAGCAGGCCAGTATTGCGGTGCTGATGCTGGATATCGACGAGTTCAAGAAATACAACGATGCTTACGGGCACACCGCGGGTGATACCTGCTTGCAGCGGGTCGCAAATGCGATCAACGTTACCTTGATGCGTCCCAGCGATCTGGCGGCGCGCTACGGCGGCGAGGAATTTGTCGTGCTGCTGGCGAATACCAGAATGGACGGCGCCATAAACGTCGCCGACGAGATACTCAGGCGCGTGCGCGATCTGAATATCTCGCACGAAACATCGAGTGTGGCAGATACGGTTACCATCAGCATCGGGGTATCGGCGGTAGTGCCGGATCGCGACATTCCGCGCGCTTACCTGATCGAAGCGGCCGATCTGGCGTTGTACAAATCCAAGCATGCCGGACGCAACCGCATCACCACGCAGAGCATTGACGAACAAAGCTACCCACGATTACTGGGAACGGACGACGCCTGCTAGCGCAGACGCCCGGCGTCAACCAGAGCCGCCAACTCTAACTTTTGATCGCCAACGCTGCTGCCTCCAGGGTCGCCGCTATCACCGCATCGTCGTGCGCGCTGGAGACGAAACCGGCCTCAAACGCCGAAGGTGCGAGAAACACGCCGTTTTTCAGCATGCCCGTGAAGAAACGCCGGAAACGTTCCTGATCGGTGCGCTGCACGTCAGCCAGCGTCTGCATGGGACCCTCGGCGAAAAACCAGCCGAACATGCCCCCCACGCGGTTGCTGGTGAAGGGAACGCCGGCGTCGGCCGCGATCGATTGCAGTCCCTCGCACAACACGGCGGTGCACTGCTCGAGTTGCGCGTAAAAACCTTCTGCCTGAATCAGTTGCAAGGTGGCGAGGCCGGCCGCCATAGTCACCGGATTGCCGGACAGTGTGCCTGCCTGATACACCGGTCCCAGCGGGGCTATCCGTTCCATGATATCGCGCCGCCCGCCGAACGCGCCGACCGGCATGCCGCCACCGATCACTTTGCCCAATGTGGTCAGATCCGGCTGCACGCCGTATAACCCGGTCGCGCCGTTGAGAGCGACTCGAAAGCCGGTCATCACTTCGTCGAAGATCAGCACGCTGCCGTGCGCGTCACAAACATCCCGCAGGGTTTGCAGAAATCCGGGCAGCGGCGGCACGCAGTTCATGTTGCCGGCTACCGGCTCGACAATTACGCAGGCGATTTTCTCGCCCAGCTTCGCAAACGCGGCGCGCACGGCTTCGCTGTCGTTATAGCTCAGCGTGATGGTTTGTTCGACGACACTCGCCGGCACCCCCGGGGAACTGGGCACGCCGAGAGTCAGCGCGCCGGAGCCCGCGTTCACCAGCAAGGCGTCGACATGGCCGTGATAACAACCGTCGAATTTGACGATATGGTCACGGCCGGTGAAACCGCGTGCCAGGCGAATCGCGCTCATGGTTGCCTCGGTACCCGAGTTGACCATGCGAATCAGCTCCACGGACGGCATGAGATCGCAGACACCTCGTGCAAGTTGCATCTCCAGCTCGCTGGATGCGCCGAAACTCAAGCCGTTCGCGACCGCGCGATTCACCGCCTGCAACACATCAGGGTGCGCCTGGCCTGCGATGGCAGGTCCGAACGCGCCAACGTAGTCGATGTAGCGGTTGTCGTCGACGTCGTAGAGGTATGGCCCCGCGCCGCGCTGCATGAACACAGGGTCGCCGCCGACCGCATTGAACGCTCGCACGGGCGAGTTGACGCCGCCTGGAATTACCTGTTTGGCTTGTTCGTAAAGAGCTTGCGATCTGGACATTTGCGACTCACCTGGCCTTGCTGCGCGGAGCATCGCATTGTAACCGCGATTGCCGTGTCGTTCACGGGAACAACGCGCTCAGGGCCAGTGCCGACGCTCGCGGATCGGACGCGGCGAACAGAGCGCTGATCACCGCCAGCATATCAGCGCCGTTGGCGATCAATTCAGGCGCGTTGCGCGCATCGATACCACCGATCGCGCACACGGGTACCCGCCAGCGCTGCTTGGCTTCGGCGAGTAACGAAAGTGGGGCGCGCACCGCATGCGGTTTGACCGACGATGCAAAAAAACTGCCGAAGGCGATGTAGTCGGCGCCTTCGGTAACGGCGGTCGCTGCGCGGTGCAACGAGTCGTAGCAGGACACGCCGATAAGGCGCTGCGTGCCGAGAGTTGCACGGGCCCGCTGCACTGTTTCATCGTCCTTGCCCAGATGCACGCCGTCGGCCGCGCAGGCCTTGGCAAGATCGACATCGTCGTTGACGATCAGCAGCGCCGAGTGTGCATGGCACAACCGTACGAGTTCGGTGGCCTGTGCCAGGCGTAACGCCGGGTCCTGGGATTTGTCCCGGTATTGCACCATGCGCACGCCACCCTGCAGCACGCGCTCGACTTCGTCACGCAATCGCTGCGCGGGCGTCAGTGCCGCGTCGGTGATCGCATAGACACCGCGCAGGCTGTCGTGGTTTTGTTTTGTCATGGCTGTCATGGCTGGTTTAGTCGCGGGTCGCCGTGTGAGAATATACGTTGTATGGCCGAGCCGAACTCACCGCGACGCGTTCATGAATTATAAGAAGTATATGTGCATTGTATGCGGTTATATCTACGACGAGCAGGAGGGCGCGCCGGACGACGGCATCGCGCCCGGCACCTTGTGGGAGGACGTGCCGTTGAACTGGAGCTGCCCGGATTGCGGCGCGGCCAAGGAAGATTTCGAGATGCTCGAGATCGACTGATCACGGGGTCATCGGCCATCTCCCGGCACACTAGAACTCTCGACCTGCCCCCTGCGCTGCACGCCTACCTGCTGTCGCATTCTGTGCGCGAGGACGCGGTCAGTGCAGCGCTACGCGAGAAAACCCAGAGCTTGCCGCAGCGCGGTATGTTGAGCCCACCGGAACAAGTGCAACTGCTCACGGTGCTGGCGAAACTGATCGGCGCGAAACGGCTGCTGGAGGTGGGCACCTTTACCGGCTACACGGCACTGCGTCTCGCGCTCGCGCTACCCGACGACGCACGCATTACCTGCTGTGATGTCAACGGGGAGTGGACATCCATCGGCGCTGAGCACTGGCGGCGCGCCGGGGTGGCGGAAAAAATAACGCTGCGGCTGGGACCGGCGCTTGCGACCCTGGAGGAATTATTGACGCTCGACGGCGAGGGTAGTTTCGATTTCGCGTATATTGACGCGGATAAGACCAACTACCTGAACTACTATGAATGCTGCCTGCGGTTGCTGCGCAGCGGCGGATTACTGGCGGTCGATAATGTGATGTGGGGTGGCAGCGTGATCGACCGCCAGGTGAACGATGCGGATACTCGAGCGATTCGCGTCTTCAACACGGCAGTGCGCGCAGATCGTCGGGTATTGCCTGTCATGGTCCCCGTCGGCGATGGTTTGACGCTGGCTTATAAACACTGACAGGCTGCCGGGATGGCCGTTGGAGCCTTGCCAGTGAGGCGTTACGGGCTCCGTCAGCGGCTGCGGGGCAGGATGGCATGAATCTGGCTTTCTCCCGCGTGGCCGGCGAAAAAAGCGCCGGAGCGACCAAATAATGACGGGAGGCCCAGGTGGAGCGGACAGCACATGAGACCCAGCAGAACGTCGTCACGCTGATGAGCGCGCAAGGCGACGAGCGGCGTGAGCGCATGGCGGAAGCGATCGAGCAGTTAATCGATCGCCGGCGCGATGTGATGGTAGTGTATTGTGACCTGGCAGGCCTCGAGCAGTACGACGATGCCGAGGTGGTGCATCCGAAGCTGCGTAAGCTGTGCCAGTCGATGATGGACTACACGGCGCTTGGGCATTTCGAGATCTACGAGCGCATCATCGCCGGCAACGAGCGGCGCTCGCAAGTGCGTGACATCGCGATGCAGGCTTATCCACCGTTGGCCGATACCACCGATATCCTGGTCGACTTCAACGATAAGTACGATGTGCTGGACGAACGTGATAGCATGAAACAACTGGCCGAGGATTTGTCACAATTGGGCGAAACTTTCGCGGCCAGAATCGAGCTGGAAGACCGGATTCTAGCCGCGCTCGGGCGCCCGGTAACCGCGAATGACGCCTAGCAGCGGTTAACTATCGCCGCAAAGCGGCACAAACCGACCGCTTCCTGACCGACTGCAGCTCTCCCAAAGGCGTCACCTACGCGAGAGATATCGCTTGTGCGTCTCCGTGCGCCGTGCATCCTGGCGAGGGAGATCTCGGCTGACGAATAACTATTCGCGAACAACCGCAACTTTTGGCCTCTGCAAGTGACTATACTCACAAGCTATCTCCAACGTGCTGTCAGTTATGGTGAAAACCGACATCGACAACGTGCTGGCTGCTGCCGCGGTGCTGGACATAGCCGAGGTGCAACTGTTCCGCAAGGCATACCGTAAATGGTTCGGCTCGCGCATCGGCGAAGACCTGCTGGACCGGTATTTCGTCGCCTACATGTTCGCCGGCGTAGTGCCGCATTGGGTGCGTGACTATGCGCGCCAGGTGCTGGACAATGCGGCGCGTCACCGCCTGGATCCAGTGCAGTTCGGCGTGTTGCCGGTGCTGCGCCGGCGCGCGCGGTTCGGGCTGGGAATGTTGCTGCTGCAGTTTGTGGCAATCGCATTGCTGGTATTGATAACCCACTGGACCGTGCGGCAGTTTCCGGCTTTGCAGGGCTGTCTGTTGCCTCCCTGCTACTGACCGCGGTGTCGCTCCTTGCTTTGCACCAGGAGGGTCTTCAGCAGATCAGCGACCGCCGTGCATGTGTTCGATGAACGCATCGAAGTCCGTTACCGGCTCCGAACAGACCGTTCCTTTGCAAATGTAAGCGGCCGTCGCACCGCCGATCGGCGACTTGTCGGCCAGTGCGTTAGGCAGCACTTCGGCATCACCCGGGATGCAGAACGTCAACCGGTGCGGCGCGTAATCGCGCACGATGGCGGTCGACCATTCCTGCAGCGTCACGATGTCGCCGCGCAAAATGACGATCTCCGGCGGCACCAGCATTTCCTCGTAAGCGTTGGTCAGGCTCGCGTGCGCCATACCCGACTGGCGTAAATAGCCTGACGCAGCGTGCACCGTGTTTTCCGCGGCGGTCAGGTAACGCGTTTCGCCCAGCAGATGTCCCAGACGATTGAGTACCTGGGCGGCGATGCCGTTACCCGAGGGCATGGCCTCGTCGGCCAGTGGTTTCGGGCGGTGAATCAAACGCTCGTGATCATCCGCGGTAAAAAAGAAACCACCGTCGTGTGGATCCGCGAAGTGATCGATGAGCGCATCGGCAAGCCGCGTGGCGAAAACCAGGTCTTCCAGCCGCCAGCGCGCCTGCAACAGTTCCACCAGCGCGTCGAGCAGAAAGGCGTAGTCGTCAAGGTAGGCTGGCAACCGCGCCTGGTCATCCTTATAGGTTGCCAGCAAACGCCCGTCACGCCATAGCACGGCGCGAATAAAACCCACCGCGCGTTCCGCCGACGCGACGAATTCCTTGCGCTGCAGACACCGGCCGGCGCGCGCCATGCCCTTTATCATCAGGGCGTTCCACGCAGTCAGCACTTTTTCGTCGCGTCCCGGCGCAACACGGCCATCGCGCGCTTCCAGCAGCTTGCCTTTGGCGCTCGCCAGCACGGCGCTCACTTCGCCGGTAGTTCTCGTAAAACGGTTGCTCAATCCGGTTTCCGAGACGTAGGTGTGCAAGTGCCACTGGCCGTCGAAATTCGGCGGCTGGTCCAGGCCAAAGTGCACCGCGCATAACAGGTATTCGTCGTCGCTGAGAATGTCGCGTACGTCGTCGCGCTGCCAACGGTAGTATTTGCCTTCCTCGCCGTCCGAGTCCGCGTCCAGCGAGGAATAGTAGCCACCTTCGGCGCTCTGCATTTCGCGAATCGCCCAGCTGGCCGTTTCCTGCACGATGCGTTTGAACAAGGTTTCGCCGGTGGCGTTCCAGGCGTCGACGTACAGAGCCAGCAATGGGCCGTTGTCGTAGAGCATTTTTTCGAAATGCGGGATCATCCAGTAATCGTCCACAGAGTAGCGGTAGAAGCCGCCCCCCAGCTGGTCGAAAATTCCGCCCAGCGCCATTTTTTCCAACGTGTACTCGGCGATGTGCAGTGCTTTCAGATCTTCCGTTGCGCCCGGCGCGGTCGATGCATGCCAATAGCGCAGCGCACGATCGATGTTGGTCGGATGGGGAAACTTGGGTGCCCTGCCGAAGCCGCCGTGACGGGGATCGAAGGACTGCTCCAACTCGTTGCGGGTCTGGTCGATGAGTTCGCGGTCGAGCGGCGTTGCCTGCTCGGATGCGGCGCTGTCCAGCGACTCAAAAAAATGCTCCATTGCGGCGCTCTGCTTTTGCACGTCGTCGCGATTACGCCGGTAAAAATCCGCCACGCGTTGCAGCATGTCCGAAAATCCGGGCAGCCCGTGGCGGGCGGTCTCCGGGAAATAGGTACCGCCGAAAAACGGAATCAGATCGCCGGGGGTGAGAAACATAGTCAGCGGCCAGCCGCCGTTGCGCCGGTTGAGCGCGGCATGCGCGAGCTGGTAGACCTTGTCCAGATCGGGGCGTTCCTCGCGATCGACCTTGATGTTGACGAACAGCTCGTTCATGACCTGCGCGGTCGCCGGGTCTTCGAACGATTCGTGCGCCATCACATGACACCAGTGGCAGGACGAGTAGCCGATCGACAGCAGGATCGGCTTGTCCTGCTGTGCAGCGAGCGCCAGCGCCTGCTCGTCCCACGGGTGCCAGTGCACCGGGTTGGCGGCGTGCTGCTGCAGGTAGGGGCTGGTCTCGCCGGCCAACCGGTTTTGCGTGCTGGTGTTCATAGTGCCTGCTTGGCTGAGCAGGCAATACTATAGCGCTACAGAAAAAGGGGACGCACTTATTTTTAGGAGAAAGTACAGAAAAAGGGGACGCACTTATTTTTAGGAGAAAGGGGACGAAAAATAAGTGCGTCCCCTTTTTCCCCCTCTCCCTGCGGGAGAGGGGGCCAGGAGTGAGGGTCGGTCGGTCAGTTAGTGGGCTCGGCCACGAACGTGCCGCTGTAACCGATCACGCTGGTGTCACTGGCGTTGCCGCCGAGTGCGTAACTGCTGATAAGGCCGTTGGGGCGGTCACCGTTGGCGCCAGCCGAAACGCCGCCCACGAAGTCAGCACTGGCGCGTCCAGTCAGCGTCTCCGCCGAGCCGCACGGGCCAGTGCAGGAGCCTGACAGCAGAATACCGCCGTTGGCTGCGTTTGACAGACCTACGCTCCCTACATTCGGATTGATACTGGCTGTTACGTTGTCGCTATCCACGGTGAGGTTCAGGTCGTACCCGACGATAGCCTGGTTGCCGAAATCGACCTGCACGGAAGCGGAATTCAATACACCCGCGACACCAGCATGGTTGGTGGGTGCGGTGCCGCCTGTGTTGGTGTAGTTGAAACTACCGCTGCTGGGCAGGCTGGCTTGCGGTACCAGCGAATCGCTGTACATGAAATGCAACTGGCCGGCGGAGGTGCCACCCCCCTGGGTATCCTGGCCGGTACCGATCCAATCGCCTTGCCAGCGGCCCCAGTTGACCCCAAGCGCCACGTTACTGCCCTCGGAGCCCGCCACGACCGTCGTGGTGCCGGGTTGCGCAAACGCGATGCACGGCGAGCAGTTGGCGTCGTCCACATTCTGCATGGCCGGCACACTACCATCGTCGTTGTAGAGAACCACGAACGAACTGCTTTCCAGGCCGCCGACGTTGGTATTCTGTGCGCCGAATGCGTTGCCGAACATCGTAGTGAGTCCCTCCTGCAACAGGAACGACGTTACCGCCACCGAGTTGTCGGGCGCGACCCTGGCATTGGTCAACACCGTATTGTTGAACGCGCCGGGTAGGGTAACAGTCGGTACCGCCGCGTTCGTATCGTCTGTGAGCACCACCTCCAGCAGGTTGCTGTCCAGCGCATCGTTGGCGGCTTGCTGCTGCCCTTCCTGGATGGCGTCCGCTTCCGGGCTCAGGCTGTTGAGGCCCGATACGCTGTCGGTGGTCGGGGGCGGCAGATCGGAGCCGAATACCACGCCGGGGGGCGCCAGCAGGCTGTCGGCGACACTGCCCACGTCCGCCACGTGAAAATATTCGTCGTTGGCGAAATTACTGCTGCCGGCGTCGTTGCGGCTGCTGATACTGCCGTCGACCACGCCGCCGAACAAACCGTTCTCATCGACACCTTCGCTGGCGCAGTCGCCATCCGTGCACAGGCGCAGGCCATAGTGTGTGCCGCGTATGCCGATGGTGGCGACCGGTGTGGACACACGGTAGGCCTGTTTGACCACTTGGCCGATGGCACCGGTAATCGTGCGAAAACCGCCCCGCAGCAGGCTGAAGAACCCGCGCTCTTCGTTTTCTCTCACATCGCCGTATTTGAACTCTTCGATCTTGAACCGGGTCTCGCGGCGCAGCGACAGCAACGCGCCGTCCACCATGCGCACCTGCGCGATGCCGTTTTCGCCGGTTATCAGCGTATCGCCTTCGTAGATGACGCTGCGCCGGCCGAGCGCCCGCTCGCTGCCGTCGTCGCGGCTGGCCCGCAGATCACTGGTCGTTATCACGATCTGCCCGGCGGGCTTGCCGGCCGCTGCATCGTTTTGCGCTACCAGCAGCGCGATCCCACCGTTGCCTTCGGTGAATGGCGACGGCTCGCTGGCGAGCGCGCCGGTGGTGAACGCGAATGCGCTGGCAACCAGTAGTGAGCGTTGCAAAATCATGACCGTTTCCTCCTGAAATACGTCCTGTAAAAAGCGGTTCTTACGATATCCCTTGGGGAAGCGCCGCATTAATCTACTGTGTATAACCGCCGCCGCGCCGCGCGCCTGTGACTCGCATCACAAAATTGCGCAGACGCCATCGGATCGTACCGGTGCGTCGACGTCTTCGAACAGTGCCTGCTATTCACGGACATCAGTTGAATTCCGCGCGCAGCGAGATTTCCCCGATCGTGCGCTCGAATTCGTTCAGCGCGTCATTGGAATCGTTGACCGCGTGGCTGATGTGGGCGCGTACACTGAAGGTGCGGTTAAGCAACCACGTCCAGTCGGCGTCGGCGCCGATATATTCATCGCTGCGGTTGGCTCCCGTTCCGGGTGCCAGTGTGTTGTAGTCCAGCGGCGGTTGCGCGTAATCGCTGTTCTGCGCGATTACCGACAGCAGCAGTGTGGAGCGCTGTGAGACGTTGATCTGCCCGCCCACGCGGGCGCCCAGCAGTTCACGATCGGCGACACGACCGGCGTCCACGCTGCTGTCGTCGGGCTCTTCCGCGCCGAGGTAGGCGCTGGCGAACAGCACCGGCGACCGCGAGCCACTGAATTGCTGGCTGTAACCGCCGCCGAAAATGAACAGCGTCGAGTCGCGCACTGCCTGGTCCGGGTATTCCAGGCCGGTGAGTTGTGTGAACAGCGAAAACTGGCTGCGGGTGCCGGATCGCCGACGCCAACTGCCGTTCAGAGAAGCCAGGTTGCGCAGGTCGGCGCTGTCGAAAACGAAATTCTCGTACTGCAGGTCGACTGTGAAATGATTCTGGCCGCTGCGCATGTTCAAGCCGCCGCGCGCGTTGAGCGTGTGGTTATCGAACTGTTTCTCTTCCCAGTGTGCTTTGACATCGGCCGACAGAGCGCCGAACAGGGTAACGTTCGCAGTCAGTGGCGTGTTGAGGTCGGCAGCGGCGACCAAAGACCAGAACTCATCGGGTATTTCGACGCTGTTAGGAGAGAGACGCAGACTGCCGATTTGAGGATCGTTGGGTCCGCTGCTGACGTTGCTGTCGGTGCCGAGGCCGAGTTGCACGAAACCGGTGGCAGTCGTGCGGTAGCGGCCTTCCTTGCGGCGGATCGCAATGATAAACCGGTCGACCTTACTGACCACCGACGGTGGTGGGTTCATCGCCAGCACCGCTTCGAATTCTTGGCGCGCGCGGGCGTATTCTTCGAGAATGAAATAGCCACGCGCCAATTCCAGCCGTGCGGCGTGGTTGTTCGGTTGCACGGCCAATACACGTTCCAGCGCAAATACCCCCTGGCTGACGTTGCCTGTGTCGATGGCCGCTATACCGAAATAAAAGTCGAAATCCGGATTGCCTTCCTGTTCGGCACGGTAGGTTTGCGCGTAACTGTAGGCTGCGTTGGCGCTTTCACCCTGCAGCTTTATCAACTCCTGCAAATCGAATTGCGCAAAGGCGACCTGCGGCAACAGCAGGCTCAGTAGACCTAGTCCGGTGAAGAGCTTTCGGAGTTCCATGGTCGTTATTGGTTATTAGGCACAGGAAGGCCGTAACTTAGCAGAAAAGCCAAAGCCGAAACAGCCACTCGGGCGCGCCTGCGATGCTTGAACCAAATACCCTTGGGTGACGATTCGCACGCGCATTCAGGTAACAACAACGTCCGTACGCCGTCAACGGAGGTATAATCGCAGCGTGCCTTATTTCGTCTATAAAATTACCGCTGGCGCTACGCCGCTGTTCAAAGATCTGACGTTGCTGAAACGTTGCGACACTTTTAAGGACGCGAAGCGATTTGCACGCAGTGAACGTGCCGAACACGATGCGGATCCAGCCACGACGATCAAGGTGATGTTTGCGGACACGGAATTGCAGGCCGAGGAACAACTGCTCGAGGCGCGGGAGGCACCGGTGTTACGGGAATGGGAAAAATAATGAATAATGGGGACATTCTGCTTTTCGCCTAATCTTCCAGTGAAAAGCAGAATGTCCCCATTATTTCCGTCCCCGCTTATCTGCGTGTACGGTCCCAGAGCACTTCGGAGCCGCCTTCCTGACGCGCCAGTACGCGCGCCATCACGAACAGCAGATCCGATAACCGGTTGAGGTACGCCAGCGAGTGGTTGCTCACGTTTTCGTTGCGCGCCAGCGTGACGACTTTACGTTCCGCACGCCGGCACACGGCACGTGCCAGATGGCAGGCGGCAGCGCCCGGTCCGCCGCCAGGCAGAATGAATTCCTTGAGCGGCGGCAGTTCTTCGTTCAACTCATCGAGATAGGTTTCCAGTGCGGTGACCTGCGGCGCGTCGATAACTGTATGGCCGGGAATGCAAAGTTCGCCGCCCAGATCGAACAAGTCGTGCTGGATTTCTTCGAGTTTGCGCCGCATCACGTCGGCCAGGGTATTGCTCAATAACAGACCGATGACGCTGTTCAGTTCATCAACGGTCCCATAGGCGGCCACGCGTACGCTGTCTTTTTCCACGCGGGTGCCGTCACCCAGCCCGGTGCTGCCCTGGTCACCGGTACGCGTGTAGATCTTGGAGAGCCTGTGGCCCATCATTCGCCGCCGATGCGTACCACGGTGCGGCCGGTTACGGTGCCTTCCACGTAGCCGTCGAACGCCTGCGGTAACTCGTCGAAAGCGATGGTGCGATTGGCAATCTGGTCCAGGTGCCGAGGCTTGAAGTCGCTGGCCAGGCGCGCCCACACCTGTTGGCGCAGTTGCATTGGCGGTAACACCGAGTTGATGCCCAGCAGACTGACGCCGCGCAGAATGAAGGGCATCACTGTGGTTTCCAGTTTGAAACCGCCGGCGAGCCCGATTGAGGCGATATTACCAAGGGGGTGCACCGTGCGCGTCAACCAGCCCAGGGTTTCGCCACCGACGTTGTCGACCGCTCCGCCCCATAACGACTTCTCCAACGGGCGGGTGCCCATCTCCACGTCGTGGCGGGAGCAGATCTGCGCGGCGCCCAGCTTGTACAGATAGTCTGCCTGCTCGCTTTTGCCGGTAAACGCGACTACCTCGAAACCTTGTGCGGCGAGGATATCGATGGCGAGACTGCCTACCCCGCCGGTGGCGCCGGTAACCAGAATCGGCCCCATATCCGGCTGCTGGTGATTCTCCAGCATGCGATGCACGGCCATGCCCGCGGTAAGCCCGGCGGTGCCCAGCGCCATTGCTTCATGCAACGTCAACCCGTCCGGCAGCGGCACGACCGCGGATGCCGGCACGCGCACGATTTCGCTGTAGCCGCCGTCGAGATCCTCGGAAAGATTGCAGCCGCAGACCAGCACCGCATCGCCTTCGATGAAGCGCGTATCGCTGGACGACACGACGTGACCCGAAACGTCGACGCCGCCGTTGAGCGGCGCCCGGCGCAGGATTTTGCCTTTACCGGTCGCCGCCAGCGCGTCTTTGTAGTTGATATCGGAATAAGCGGCACGAATCACGACCTCGCCGTCGGTCAGATCGTCCAGCGACAGTTGTTCGAACCCCGCGCGCGTCTGCTTGTCTTCGATGTGGATGCGGAATGCTTTGAACGACTCCATGCGGGCTCCTAGTGTTTGTGGGACAGGGCACTGGCCATAGCGGCAAATTTTGCCGGCAGGCTACAATAGGCGCCGCGTGGGAGCAATCGTGGGAGCGAACAATACGCATGGCCGAGGAAACCATTTTCAGCAAGATCATCCGCCGGGAAATACCGGCCGACATCGTGTTTCAGGACGAGCGTGTCACCGCGTTTCGCGACATCAACCCGCAACGACCGACACACATCCTGATCATTCCCAACAAACTCATCCCCACGGTTGACGACGTCAGCGCGGAGGATGAAGCGGTGCTGGGACATCTGTTCGTGGTGGCCGCGCAGGTGGCGCGCGAGCAGGGCATAGCCGAAGGCGGATATCGCCTGCTGGTGAACTGCGGACGCCATGGTCACCAGGAAGTGATGCACCTGCACATGCACCTGCTGGGCGGTGCCGATTGTGGACCCATGATCAAACGTCTGGGTTGAGCCGGGGTTCACCCGGGAAGAAGGAACCGCCCCACAACAGCGACAGGGTCACCAGCATAGCCCACGCGCGGGCGCTCATGTGCGGAGAAGCGTTCGTCAGCGTCGAGTGTGACCCAATGGGATGTTTACGACATGCCGATTCTTGCGATTTACGCCCTCACCGGGTGAGGGTGTAACCGAAAAGAAGACCCTCACCCCGACCCCTCTCCCAAGGGGAGAGGGGAAATACTCTTCTCCCTTCTCCCCCTTTGGGGAGAAGGGTTGGGGATGAGGGAGGGTAGTAAGATGGGTCTGCGACGCGAGCTTAGTCTGCGTCGCTTTGCTTGGCGATTTCACGCTCGCGCAGTTCGACGCGCCGTACTTTCCCGGAGGTCGTCATGGGCAGTTCGGTGACGAACTCCACTTCGCGCGGATATTCATGCGCGGACAATCTCGTCCTTACGGTTTCCTGGATCTCGCGACTCAGCTTCGCGCTCGGTTTGACCCCTTCGGCGGGCACGATGAACGCTTTGACGATTTCACCGCGCATTTCGTCTGGTTTGCCGATAACGGCGACTTGCGCCACCGCCGCGTGTTTGAGCAGGCAGTCTTCGATTTCTCCCGGGCCGATACGGAACCCGGCGCTCGAAATGACGTCGTCCTTGCGTCCGACGAACCAGAGAAAGCCGTCTTCGTCGCGGCGGCCGATGTCGCCGCTGCACAGCCAGTCGCCGCAAATCTTGTTCTGCTTTGCCTCCTCGTTGTTCCAGTAACCGAGAAACATGACGGGGTCGCCGGTAATGCGAGCCGCGAGCTCCCCGGTTTCGCCGATCGCCACGGGCTGGCCGGCTTCGTCGATCGGCTCGACGTGGTGACCGGGGTAGGGCTTGCCCATGGAGCCCGGCCGCACCGGCATGATCGCCGAACAGTTGCCGACGAGGTAGTTGAATTCCGTCTGGCCCCACATCTCGTTGATTTCGACGTTGAACACTTCCTGGCCCCAGGCGATCAGTTCCTCGCCCACCTGCTCGCCAGCCGACATGATGGCGCGCAGTTTGAGCCCGAACGTTTCCGGAATGTCGCGGATCTGGCGAATCATTTTCAGCGCAGTCGGCGGGATGAAGGCATTGGTCACCTGGTATTTTTCGCATAGACGCAGGGCGCGTTCGGGATCGAACTTGCCGCCGTGGTACGCGACGATGGGGCGGGCGTAAACCAGAGACGGCAGCAGCGCATCGATCAACCCGCCGGTCCAGGCCCAGTCGGCAGGGGTCCAGAACACGTCGTTGCTCTGCGGGAAGAAATTCTGCGACATCTCGAAACCGGTCAGGTTGCCGATAAGGGCACGATGCGGGAGCAACGCGCCTTTCGGCGGGCCGCTGGTGCCCGAGGTGTAGATCAACAGGGCGGGATCGTCGGCCTCGGTCTGTAGTGTTTTGAAACCATCCGAGGATTTTTCAAGCAGCTGCCAGAAGTTCCGCCCGGGCGCGTCGACGTCGCATTGTACGATCAATTTCAGGCTGGGCAAGTCCGCCTTGATCACTTCGATCATTTCAGCATGCGGCTGGTCGGTGATGACCAGCTTTGCGCCGCTGTCACGAAGTCGGTATTCCAGCGCCTCGGGACCGAACAGCACCGCCAGCGGCAAGGCGACTGCGCCCATTTTGTAAGCCCCCAGATGGGCGATCGCGGTTTCGGGACGCTGTGGCAGGACTATGGCGACGCGATCGCCTGCAACCACGCCCAGGCCGAGCAGCACATTGGCCCATTTGTTGGCTAGCCGGTGCAGTTCCGCGAACGTGTAGTGGCGCTCGTTGCCGCCGTAGGTTTCGTAGAAAATCGCGGTGCTGACATCGTCCTGATGACGATCGACAGTCCAGTTGGCGATATTGAACCGGGCTGGGATGTCCCAGCTGAAATCGGCATGCAGAGTTGCGAAATCGCGGCCGTCGTTTTCCAGCAAATTCATACTGCATCCTCCCGGTTCGCATCGCCGGTATGGCCCGGTGCCAAGTCAGTCCTGTTGCGATTTGTGCAGCGCCTGATCTATGTCCCAGAGTATATCGTCGAGCGTTTCCAAACCCACCGAAATTCTGATCATGTCCGGACCGATACCGGCTCGCAGCTGTTCCTCTTCGGACATCTGCCGGTGGGTGGTGGACGACGGGTGGCAGACCAGCGTTTTGGCGTCGCCAACGTTGACCAAATGGCTGAGAAACTCCACGCCCTCGATGAACTTGACGCCGGCGGCCTGACCACCTTTGATTCCGAAGGAAAAGATCGAGCCGGCGCCCTTGGGCAGGTATTTCTGCGCCAGTGCGTGATAGGGACTGTCCGGCAATCCGGCGAATTTGACCCAGGAAACGGCCGGGTGCTCGACCAGGAATTCGGCTACCGCCAGCGCGTTTTCACAATGCCTTTCCATGCGCACGTGCAGCGTCTCCAGTCCCTGCAGGAACATCCACGCGTTGAACGGCGCCAGGGTCGAGCCGAAGGTGCGCAGCGTTTCACAGCGGGCGCGCATGGTGAAACCGAAATCACCGAAGGTTTCGTAAAACCGCACCCCATGGTAACCGCGCGACGGTTCCATCATGCCCGGAAATTTGCCGTTGTCCCATGGGAACTTGCCAGACTCTACGAGCACGCCGCCGAGCGAGGTACCGTGCCCGCCGATGAACTTGGTCGCCGAGTGCACCACGATGTCGGCGCCCCATTCGATCGGCCGGCACAGATGTGGACTCGCGAAAGTGCTGTCGATCACCAATGGCAGGTCGTGCGCGTGGGCAATCCCGGCAATCGCTTCGATGTCCAGCACGTTGCTCAAGGGATTGCCGATGGTTTCCCCATAGATCACGCGCGTTTTGTCCGTGATCGCGGCGGCAAAGTTCTCCGGGTTATCCGGGTCCACCAGCGTGGCGTCTATGCCCAGCTTGGCGAAATTAACCGCGAACTGGGTGTGGGTACCGCCATACAGCGTGTTGGCGGAAACGATATGATCGCCGCTCTCCAGCAGTGTCAGCATAGTGGTGGCTTCGGCCGCCATGCCGGAGCTCGTGGCGACTGCGGCGCGACCGCCTTCCAGCGCCGCCATACGCTCCTCGAACACCGAGGTGGTGGGATTGCTGAGCCGCGAGTAGATATTGCCGAAAGTCTGAAGGTTGAACAGGCTGGCGGCATGGTCGGCGCTGTCGAACACGTAGGCCGCGGTTTGATAGATCGGTGTGGCGCGCGCACCGGTCGCCGGATCGGGCAGCTGGCCCGCGTGCAGGCAGAGGGTTTCGATGCCGAATTCGCGATCTGCCATAGCTTACTGTCCTGTGCCCTGGGACGACGCCCGGCGTTGTCAGTGGGGCACGTGCTGCGGGCGTTTCGAGGAAATGACGCCCGTATTGACCCCGCAAAAGCTCAGCCCGCCGAGCAGGCGCCCGTACTCGATTTTCATGCAGTGATCCATGACCACCTCGAGGCCCGCGTCGCGGGCCTTTGCCGCTGCCTCTTCGTTGACGATGCCCAGCTGCATCCATACGACCCTGGCGCCGATGGCGATGGCATCATCGACGAACGGCGGCACCCGGTCGGCGCGTTGAAAGAGGTCCACGACGTCGATTTTCTCCGGGATGTCGCGCAGGCTGGCGTAGGCCTTTTCGCCAAGGATTTCGGGGTATTTTGGGTTCACCGGGATAACCCGGTAGCCGTGTTCCTGCAGATACTTGGCGGCGAAATAGCTGGGCCGATACCAGTCGGCGGACAGTCCCACCATGGCGATGGTACGGGTCTCGGCGAGGATGCGGCGGATTGTGGCGATGTCCGTAGTCGGCATGGCACTGGCACTTTGCGGCTGTCGAGTGCGCGAGCGTACCGGATTGGGCTCGCGCCTTCAAAAACATCTTTGCACGCGGCGGCGCGGCGTGCGCTCACGAGGTGAGTGAAGTACACAATGTTTGCAGGCGGCGCGCATCGCGAGTGGCGCAGGCGCACGCGTCGTTGTCGAAATACACGCAACTGTCAATTCCACGGCGCTGCCATTCCTGCAGCTTCCCTGCCCAGCCGCGCAGTACTGCTTCGGGGTAACTGCCCGCGTAGCCTGCTTGCGGGCCGTGCAGGCGCACGTATGCGAAGTCGCTCATGATCACTTGCGGCGACACTTCGTCCGCGAGCGAATACTGACACAACGCCACGCGATGCTCGCGCAACAGCGCATAGACCTCATTCGTCCACCAGCTCGGGTCACGGAATTCGAAGACGTAGCGGTGGCGCGCAGGCAGATTGGTGAGGAACGCCTGCAGCCGCGCGACGTTGACCCGCCAGCGTGGCGGCAGCTGGAAAAGCAACGGCCCCGCTTTTTCACCCAGTGCATCGGCGACCTCGACCAGTCGCAGCACCGCCGCGTCACAGTCACTGAGCTTCTTCAGATGGGTGATGAACCGGCTGGCCTTGACCGCGAACACGAAGCCATCCGGTGTCTGACGGGCCCAGCCCGAAACGGTCTCAGGCGCCGGCAGCCGGTAGAAAGTACTGTTTAACTCTACGCTGCGAAACTGACTTGCGTAGAATTCCAGCCACTGGCGTTTCGCCAGATCGGCTGGGTAGAAAGCACCGCGCCAATGCGGATAACTCCAGCCGGAAGTACCGATTGTAACGGCCGCTTGTTGACGCATACGCTGGCGTGATCACCTCAGTCGTCGGGTCGAAGTCTGAAACCGGCCTGCAATGCGCCGGCGGTCGCACTTATTTTCCGCCGCGCAATTGCTCGTACAGGCGGCGCTGTTCGGTCGACAGTTTCTCCGGAATGTGCACCTGAATCCGCAGATTCAGATCGCCGTTGCCGGGGGCGTGAAAGCGTGGCAAGCCCTTGCCGCGCATGCGCACGACCTCGTCAGGTTGAGTGCCGGGCGGGATTGTGACTTCGACGTCGCTGTCCAGCGTGGCAACCTGTACCTTTGTGCCGAGCACGGCATCGGCAACATCGAGTTGTTGCGCGCGCCACAGATCGGCACCGCGCCGTTGAAAACGGGCGTCCGGCAACGACGACACCACCACGTGCAGATCCCCCGGTGCGGCACCCGCGGCACCTGGTAATCCGTGTTGGGGTACGCGCAGCACCATGCCCTCCTCGATCCCTTGCGGGATGGTCACCTTGAGGGTCTCCTGCTCGTCGATCTGTCCGCTGCCGCTGCAGCGGCGACAAGGTTTGTCGCTCAACACCCCCTTGCCGAGGCACTTCGTGCAGGCTTCCATGCGCTGGATAACCACGCTGCCACCTTTGTTTTGCTTGGTGTCCGCGGTGACTACCCGGTGTCCCGCACCGTGGCACTCGGGACAAGAGGGAGGCGGCGATCCGGATTTCGTGCCGTAACCGTGACACTTCGAACACTCGACCGGCCGTGCGAAACGCAGCGTTTCGGTGCCACCCGTAGCAATCAGTTCCAACGGTAGCTGTAGATGCACGCGTAGATTGCGCCCGCGCACGGGGGGCGCTCGATCGTGACTGAAAAATCGCTCGAAGATGCTCTGTCCGCCCGGCCCGAAGCCAAAACCGAGATCGCCGAACACGCTCCCCAGGTCCAGTCCGCCGAACAGATCCTCGGGGGAAAAATGCGCGACGCCCTCGAACCCGCGGGCATCGTAACGGGCACGTTTCTTCGGATCGGAAAGCACTGCGTAGGCGGTGGCGATCCCCTTGAAGTGCTGTTCGGCATCGGCTGCCGGGTTGCGATCCGGGTGCCACTTCATGGCCAGCCGGTGATAGGCGTCTTTAATCGTTTTGGCGTCCGCATCACGCGGGACACCCAGCAGTTCATAATAGTCGCGCTCGCTGTCTAGCATCGAATCCTCAACCCGTCGTGTTTGTCAGCTGCCGCCGGCGCATCAGCCTTTTATACAAACCATCGGTGTAAGCCGGGCGACTTTGCGCGCCAAACCGGCACGATGCGCCGTATCGACCACGGCGCCGACATCCTTGTAGGCACCCGGCGCTTCTTCGGCGACGCCGCGCGGAGAAGGACTGCGGATGATGGTGCCGCGTGCCGCAAGTTCGTCGACCACCTGTCTCCCTCGCCAGGTGCGGGAAGCCTGGCGGCGGCTCATGCTGCGGCCGGCGCCGTGGCACGCCGAAGAGAACGACAGCGTTTCACTTCGCGGAACCCCGCAGAGTATGTGCGATTCCGTACCCATGGAGCCGCCGATCAACACCGGCTGTCCAACGTCGCGCAGCGCACCGGGCAACTCGGTGTGGCCGGCGCCGAACGCCCGGGTGGCGCCTTTTCTATGCACGAACAGCTGCCGGGATTCCCCGTCCACCACGTGCGTTTCGAGTTTGCACGTATTGTGCGAGACGTCGTAGAGCAGGCGCAAACGCGCCTCGGGCAGTACATCGGCGAATACTTCTCGCACTAGATGCGTGATGATCTGTCGATTGGCAAGTGCACAATTGATCGCGGCGCGCATGGCACCCAGGTAGCGCTGCCCCAGTTCGGACGCAAGCGGGGCACAGGCCAGTTCGCGGTCCGGCAACCGGATACCGAATACCTTGGCGGACTCGGCCATTTCCTTGAGGAACTCGGTACCTATCTGATGTCCCAGGCCACGCGAGCCGCAATGAATGCTGACCAGCACCTCGTCGACGTCGAGCCCGAAGCCGGCGGCGACGGCAGGATCGAAAATTTCCGCTACTGTCTGCAGTTCCAGATAATGGTTGCCGGAGCCCAGGGTGCCCATCTCTTTGCGCTGACGTTCTTTGGCGCGCCGGGAGACCGCTTCGGGTTGGGCTTCGGACATGCGCCCGTATTCCTCGGTACGTTCCAGATCGGCAGATTCTCCGTAACCCCCGGCGACTGCCCACTGCGCGCCACCGCGCAGCATGGCGTCCATCTGAGCGTCGCCCAGGCGCAGCTTGCCGGTGCTGCCCATTCCGCAGGGAATGTTGCTGTACAAAGCGTCGGCAAGTTCCGTGTTGCGTGACGCCACCGTCTTGCGGTTCAGGCCGGTGTGCAGCGTGCGCACACCGCACGATATGTCGAACCCGACGCCGCCGGCGGAAATCACTCCGCCCTGGTCGGGGTCGAAAGCGGCCACGCCGCCAATCGGAAAGCCGTAGCCCCAGTGTGCGTCGGGCATTGCGTAACTGGCACCGACGATGCCCGGCAGCTTCGCGACGTTCATCGATTGATGAAGCACTTTGTCGTCCATTGCTTCGAGCAGCGGCGTATCGGCGTAAATAATCGCGGGCACAAGCATGTCTTCCCGCGGGTCGACCCGCCAGACGTATTCGTCGATGTGTTCCAGATCCGTTATGCGCATGCGTACGATCAGCCCTGATCACACGTCGATCACGCACTGCGCAAGCCAGCCATGATCCGTTTCCCGCACCTTGAGTTCAGTGAGCGTCGCACCTTTCGGTTCGACGGCGGGTTGGTGGCGTTCGATGTCTATGTCCTCACCCCAGGCTGTGGCCAGCAGGTCACCGTTTCGTATCTCGACGTCGAAGCGTGCGAAAAGCATTTTGCGCACCGACATTTCGAAGATCAACGCGTTCAGCCATTCCATCAGCAGCAAATCGACATTGCCGCAGTGACAGCTGATCTTCACTGCCAGCTGCGGCCGCACCCGGTTCGGTTCGGTGATGATTGCGGTAAGCGCCACTGCCGATTGCGCAAACGCCTCTTCCAGCCTGCCACCGAAGCCACGCACACCGATATCGGCGCTGTGCTGGAAATGTTCCCAGTACTGCATGTTCACGGCTTCCCGGCGGCTAGCGTTTGACCGACATCAATCGCGAATACTGCCGAGCGTGAAATAGCAGCCGCCGCTCCAGATGCCGAGTTGCTCGTTGCGCGTGTCGGCCAGGTCCACGATCTGGTAGAACACCGGCCGTGCGATCAACGCCTCGAGCCGGTCGCGTACCAGCACATAGGGGGACGGCTCGCCGCTGGCGGCATCGATGTCCACCCGCAGCGGGTGTCCGGCATCGCACGACACCCGGTCGTCGCAATTGGTTGTGAAAATGAGTTGCTGCCCGGTGCCGGTACCGCTTACTTCCATCGACACCGCATGAAAGGGTGCGTCGTCGACCCGGATGCGCAGCTTCTCGGCAGGCGTGACCAGATAGTATTCGTCGTCGTCGTCGCGCCGCAACACCGTCGAGAACAGCCGGTACAGAGATTTACGCTTGATCGGTGTGCCTTCGTGGTGCCAGCTGCCGTCGCGGGCAATGCGGATATCGATGCTGCTGCAACGTTCGGGGTGCCAGTCGGCCACCGGCGGCAGGCGTTTGGCCCGCAGTGTGTCGGCCAGGGCCTGGGCATCGCTGTGACTGTTAGTCATCGTGTACGGGGCGCGGCAGGCCTCGTTCATCGATCGCCACGAACGTGAACAGGCCCTCGGTCACCTTTACCTGCCGGCCGCCGCTGCGACCGCGCACCCACGTTTCCACCGCCACCGTGATCGAGGTGTTGCCGATCCGGTGGGTTTCGCAATAGCAGCTGACGAGGTCGCCCATATTGACCGGTTTAAGAAACGCCATGCCTTCGACCGCGACGGTTACCACGCGCCCGCGCGCCACCTCGTAAGCATAGCTGCCGCCCGCGATGTCCATTTGCGACATCAGCCAGCCCCCGAAAATATCGCCGTTGGGGTTGGCATCCGCGGGCATGGCCACGGTGCGCAACGAAGGCATTCTATCGTCGGGAGGTGTCTGGTCATGCATACGCGCAATTCTCGTGTCCGGCTGGCGTGGCTGGAATCTGCGCAGGATAGCGCTGTCGCCCGCGTTGGAGTAGGGGTGCCGATCGTCCCGGCGAGTCGTTGACGTTGACGTAAGCGTAAGTCAGAATCTTTGCGCATTACCCGCCCGCCCGGCTTAGAATCGTGACCTGACGACCTGCTGGCCTGGCAGGTCGCGAAAAAGAGCAGTAGATTAGCTTACGCCGGACAGGCCTTATCCCGTCCGCAGTAGATAAGCACCAGGGTGGAGGACATGACAGAGCTTGACACCTTTCCCAAGCTCCTGGTCGACCGCGCGAAACGTTATGCCGATCGCCAGGCGAACCGTGAAAAAGAGTTTGGCATATGGCAATCGTGGACCTGGGCGCAGGTTGCTGCCGAAGTCGAGCAGTTTGCCTGTGGTCTGCTGGCAATGGGTTTCGAGCGCGGCGACAAGCTGGCGATCATCGGCGACAATCGCCCGCGCCTGTACTGGTCGGTGGCGGCGGCGCAGTCCCTGGGCGGGGTGCCGGTACCTACTTACCAGGACGCCGTGGCCGAAGAGATGCAGTACGTGCTCGAGCATGCCGGTGTGCGGTTCGTGATCGCCGAGAACCAGGAGCAGGTCGACAAGGTGCTGGAGGTCGCCGATCGCTGCCCGCTGCTCGAGCAGATAATCTACGACGATACGCGTGGCCTGCGCGGCTACGATCACCAACGGCTGTCCAGTTTCGTGACAGTGCAGGAAAGAGGCCGCGAACTGCTGGCGAAAAAGCCGCAGGCCTGGCACGAGGAAATCGCCAAGGGCAAAGGCAGCGACGACGGGATAATTCTGTATACCTCGGGCACTACCGGTAAACCGAAAGGCGTGGTGCTGACGCACGAGAACATGGTCGTCACGGCGGTCAACAGCATCGAGTTCGAAGGGCTGCGCGAGGACGAGGAAACGCTCGCCTACATGCCCATGGCCTGGGTGGGTGATCACATTTTTTCTTACGCGCAAGCCTACGTTGCGGGTTTCTGCGTGAGTTGCCCGGAAAGCACCGATACCGTGATGACCGATTTACGCGAGATCGGCCCGACCTACTTTTTTGCGCCACCGGCAATTTTCGAGCGGTTGCTGACCAACGTCATGATCCGCATCGAAGATGCGGCCAGGCTGAAACAAAAGCTGTTCCACTACTTCATGGGCGTCGCCAAGCGCGTCGGAACGCGCATCCTGGACGGCGAGCAGACATCTTTCACGGACCGGTTGCTGTATCGCCTTGGCGACTTGTGCGTTTATGGACCGCTCAAGAATACCCTGGGACTGAGCCGTGTGCGTCTGGCGTACACGGCCGGTGAGGCCATAGGCCCGGAAATTTTCGATTTTTACCGTTCGCTGGGCATCAACGTCAAACAACTGCTTGGGCAAACGGAAGCTTCGGTGTTCATTACCATACAGCGCGATGGTGAGGTACGTTCCGACACCGTGGGTCCACCCGCGCCAGGCGTGGAAGTACGCATCGAGGACAGCGGGGAGGTAATGTACCGCAGTCCCGGGGTGTTCAGAGAGTACTATAAAAACCCGCAGGCGACGGCGGAGACCAAGACACCCGACGGCTGGGTGCACACCGGCGATGCGGGATTCTTCGACGACGAAGGGCATCTGCGCGTTATCGATCGCGCCAAGGACGTCGGCAAACTGACCAGCGGCGCCATGTTCTCGCCGAAATACATCGAGAACAAACTGAAGTTCTTCCCGCATATCAAAGAAGCGGTGGCGTTCGGGAACGATCGCGATCACACCACCGTGTTCATCAACATCGATCTGGAAGCGGTCGGCAACTGGGCGGAGCGCCACGGGATTCCCTACGGCAGTTATCAGGAACTGGCCGCGCACCCCGAGGTTTATAAAATGGTGCACGACAGCATCGAGCAAGTGAACCGCGATCTTGCCGCGGACTCTCACCTGGCGAGCTCGCAGATCAAACGATTCCTGATTCTGCACAAGCAATTGGAAGCGGACGACGGCGAGTTGACTCGCACACTGAAAGTCCGCCGTCGCATTATCGCCGATCGCTACAGGATGCTGATCGATGCGCTCTATTCAGACCAGGAGCGGTGTCACGTCGATACTGAGGTGACTTTCGAGGACGGGCGCAAGGGCAAGATTTCAGCGGATCTGCAGATTCGCGATACACAGACATTCCAGCCCACGGCTGCGGCCAACTAGTGCCGCGGCGAGCTGGTTAAGCATAATGGCTGAGCGCAACTTCGGGGAAGTGGTGCTGAAAGTTGACAATGTGTCGTTGTCCTTCGGCGGTGTAACCGCGCTGGAAAACGTGAGTTTCGACACCCGCGAACACGAGATCCGCGCGATTATCGGGCCCAACGGCGCCGGCAAGAGTTCCATGCTCAATGTCATCAACGGTTTCTACCACCCGCAGGACGGCACGATTACTTTCAAGGGGCAGGCGCGCAAGCAGATGCGCACCCACGATGCGGCCGCCCAGGGCATCGCCCGGACGTTCCAGAACATAGCGCTGTTTAAGGGCATGACGACGTTAGACAACATCATGACCGGGCGTAACCTGAAGATGCGCAGGAACTTCCTGTGGCAGGCGCTGTACTGGGGACCGGCGCAGCGCGAGGAAATGGAGCACCGCGAGTTCGTCGAGCACATCATCGATTTCCTGGAGATCCAGGCGATCCGCAAGACGCCGGTGGGACGCCTGCCCTATGGGCTGCAGAAGCGCGTAGAACTGGGCCGGGCGCTGGCGGCCGAGCCCGACCTGCTGTTGCTGGACGAACCCATGGCCGGTATGAACACCGAAGAGAAGGAGGACATGAGCCGTTTCATCATCGACGTTAACGATGATTTCGGTACCACTATCGTGCTGATCGAGCACGACATGAGTGTGGTGATGGACCTGTCCGATCGGGTCGCCGTGCTGGACTATGGCAAACTGCTGGCCGACGGCACGCCCGATGAGGTGCGCGGTAATAAAGCGGTGATCGACGCCTATCTGGGCGCGGTACACGACTGAGCGCTGGATAAAGGTCAACTATGGACTTGCTGCAAGGTGTTTTCGTTCTGCCCTTCGTGGATATGGCGGATGCGCCGGTGTTCCTGCTGGAAGTCGTTATCAGCGGGCTGCTCACCGGCATCATGTATTCACTGGTGGCGCTCGGATTCGTGCTTATTTTCAAGGCTTCGGGGGTATTCAATTTCGCCCAGGGCGTCATGGTGCTGTTTGCCGCACTTACGCTGGTCGGACTCATGGAGCACGGTGTGCCGGTGTGGTTGGCGTTGATCCTGACCATGGCCGTCATGGTCGCGCTGGCGTTTGCCATCGAGCGGGTAATGCTGCGGCCACTGGTCAACCAGGAGGGCATCATTCTGTTCATGGCGACCATAGGTCTGACTTTCTTTCTCGAAGGCTTCGGGGAATCGCTGTGGGGTAGCGACGTGAAACGGCTTGACGTCGGCATTCCCGTCGATTCCTTCGAGGTGGGCGGCGTGCTGCTCAATTCGTTCGATCTCTGGGCGGCTGGAATCGGTGCGGTAATGGTCATCGGGCTTGCGGTTTTCTTTCAGAAGACGCCCATCGGTCGTGCATTGCGCGCCGTCGCCGACGATCATCAGGCAGCGATGTCGGTCGGAATTCCGCTGAAAACGATCTGGGTCATCGTCTGGTCGGTGGCGGGCATCGTGGCGATGGTTGCCGGCATTATGTGGGGCTCGAAAAGCGGCGTGCAGTTTTCGCTGTCGCTGATAGCGCTGAAAGCGCTGCCGGTGCTGATTCTCGGCGGCTTCACCTCGGTGCCTGGCGCTATTGTCGGCGGTTTGATCATCGGCGTCGGCGAGAAGATCGCCGAGATCTACTGGGGGCCGTTATTCGGGGGCGCGATCGAAAACTGGTTCGCTTACGTGCTGGCGCTGGTGTTTCTGTATTTCCGGCCGCAGGGATTATTTGGCGAGCGCATTATCGAGAGGGTGTGATGCCAGATGTCAGAGATCAGAAGCCCTTCTCCCCTGGGGGAGAAGGGCTGGGATGGGGGGGGGATGCTTCA
>JAOTYY010000427.1 GCA_029861595.1 Gammaproteobacteria bacterium
CCGGCAATTTAGTCAGAATCCTGCCCCCCGCAAGAGGACGCAAGCAGCGTACGACATAGGGACTAACCACACGCGTCGTTAAAGGACCACATCATGACTATCGAAGTCCGCGTTCCGACATTGCCCGAATCCGTCGCCGATGCGGTGGTGCTCAGCTGGCACAAGCAGCCCGGCGAAGCCGTACAGCGCGACGAAGTGCTGGTGGACATAGAGACCGACAAAGTAGTGCTGGAAGTGCCGGCACCGGTGGACGGTGTATTGCAGGAAATCGTCGAAGCCGACGGTCAGACAGTCACCGCCGATCAAGTACTGGCGATCATTGGCGACGGCGCGGGCAAAACGGCGGCCGCGCCCGCCCCGGCCGCTGCAGCGATGCCGTCGGCGGCGGGCAAATCCAACGGTGGCGACGGCGCGGCGGGAATGGGCCCCGCGGCGCGCAAACTGATTGCCGAACACGGCCTCGACGTGAGCCAGATCAGCGGCAGCGGCAAAGGCGGTCGTATCACCAAGGAAGATGTCGTACAGCACATGGAAAACGCCGCGGCGCAAGCACCGGCCGCACCGGCTGCACCGGCCGCCGCACCTGCGCCCGCATCGGCCCCCGCGCCCTCGGCGCCGATGGCCGGCGCCGTGACGCTGGATGACGAGCAGCGCCCACAGAAACGCGTTCCGATGACACGGTTGCGCGCACGGATTGCCGAACGCCTGCTGCACGCCTCGCAATCCACCGCGATGTTGACCACTTTTAACGAAGTCAACATGAAACCGTTAATGGATCTACGCACGCAGTACAAAGATCAGTTCGAGAAGGCGCACGGCGTGCGCTTCGGGTTCATGTCGATGTTCGTGAAGGCCTGCGCCGAAGCGCTGCAACGCTTTCCCGAAATCAATGCATCGATCGACGGCAACGACGTCGTGTATCACGGATTTGTCGATGTGGGTGTCGCAGTCTCCTCCGATCGCGGGCTGGTGGTGCCGGTGCTGCGTGACGCCGAGCACATGACCCTGGCGCAGATCGAAACAACCATCCGCGATCTGGGCAGCCGTGCTCGCGACGGCAAGCTGAACATCGAAGAGATGACTGGCGGCACCTTCACCATCACCAATGGCGGCGTGTTCGGTTCGCTGCTGTCTACGCCGATTCTCAATCCGCCGCAAAGTGCAATCCTGGGCATGCACGCGATCCAGGAGCGCCCGGTGGTCGAAAGCGGCGAGATCGTGGTACGTCCGATGATGTATGTCGCCCTGTCCTACGATCACCGTGTCGTCGACGGCCAAGGGGCCGTCACGTTCCTGCGTACAATAAAGGAGCTGGTCGAAGATCCACACCGGATTCTACTCGACGTGTAACGCTCGCATTCGCAGCGCAGCTACTGGCGCTGCGCGTTCACAAACCGGGGAGCACCCGCGCGCGCCACGTGCGCGGCAGAAAAAATTACAAGGGGATAGCTCATGGCGGAAAAATTCGACGTCATCGTGATAGGCGCCGGCCCGGCCGGGTACGTAGCGGCGATTCGTTGCGCGCAGCTTGGCATGAAAACCGCCTGCATCGACGAGTGGGTGGGGAAGCAGGGCAAACCCTCGCTGGGCGGTACCTGTCTGAACGTCGGTTGCATACCATCCAAGGCGCTGCTGGAGAGCTCGGAGCTGTTCGAGACGATGCGCGACCACAACCAATTGCACGGCATCATGCACAAAGGCGTAACCGCGGATGTGCCCGCAATGGTCGCGCGCAAGGACAAAATTGTCACGGAGCTCACCGGCGGCATCGGCCAGTTGTTGAAAGCCAATAAAATCACCGCGCTGCACGGGCACGGAAAGCTGGTCGCCGAAAAGCAGGTCGAAGTTACCCCGCTCGAGGGTGAGGCCGCGACCTACGAAACGGAGCATGTGATTATCGCGACGGGCTCCACCCCGATCGAAATCAGCGCGGCGCCGATGCACGAAGAGTTGATAGTGGACTCGTCCGGGGCGCTGGACTGGACCAGCACGCCGAATCGCCTGGGG
>JAOTYY010000216.1 GCA_029861595.1 Gammaproteobacteria bacterium
TACCATGACGTTGCGCAAACACCGCTAAGCCATTTACTCGCACCGCAGTCAGGGTACCGGCACACCTTCGGCACGCAGCATACCGCTCAGTGCGATCAGCGGCAGGCCTACCAGCGAGGTAGGATCTGAGCCTTCCATCGTTTCCAACAGCGCGATGCCCAACCCTTCGCTTTTCATGCTTGCCGCGCAATCGTATGGCTGTTCGACCTGCAGGTAGCGGTCTATCTCTGCGGCGCTGAGGTCGCGAAATTTCACCCGGTAGTCGATGATTTCGCAGCGCATGCGATCGGTTTCGGCGTGCAGCAGGCACACTGCCGTGTGGAATGTGCGCCACTTGCCTGACGCCGCCGTCAGCTGCCGGCGCGCAGTAACCGCGTTGCCAGGTTTGCCGATTATCTCCCCGTCCGCGGCGACTGTCTGATCCGAGCCGATAATCAGCCCGTGCGGGTAGCGGTCAGCGATACTGCGGGCTTTGTCTTCGGCCAGGCGACGCGCCATCGCCGGTGCCGATTCGGCGGCCAGACGCCGTTCCTCGGCCACCGGAGCGCAGGTCTCGAACACGATCCCGAGGCGCTGCAGTAACGCTCGCCGATAGGCGGAGGTAGAGGCTAGAATCAGGGTAGCGTGTGAAGCGTTTTGCGATTGGACGGCCAAGCTGCTTCTCTCTAAAATGCCCGGTTTTGCTAAACGGTGTTCACTAGCTTCGAGGAACTCGTGCAGTTTGCATCATAAGCTATTGTAATAAAATACTTTTCTGGTGTGTGTCGTGATCGAGGATCTTAGGCAGCCTTTGGATGTGAGCCGGCTGGGCGGTGAGAGCACCGAGTTCCAGGGCAGCTTGGCACTGCGCCAGTTTCCCCGTTTATGTGCGGAACTTGCCGACGAGCTGGGTACCGTGCAGATTCGGCTGCGTTTCGAGCGCGGGGCAAGTGGCCGGCGCACGCTGAGCGGCGCACTGCAAACCGAGCTGGCTTTGACCTGCCAGCGCTGCCTGCAACCCATGCAGCTTCCGCTGGAAACGGAATTCCGACTGGCATTACTGGACGCCGAGGACGACCCGGACCAGATGCCCGAGCACGTTGATTCGGTGACGCTGGACTCAGCACAAGTGAACGTGCTGGAGCTGCTCGAAGACGAACTATTGTTATGCTTACCGATAGCGCCCCGGCACCGCGGCGCAGAACAGTGCAAGCCGCCGCAACGCCGCGCAGGCTCCACGTTCGGTGAAGCGGAGATCGGCGAACGGCAAACGCCGTTTGCGGTGCTGCGAGACTTACACGTGAAACAACCTCCGGAGAAACTCTGAGATGGCAGTCCAACAACGACGTAAAACGCCTTCGCGCCGCGGCATGCGACGAGCACATGATGCCCTGGCCAAACCGGCACTTTCGATAGAAAGCACCACCGGTGAAGTGCATCGGCGTCATCACATCAGCGCTGACGGTTTTTACCGCGGTCGCAAAGTCATCGATACGCAAGTCGACGACGAAGACTAAGCACCTGCTGTGCCCGGGCGCGCCCGGGTAATCCGCAATGAATCGCCCAGTTACTATCGCACTCGATGCTTCGGGCGGCGACTTCGGCCCGAGTGTCGTGGTCCCGGCGGCACTGGACGTGCTGCGCAAACATGCCGACATCCAGCTGATACTGGTTGGGGACGAAACTGCTATCTGCGGCGAACTGGGCGAGCGGCGCGATGCCAGATTGCAGGTGCGCCACGCGACCCAGCGCGTGGAAATGAACGAGTCGCCCGCACAGGCCCTGCGCAAGAAGAAAGACTCGTCCATGCGGGTCGTGATCGACCTGGTGAAAAGTGGCGACGCGGATGCCTGTGTGAGCGCGGGTAATACCGGTGCACTGATGGCTACCGCACGTTACGTGTTGAAAACCCTGCCGGGTATCGACAGGCCCGCTATCGTAACGCGCATACCGGCGATCGATGGCCATACGCACATGCTGGATCTGGGTGCCAACGTGGACTGCACGGCCGAGCATCTCTACCAGTTTGCGGTAATGGGCTCCGAACTCGTTGCAGTCGTCACCGGCGATCCGAGACCGCGGGTGGGATTGTTGAATATCGGCGAGGAAGACATCAAGGGTAATGAGAAAGTAAAGGAAGCCGGGCAGCTGCTCGAGAGCAGCGACTTGAACTACATCGGCTATGTCGAAGGCGATGATATCTACACCGATGCCGTCGACGTTGTGGTCACTGATGGTTTTGTTGGCAACGTATCGCTGAAAACCAGCGAGGGTGTGGCCAAAATGATTACCCATTATCTGCGCGAGAGTTTTTCGCGCAATGCCTTGACGCGCATCGTCGGGTTGATTGCTAAACCGGTGTTGCGGCGGTTTCGCGGTCTGTTCGATCCGCGCAGGTACAACGGCGCCACGCTGGTCGGTCTGCAAGGCATCGTTATCAAGAGCCACGGCAGCGCGGACGTTTTCGCGTTCGCCAACGCGGTAGAGATTGGCATTGTGGAAGTAGCAAAGGATCTGCCCAAGCGTATCCACAAACGGCTCGAGCAGCAGTTTCTGGCGAGGAAGACGGCGTGATCTATTCGCGCATCGCCGGCACGGGAAGTTTCCTGCCTGAAAAAGTACTGACCAACGATGATCTCGCCAAGCTCGTCGATACCAGCGATGAGTGGATTCGCGAGCGCACCGGGATCCGCAAGCGGCATATCGCGGCGGATGACGAGAGCACCTGCGATCTTGCCGAGGCTTCGTCGCGTCGCGCCATGGACGCCGCCGGTGTTGCCGCCAGTGACATCGATCTGATCGTCGTCGCAACCACGACGGCCGACCGCGTTTTTCCAAGCACGGCCTGTTTGCTGCAAAGTCGTCTGGGAATCAAGGGCTGTGCGGCATTCGACGTGCAGGCGGTGTGCACCGGGTTCGTCTACGCGCTGGCGGTAGCGGATAACTTCGTGCGAGCAGGAACACACGGCTGCGCGTTGGTGGTAGGTGCGGAGACGTTTTCCCGCATCATCGACTGGACTGACCGCGGCACCTGCGTGTTGTTCGGCGACGGCGCGGGTGCAGTCGTGCTGCAGTCCAGTGACGAACCGGGGGTGCTGTCGACCCACCTGCACGCCAACGGCGACTATGCCGACCTGCTGCATGTGCCCAGCGGTGTCTCGCAACGTTACGATGACGTGCTGCAGGGCAGCGCCTATGTCGAGATGCAAGGCAATAGGATCTTCAAAATGGCCGTGCGTACTCTTGGCAGGATCGTCGACGAAACACTGGCCGCCAACGGCATGGAAAAATCGGACGTGGATTGGCTGGTGCCGCATCAAGCGAACATACGCATAATCGAAGCAACTGCGCGCAAGCTGCAAATGCCGATGGATCGTGTGGTTGTTACGATCGACGAGCACGGCAATACATCCGCTGCATCGGTGCCGCTGGCACTGGACGTTGCGATTCGCGACGGGCGTATAAAGCGCGGCGAGACGTTGCTGCTGGAAGCGTTCGGCGGCGGATTCACCTGGGGTTCTGCGTTAGTAAAATACTAGTGCCGTGTTCCATAACGCAAGATACCCGTAGGTAAGCCTGTTGTAATCCAGACGCTATGCAGCCGATTGACGTATTAATCGTCGACGATCACGAGGTCGTGAGACTGGGAATCCGGCGCCTGCTGGAAGAAGCCGGTTTTTCCGTAACCGAAGCGGACTCGGGAGAAGCCGCGTTGCAGTTGATCCGGCAAGATGTACGCACGCGCGTGGTGCTGATGGATATACAGATGCCGGGCATGGGTGGATTGGAGGCTACCCGGAGGATGCTTGCGTGCACGCCCGGCAACCGTATCATCATTCTGACTGCAATCGCCGATGGCCCCCTGCCACGCACGTTATTGAAAGCGGGTGCGCACGGCTACCTCACCAAGGGTTGCTCGGTAGATGAAATGACACGTGCAATCCGCCGTGTGGCCGCCGGCGAGCGTTACGTCAGCGGCCAGGTGGCCCAATCTCTGGCACTCAGTCTGGTGGACGGCGAAGGCGAATCGCCCTTCGATCTGTTGTCCCGGCGCGAATTGCAGTTCGTTATGCTCCTGAGCCAGGGTTTGCGCAACAGCGCGATCGCGAAAACCATGAACGTCAGCAGCAAGACCGTCAGCACCTATCGGGCGCGCGCCTCGACCAAACTGGGCGTTTCCAGCGAAGCGCAGATGATCAGGCTCGCGCTGGAGCACGGAGTCGTAGGACGTGCGTGAACCCGCCGGGCGCACGCACGTGTCGCTCGCGTTCGATCCCGCGTGTCGCCAGTGCGACCGACTGGCCAGTTACCTGGATGCCAGCAAAGCGAAATTTCCAGCCTATCATTGTGCGCCGGTTGCACCGTTCGGCGATGCGCAAGGCAGGTTGCTGATCGTGGGCCTTGCTCCTGGTCTGCATGGCGCCAACGCCAGCGGCAGGCCGTTCACGGGCGATTTTGCCGGGATTCTCCTGTATCGCACGCTGTTCGATTTCGGATTCAGTTCAGCTGCCGAATCGCTGCACCTGGACGACGGACTGCAGCTGCTGGACTGTCGACTGACAAATGCGGTGAAGTGTGTGCCGCCCGAGAACAAACCATTGGGCGCCGAGGTCAATAACTGCAACAGCTTTCTACGCGGTGAGTTGACGGCCGGGCAATTTCGCGTCGTCGTCGCACTCGGCGGCATCGCACATAATGCAGTGCTGAAAGCGCTTGGGTATGTGCGTAGCGCCCACCGCTTCGGCCACAACCGATTGCACGAGTTGCCCGGCGGACCGCTGCTGCTCGACTCCTACCACTGCAGCCGCTACAACACCCAGACCAGGCGTCTTACCGAGCCTATGTTTCGCGCGGTATTCGAGCGCGCGCGAACCCTGCTGCAGACCTGAGTCGCATCATGTCCGATACCGAACTCTTCGACGCCGGCGTGTTTCTCAAGCGTGTGAGCACCCGCCCCGGCGTCTACCGCCTGCTGGAGGATGGCGGGAAAATACTCTACGTCGGCAAAGCCGGCAATCTACGCAAGCGCCTGAGCAGCCACTTCCGCCGTTCGGCGACGTCGGCGAAAGCGGATGCCATGATGAGGCGGGTGGCCGATGTTGAAGTGACCGTCACCAACACGGAAGGCGAAGCCCTGCTGCTGGAGAACGAACTGATCAAGGAACACCAGCCGCGCTACAATGTCGTGCTGCGTGACGACAAGAGCTATCCGTATATTTTTTTCGATATCGGGCACGAGTTTCCGCGACTCGCTTTTCATCGCGGCGCAAAGAGCCGTAAGGGACGTTACTTCGGTCCCTACCCGAGCGCGGGGGCGGTTCGCGACACGCTGCACGCGTTGCAGACGTTGTTCATGGTGCGGCAGTGCGAAGACGCGTTCTTTCGCAACCGCTCGCGTCCGTGTCTGCAATATCAGATCGACAATTGCAGTGCCCCGTGCGTGGGCTACGTGGACGCCGAGCACTATGCACGGGACGTCGAGCATACGATCATGTTTCTCGAAGGCCGCGATTCGCAGATTATCGAGACGCTGGCTGAGCAGATGGACAATGCATCGCGTGATTTGAACTATGAATTTGCGGCAACGCTGCGGGACCGAATAGCGCAGCTGCAGCGCATCAGGTCCCGCAATTACATGCGCAGTGAGCGTGGCAATCTGGATATCGTCGCCTGCCATAAACAGGGCGGACAGAGTTGTGTGCAGGTATTCTTTGTGCGCGAAGGCCGCAATCTGGGTAACAAGGCGTTTTATCCGTCGACCGCGGGCGATGCGCGTCACGGCGAGATTCTCTATGCCTTCATCACCCAATATTACCTGCGCCGCGAACCACCCCACGAATTGCTGCTGAGCCACGCGGCCGACGATGCCGTGGTGCTCGCCGATGCTTTGAGTGACCACGCGGGCCGGCGCGTTGTGCTGTCACACAATCTGCGCGGCGAGCGTGCACGCTGGATGCGCACGGCCAGGGAAAACGCGCGCATCGGATTGCAGACACGGCTCGCCTCTCGTGCAGGCGTGGCCATGCGGCTGCAATCGCTAGCCGATGCGTTGGGACTCGACGATCCGCCGAGGCGCATGGAGTGTTTCGATATCAGCCACACGGGAGGGGAGGGCACAGTCGCTTCGTGCGTGGTGTTCGACAGTCAGGGTGCCCTGAAACAGGACTATCGGCGATTCAACATCAAGGATGTGGAACCCGGGGACGATTATGCTGCAATGGAACAGGCGATAAGACGCCGCTACACGCGTGTACTAAAGGAGAATCGCGACGTGCCCGATGTGATATTCATCGATGGCGGCAAGGGCCAGCTGGGCCGTGCCGTGGAAGTCTTGACGGAGCTGCAACTGTCCGGGCCCGCGCTGGTCGGCGTGGCCAAGGGATTGGGTCGCAGACCGGGCCTGGAAACCATTCACATCGCCTCGCAACCGCAACCGCTGCAGATCGGGCCCGACACCCCAGGCATGCATTTGATCCAGGAAATTCGCGATGAGGCGCACCGGTTTGCAATATTCGGCCATCGCCGGCAGCGCAGCAAAAAGCGCCAGCGCTCGACGCTCGAGGAAATACCGGGATTGGGGCCGAAACGACGCCAGCAATTGTTCCGCGCATTCGGCGGATTGCGTGGTATAACACGCGCGGGCGTCGAAGACCTGGCAAGTGTCAGCGGAATCAGCCGCCACCTTGCGCAACGAATTTACGACCACTATCACGAAACGGATATCGGAGCTGCCTCGTGATCATGACCGTGCCCACGGTGCTGACTCTGTTCCGCATCGCACTGCTGCCAGTGGTAGTCGTGCTGTTTTACCTGCCTTTCGACTGGGTGCGCCCCGCGTGCGCGACGATTTTCGCGATTGCCGGTATCACCGACTGGCTGGACGGGTATCTCGCGCGGCGCCTCAATCAAAGTTCCTCGTTTGGCGCGTTCCTGGACCCGGTCGCGGACAAATTGCTGGTTGCGGTAGCGCTGATCATGCTGGTCGCCGACGACCCGCGCATCTGGGTCACCATTCCCGCCATGATCATTATCGGGCGCGAGATTATCGTCTCGGCGTTGCGCGAGTGGATGGCCGAGGTCGGCAGCAGCAGCAAGGTGTCGGTCTCGATGCTTGGCAAGATCAAAACGACCGTGCAGCTGTTTGCGGTGTTTTTCATGCTGTATTTCCAGCCCATGCCGCTGGTAGGCCTGCCAACCTACGAACTCGGCCTGTTTCTTTTGGAGCTTGCTGCTGTGCTCACCATCGTGTCAATGGTCGCTTATTTGCGGGCCGCGCTGAGGTCCAATTACGCTGGTTGACAGAGCAGGGAGCTCGATTACAATACCTTGTTCGGGCGGGAATAGCTCAGCTGGTAGAGCGCAACCTTGCCAAGGTTGAGGTCGCGAGTTCGAACCTCGTTTCCCGCTCCAAAATTCCGACCCCGGCACG
>JAOTYY010000027.1 GCA_029861595.1 Gammaproteobacteria bacterium
GAGGATCTAGGCTGCGATTCGTTAGAGATAGGGGGCAGATATTCTTGGACTTTCAGAGCAGTCATAATGCGTCTAGGGATGATTGGTTTTCATATGATGTTATTCAACAATTTGTTACTAACGAAACTATAGATAGCGCTGTAATGGACGAAGGGAAAGCGATATTCGTGCGAGAACATGTTCAAGAAATAGCGACAGCGTTTTCAGCGAAAAACAGAAAATCGACGGAAGAAACTCTACATAGATTCGAGCGGGAACGAGCGAAAAGGTTGTTCGGTTAGGAGACTTAACCAAAATGCGCAGCTCTACTCCAGCTTGGGGAAATAGTACTTTCTAGATTACGCTAGACGAATTCACAACATCCTGACTTGTTAGAGCAAGGACAGACTAAATAGACGTCGAATTCGACGAGATGTCGGCGAGCGTTTCCAGAGTTATTGGTTGGAGACAACCTGGGACGCATTGTGATGGTTATTCCGGGTCAAAACACTGGAGGATATTGACCACATCGAGGAGGCGGTCGATGCTGCGTTGAAGCCGCTTGATCGCCGTGTCATACCGATCGTCAATTACGATTCATTCTGGGTCGATCCGGAGATCGCCGGTAAATACATGGATCCGGTGTGTTATGTCGAGGACAACTACTATCTCAAGGTATCTTGCTGCACGACGAATGGTTTCATACGGATCAAATTGTCACGCGGTCTCGATAAGCGCCGCATAACGTTGCGTGTGGTACACAACTATCCCGAGGCGACGAAGGCGCTGTAAGAGGAGTAGTGGCGCACCGGATATTCGGTCCTGCGCGCCCCCCAAAAGTAAGTGGCACTTCCTTGTGCCAAGAGCTCCTCCCTGGCGGAGCCACCGGGAGAGAGGGGGAGAGCGCCGTCGCTAACGCTCGCGTCTGACCCGCGGTGGCAGCGGCAACAGTGATGCTGCGAGCTATACCAGCATCGGTACCGACAAACCGGCTTTTTTGATCCACCTGGGGGATGATGGCGATCATTTACGGGTCCGAGCGAGATAACCAGGTCTACCAGGATACCCGTCGCTACGCTTCACCCGCGAAATGCACATCGGCCAATCCTCCTTGTGTGCTTGTTTGTACGTTTGTTTGTTGTTGTGGCGTACGTTAGTGACGGAACGGATTTCAAACATTGATCACATAGACACTTGCTGTGTGATCTCATCCACAGAACTGGTAAATGAACGTCGAAAACTTTTACTTCGAGAGTGCGTGCGTACGTTGTTCGATCTAGAATCGCAGACGCTGTAACAGTGGTAATTTGGTAACGTCCGATCCCGCAGGGAAAGTGGTGTCCGAACGTTATGTTGCGGACGGGTGTCCGCCAGCGGAATCCGTCAGCGCGGCAGTCCCGCCGCGAGCAATGAAGCCGCCAACCGCTCTTTCACTCCCGGGTCCGTGTAAAGGCGTGAACGAACGTACCCATCGACGCTGAAGTCGGGCCTCAATCGCGGTATATCCTTGGCCACTGTGTGCGCTTCATTTTTGCGTCCGGCTTCAACCAAGGTAGCGGCAAGCCGCGCGCGCGATGCGTACGTCCTCCGGATCGCGCTTGATATACGAGTTCAGCGAAGCAATAGCTTCGTCGTAGCGACCAAGCAGACGGTACGCATTCTCGAGAGTCCCCGCGTACCAACTCGGATACATCGGGCTGAGCCGCATAGCGCGCTGGTAGTTCACGCCGATGCGGAATTGCACCTTTTGTTCGTCGGGCAGGTTGAGCACCACGCCTGAATCGTGCTGCGTGATGTCGGGGTGGCCTTGCTCGATTGGTTCTTTACTTGTCGCCGCCTGGACGCGCGAGACGCCAGAATCCCCACGCGCCCCAAAGCGCAATGAGCGGCAGGACGATCCAGTAGGGCGTTTCATCGGCGATGTTCCAGCCAGCTGCTTCGCGCGCTGCAACGACTGCGGCGAGGCAGACGATCGGCCAGTAGACGGTAATTCCCAGCGCCGCACTCAGGGTGACGCGGCCCCAGTGCCGGTCCAGTGCGTGACCGACTAATCCGGCGGCCAGCAGTGGTATGTACACCACGAGATCGCCCAATGCGAAGCCGTACCAGAACGCAACGCCGACCTCGGTGATCTGCGCCGCGGGTTCCTGCGTACCCATTGCAATGCCGAGATCATAGTCGAACGCGGGGATCGCCTGCGCATAGACAAGGTACAGCAGCAACAGCCAGCCCGGCCCCTGCAATGCCCAGAATTGGATGCCTCGATGTGTCATTCTGCTGTTATAAGTTCACTGTGTGCGTAGTGTACCGAAACTTTGTAGCAAGAGACTGGCACGAGGCCTATCGGCGAACCGGTTCTACGATCAGTGTCTGCAGCGCAGTACCGATCATACCCATCTCGTCGAACAGCGCGGCGCTCGCCAGACCTATGCCGGTGGGTTCCCAAAATGAGATCGCTCTGGACGCCAACCAGTCCGACTGCGGTGCGCGAAAGCACGCAATCGTGATTTCCGGATTCACGAACGACGCTTCGGTGAGCTCCGCGTTGCGGGATATGGCGTTGCCGCAGTCGGCCAATGGGCAAAGCCGCTGAAAGGGGGACGGTTGCTCATCCGCTAACAGTGGCGGTGTTCGCATCCACAGCGTTGTCGGGCCGGGGGCGGCCGTTTCTCCTGGCGGGTAGGCGATCTCCACGGCGTCGCCGAACGTAGGCAGCTGGTGATGGGATTCGGCTATCGGAAACACTCCATGTACCGCTTCGTTGAAGTCTGGACTTGCCACCGCGGCGCTCGGCAGGACACCGGCATCCCGGACAGCCATGTGCAGACTGTCTGCAGTGGCGCATACGATTCCGGCGGCGTCTTTCAGATCCGCTGTCGCCGTGGCAACTGTGCGTCCGTTTCGCGTGATACTCGCATTCACCCGAAATCCTGCGATGGGCACGGGGCGGATGAATACGGCGGACAGGCGTACCAGCGTTTTGTCGGTGATAAGCGATTCAAAGGCGCGCGCGAATACACCGGCCACGGGACCCGCGTGACAATGATTGGCGGACCACGGCCCGCGGGCTGCATCGTTGCCGACGAACCATTCTCCGTCGCTGCTGGTAAGAAACGCAGTATCCGTCACCTTGCCATTATCCCTGGCCAAAAGGGGCTATAGTACCGCCAAAGAACAACTATCTAGCGCACGAATCAGACAATGTTATTTCAGGTCGTCGATCCGGCACAGAACGACGATAGCGATCGCGCGATACTTTTCAGGTACGCTGATCTTGTACTACCCGATACGCCAACCAGGCCGCGACAAATCCGACGAGCTGGAGTACCCCAGTGAATTCGAACAGCCAATTGTCCGGCAAATGATAAGCGGGCGGTGGGAACAGTCGCAGCAGGAGCGATTGAGATGCACCTCCGAAATACAGGATATTCTTTAGAACGTGGCTGTAGACAGACTCAAAGAGTGTAAAACCGGCCTGGAATACAACTGCGCTGAGGAAGAATGCCCAAACAGTTACTGTTCTGACGACCTTGCCCGTGGACTTCCAGTATATGTACAACAATAAAAGAACGAGCAGTACAAAACCCGGGATCCAGAGAGAGACAATAAAACGCCAGGGTGTGTCATAGGCGATGGCCCCGTACCAGTGGTGAATACTGGAGACGAAACCAGCTGCAGCAGCGCCAATCGCTGCCCTGATAGTGATTTGTTTTGAACGCGCGGGATCTGCGGAAGTCACAATCGTTTCGTCGCCTTGGTTTCGAGTACGGGTCGACCGGCAGATCTAAGCTTCTCCGTTCTCCTCGAGCGGGTATTTGACAAAGGTCAATAACAGCGGCATGGCCGCGAAGGGTCTGCCGGTGATCGCGAACTGCAGCGGCAGGATTTGGGAACGATTTGCGTGGGACTGCCGTGTTTCAGCGCTAACATAGGTATCGTCAGAAAAAGCGAGGGCCGGGTGTCATGAAACTGTTTGAGCTGGCAGGCAAAGTGGCCGTCGTCACCGGCGGTAACGGGGGCATAGGATTCGGCATGGCCGAAGGCCTGGCGCAGGCCGGAGCCAACATCGCGGTGGTGGGCCGCAATCGGGATAAGTCCGCCGCTGCGGTACACAAGCTCGAGCAACATGGCGTGCAAGCAGTGTCGATTGAAACCGACGTGACTGACGAGGTCCAGATCAGCACGATGGTGGACGAGGTGGTGGACACGTTCGGCCGGTTGGATATCCTGGTCAACAATGCCGGGACCAACATCCGTAAACGCCCCGAGGATCTCAGTGCGGCCGAGTGGCACCAGGTGCTCGATACGAATCTCACCAGCGCTTTTCTGTGCAGCAAGGCGTGCTACCCGCAGTTCAAGGAAGCCGGCGCCGGAAAGGTGCTAAACAATGGCTCCATGATGTCGATCTTCGGCGCACCCTGGACGCCCGCGTACGCTGCTTCCAAAGGTGGCATGGTGCAATTGACCAAAGCGCTGGCCACCGCCTGGGCGGCAGACAACGTCCAGGTCAACTGCTTTCTCCCGGGCTGGATCGACACCGACCTTACGCGCCGTGCCCGTCGCGACGTTCCGGGCTTGCACGAGCGGGTGCTGGAGCGCACTCCCGCTGGACGCTGGGGTGACATCGCGGATTTCCAGGGCCTGGCCGTGTTTCTCGCCAGCCCTGCCTCCAATTTCGTTACCGGCACCGCGATCCCGGTTGACGGCGGCTTCTCGGTGATGGGCTGAGCAGGCAGGGGAGAACCAGCGCCCGTGGCCGATTCAATCACAATTCGCTAGACTCGGCGCATGGGCGCGGTTGTATTGTTGTTGATTGTCCCGCTGGTGCTGTTCCTGCTCGGGGAACTGTTCGCCAGGTTTTCGTTGTTCGGGTTTTCGGCCGGTGGCGCCAGCGAGCCGGTGCAATCCCCGTCGTCCACACCGCCAGGCAGGATCGTGCGCCAACCCGATCTTCCGCCACGGCTGGCGTTACACGAGCGCAGCCGGTGCCGAATCGTGGTCCAGGCCACCGGGCCGGGCGGTGAACCGACCCGCAGCTTTCTGCGCGCCTGAGATTTGGCAGCTCCGTCCCGGGCGGATCAGGCAAGCGCCGCCGCGTCCACGCTGGCGAAGCGATGCATGGCCTGCCGCGCAAGCATGCGCTCCATCGACTCCAGATGGTGTAGCGGCTGTCGATGCAAAACGCATAGAATCCAGCCACGCACTTCGAGAGAATTGTCATGTCGCACGGTCTTGCACAAGAGAAACTCGCTTACCTGTCGTCCCATATCGAGCGCTACGTCGATGACGGCAAGTTTCCCGGTGTGCTCTGCCTCGTGACGCGGCGCGGCCAGGAAGCTTATTTTCATGCCTACGGTAAACGCGATGTGCAGCGCAACGCGGATATCACCCGGGATACCGTGTTGCGCATCTACTCGATGTCCAAACCGATAACCAGCGTCGCGCTGATGATGCTTTACGAGCAGGGGCACTTTCAGCTCGATGACCCGGTCTCTCGCTACCTCCCGGCCTGGAAAAATCTGCGGGTGTATGACAGCGGTGAAGGCAGCAGAATGCAAACATCGGCGTTGGCGACGCCGCTGACCATCAAACATTTGCTGACGCATACGTCCGGATTGACCTACGGCTTCATGGGCGAGCACCCGGTGGTTTCTCTGTATCAGCAGCATGGCATTGGCGGGCTTGCCGTCAAAGGTACGCTCGAGGAGATGGTGCAGAAGCTCGCCGACATTCCGCTGCTGTTTACGCCGGGAACGCGCTGGAACTACGGCGTATCTACCGACGTGTGCGGTTACCTGGTGCAGCTGATTTCGGGGCAGCCGCTGGATGACTTCGTGCGCGAGCGGATAACCGGACCGCTGGGAATGACCGAGACAGACTACCAGGTGGTGCCGTCAGCGCGCGACCGCCTTGCGGCATGCTACCAGTTCACCGACGGTGGCGGTTACAAGTTGCGGGACGATCCTGAGACATCGCCCTATCTCGAACGTCCAACATTCCTGTCGGGCGGCGGCGGTATGGTCTCGACAATCGACGACTACCGCCGGTTCACACGCATGCTGCTCAACAAGGGGGAACTGGAGGGTGTCAGGCTGCTGGGCCGCAAGACCCTGGAGTACATGACGACCAATCACCTGCCGGGGAATGTCGACCTGGCCGCTATGGGGCAGCCGGTGTTCAGCGAAACGCCTTTCGAAGGCATCGGTTTCGGCCTGGGTTTCTCCGTCGTGGTCGACCCGGCCGCCGCCAACGTGCTCGACTCGCCCGGCGAATTCGCCTGGGGCGGCGTCGCCAGCACCTATTTCTGGGTCGATCCCGTGGAGGATCTGTGCGTCATCTTCATGACTCAGCTGATCCCTTCTTCTACCTATCCGATCCGCCGCGAACTGAAAACGCTGGTGTATCAGGCGATCGTGGATTAGTTGGTGTTACTGTTGCTGGCGATGAACTGCTCGATCAGCTGAGTCGGTACCGCGCCTACCTGCTGCGCGCGTAACGTCCCTGCCGGATCGTAGACCAGGAAAGTCGGGGTTCCTATCCATTGCCGGCCCGTGACGCCGGTGTACCATTCCATCCCCGTCGCGTAGTCGGTAATCAGGTTGGGGTAGGGGATTTCGTGCCGCTCGATGAAATCCAGCGCCGCGGCCCGATCCTGGCCATCCAGCGAAATCCCCAGCATTACTCCATCGGTGTCTTTGTGGAATTCGTGGAAGTCCACGTACTGATGCGCTTCGCGGTTGCAGATTTCGCAGTCCGACGCCCAGATCTTGACGATTACCCACTGGCCCTTGCCGATGAACTCATCGAGCGCCGCCGGGCCCGGGTTGAATTCGCGCAGCGGTTCGCCGAGTACCGGTGCCAGAGGCAGCGTCAATGCGCACAGTAGCAATAGTGTTCGCAGCATGATTCCCTCCCGAGTAACGAAGCGCCAGGCCTGACAGGACCCAGCGCCTCATACAGTCTTACGGACGGACGTAGGCGTAACCTTCTTCCTGCAACTCCATGATGCGCAGCACACCGGCCTGCACCATCCGCACGCCATCTACCAGCACAACCTTTTTGCCGCTTTTCTCTTCCATTTTTGCCTTGGTATTACCGCAGGCACTGAACGTGATGTCCTGCATGGCTAGATTCGGCACGCGTTTGGAGGCGGGGCTTTTCGGCGTAAGCATGGTGAGTCCGGGACCGTAGGCAACGATTTCAATGGCCACGTTGTCCTGACCCAGCGCTTTCTGCAGGTTGACCGCGTTGTTCATCGCGATGTTCTGCGTGCGCACGTCATCGGTGCTGACCTGAATCACGATTTTGTGCTTGGGATCGCTGTCGGCTACCGCCTGTTGGCCGGCCAGCACCAGCAGCGCCATCAGCGCCGATCCGAGGGTGAGTTTCAGTGTTCTGATGATCATTACATTTCCTCTTGCGTGGTAGTTTACGGTCGGCCGAGCCGACTCTTGGAATGAATGTGCACGTCATGGCACACGTCATATACGGATATATTTCCACCCTTGCTGCTGGCGCCGCGCGATCTCGGCGACGCCGGAATCGACTACTATCGCCTGCGGCAGCAACCGGACCGAGTCGCCGGAACCGGCCAGCCGTTGCAGGGTATTGCCGCATGCAGCGAAGGTTATGTTGTCGTAGCGCGCGAAAAGTTCACGGATCCGGCGCTCATTTTGCGAATGCCCGACCTGGTAGAGGCGCAAACCCTCGTTGTTGGCGACCACTACGACCCGAAGCGCACGGCCCGATCGGCGGTACTGGCTGGCGACCAGCTCCACCTGATCCAGCAACTCGGTCCCGACCCGGTCGTCGCTGGTGGAAATATGGAACATCACCAGCTCCGGGTCCACGGCGGCCAGTGAGGCCTGCGGCGGTGCGGTGGCAGCGGTGGCGACGCTGTGGTCGCCGAGTGACGACTTGCCGTTCCAGTTCCAGGCGATCAGCTGAGTGACTGCCAGCATGATCAGGGCGCCGGCGGCGGCCGCCACTGCGTACCCGCCGATGGGCGGCGATGCGATCGGTCTTGGCAGCGGTTCCGGTACTTCGTCGTACGCCAGGCGCACCATGTCCTTGAGGCGCCGCAGTTCGGCAACCTGTGTGCGCAACGTTTCCGATGCCTCCAGAGCCAGCAGCACACGCGCCTTGTCGGGCGCGTCCAACTGGCCATCGACAAAGGCCTCGAGTTGCTCCTGAGAGATATCGTTCAGACTGCTCATCGTTTTCCTTTCAGATACGAGATCTGCCCCTGCGACTCCGCCATGCGCGATTGCAGCAGCATTTTCAGCCGGCGCCGCGCGCGGCTCAGCCGGCTCATGACCGTGCCGGCGGGGATCTCGAGGATCTCGGCGACTTCGGTGTACGAGAAACCTTCCAGGTCTACCAGCGTGAGCACTTTTCTGTGCTCTTCGTTGAGGCGTGCCACCGCGGCGCGCACCCGTTCCACCAGCGCGCCCTGATCGGCAACCTGCTCGGGACCGGCCTCGGCCTCCGTCGCCTCGTCGTCGCTATCCGCAATCACGGCGTCGGCACGCCGCAGGTAGCCGCGGTGGCAGTTCGCGAGAATGGCGAACACCCACGCGTCGGCGGTGCGGACGTCCCTCAGCTGCCCGGCATTCTCCAGTGCCTTGAGAGACGTTTCCTGGACCAGGTCGTCAGCCAGCGCCCGGTTATGGCACCACGCATACGCCGTGCGAAACAGCCGTTCGCGCAGGGTGGCGACGCGCTTGCGCACAAATTTGCGTTGCAACAACACGTTGAGCACTATCGAATACGCCGTTTTTCTGACCGGTTTATGTCTATAGAGATGCAGTGGAGGACGATTTTATTCCCTGAATTTGTTTATTCGTGGAAGTGTCCTATAAGGCACCTCGTCCGGCCGGAGGGAAAACCGGCGTCACCGCGGAGGAAGGTGATCAGGTGGAAAAGGTTTCATTCGTCACCAAGGTCGATGACCAGATCTGCGGCGTCGGGTTTTACAAATACCCAGGGTCGGACGAAAACCGCCTGCACCTTGGTGCAGGCGGTGTGTGGTTGGTGGTTGGCTGTTACGGGACCTTGGTAGCCTCGATGTCGGCCTCGACGCCGAAACCGACGCTCATCGGCCAGGACACGTGATGTCCGCGGGTGGTGATGTTGTCGTCGTGGACCGCAAAACCGAACGTGTACTGGTTCCCCGGGCGCAAGGCTTTATCGTCCGGATTGCTGAGGTTGAGCGGGCGGGTCCATAACACGGTCCACATGCCGTTCTTCCACTCACCCGTAGCACTGGCGTTGTCCGCCGCCGAGCCCTTGGTCTTGTCACGGCTGGTGTAGTAGGCGGGGATCAGATCGCCTTCTTTCCAGGAACGGTTCGCATCGAAGGGCACGGCGTTCTTTTCCAGCACGAGCGCGGTCGCCTTGCTGCGGATCTGTTCGGTGCTGGTGGCGTTGCTGCCGAACTTGGCGTCGTCGTACATGTACTTCGGCTGCTTCGCCTTTTTGTCGAAGTTGCTGGAGAACGGGCCTTTGCCGGCATCCATCAACCGGTACTCCAGCACGTAGAAGTCGTCTGCCATGCCTACCGGGTTGGAGCGATGGCCGCGCCACTGCATCAGATCGAGAAATCCGCCGGCTTTCTTGATCGCTGCGATCTCCTCGCGACTTTTAGTGCTTGCCCAGTTGTTATCGGTCCGGGTCGAAGGCAGGTACTTGCGTACGTCTTTCTTCTTCAGGCCCCCATCGCCGAGTACCGGATTCGCCTTGACGGCGCTTTTCCCGGCCTTGCCTTGCATGTCACGCTCACCGTCGTGGCAGGTCAGCCAGCATCCTTGCTCAGCAAAGTTCGGTACGCTGCCGTCGTCGATCAGCATCGAGAAGCGGTCCTCGTAGATACCGGGCTGCGTGCCGTCCTGCACGACCTTGTCGAGTTTCGGATAACCGTAGTGTTGCCATTGCTTGCCGTCGAAGCGCTTGAAGGGATGGGCTTCACCAGGATGCGGGTTGAGCGTTTTCCACTGCGCGCGGAAGTAGACATTCTGATCGTCGTAGGCGATCTGCAGCCCGAGGTCGACAGTACCCTGCTTGCCTTTCACAGGCGTAGGCTCGAGGCGTTGCTCGGCGACAAGAAGGTCACCGAGTTCCTGCTCCTCGTCTTCGTGGCAGGAAATGCAGCTGTCGCCTCTGGCGACCTTTTTGCCGGCACGTTTATGTTCTTTGCTGAGCAGCCATTCGTAGCTGCTCTGGCCTGGATAAAAAAGTTTGATCTCAGTGACGGGAACCGATGACCAATCGGCTGGCGCCGCGGCATGTGCGGGTGATGCAGCCACGAGCACCAGGCCGAACGCGGCCAGCAATACCGGCGGCGAGTTGGACCTGGGGTGAGAAGGTTTTTCCTGTGTGTTCATCATGGTTGCTCCAGATGCTGTTTGCAGCTTAATTTGGTCCTACACTAAATCAGGTAGGCCGGCTGGAATTTGATGTGAGTCAACGGCCGCGATAGCGCATCAACGAGCGTTCATCTTCGCGGGTATCGACGAGGTAATCGGATACGTCGCCGTTCGTTGTGGGGATCGACAGAAGGGCATCTGCCGGGTGGTATGTGATGAGTGTTGCGGCCCGCGCCAGATCGACTTACCCGACCTGCTACTCGATGCCGCGCACGATGTAGCCGCCGGATCGTTCGTCGGCTTCAAGCCGCAGAAGTTTGCGCGCTTGTGCCTCTTCCAGCAGTTTCCCGAACGTACGGAAGCCGTGGTAGCTTTCGTTGAAACCGGGCTGGCGTCGCTTCAACGCCTGTTTGACCATCGAGCCCCACACCTTCTCCTCGTCGTCACGTTCGGCAAGCAGATCTTCCACCGTTTCCATCACCAGCTCCAGCGCTTCCTGGCGACGGTCTTCTTCGCTTGCTGGTTTCGATTTGGGCGTGGTCTTCTTGGCGCCGCGCTTGCGCTGGCCGCGGCGCGGTTTCTCGCTGTCGCGCACCAGATCATCGTAGTAGATGAATTCGTCGCAGCTCGCGGTCAGCAGGTCGGAGGTGGAGCTTTTTACGCCCACACCGATCACCACCTTGTTGTTTTCGCGCAGTTTACCCACCAGCGCGGAGAAATCGGAGTCCCCGCTGATGATCACGAACGTGTCGACGTGCGATTTGGTGTAACAGAGATCGAGCGCATCCACCACCATGCGGATGTCGGCGGAATTCTTGCCCGACTGGCGCACGTGCGGTATTTCGATGAGTTCGAACGCGGCCTCGTGCATGGTGTTTTTGAAATCCTTGTAGCGTTCCCAGTCGCAGTAGGCTTTTTTCACCACGATGTTGCCTTTCAGCAGCAACCGCTCCAGCACCCGCGTCATATCGAATGCCGCGTACTTGGCGTCTCGCGCTCCCAGAGCGATGTTCTCGAAGTCGCAATAGACGGCCATATTGCGGTTTTCGGCGGTTGGGGCCATGGCGTTTCCCGGTGACTGGAGGTTCGGCATCATAGGCGCAACCTTGCGCAGTTTAAAGCGCGGCAAGCGTCTGGCATGTCGCATATTCAGCAATGAATGTCGGCGATTGAGGAAATCGCCTGCAAGTCGCAGGTCGACCCGCACGCGGCGCTTTACACACCGGCGTGTCTACGCTATCACTGCGACTTTTATTCATTTCAGGGCCAGGTCGTTCGGAGGGGGCAATGCAGAGCCAAGCACGCGTAGTGATCGTCGGCGGCGGAATGATGGGCGCCGGGTTGCTCTATCACCTGGCGGAGGAAGGCTGGAGCGATATTCTGTTGATCGAAAAAGGCGAGCTGACATCCGGTTCGACGTGGCATGCAGCCGGCCAGTGCCCCAGCTTCATCGCCGACTACAACATGGCGAAGATCCATGACTACGGCAACCGTCTGTACCCGCGCCTGGAAGCGCTCACCGGCCAGTACGTGAGCTGGCACGGCTGCGGCGGCATCCGCTTTGCGTTGAAGCCCGAGGAGGTCGACTGGTTTCATCACGTGGCCGCGGTCGGCAAGTTGATCGGCTTTCACTGCGAGATCATCGATCCCGCCAAGATCAAACAGCTCAACCCACTGGTTACCACCGAGGGTGTGCTGGCCGGCGCCTGGACGACCGAAGACGGTCACGTGGATCCCGCCGGCTGCTGCAACGCGCTGGCCAGGGGCGCGCGCAACATGGGCGCGGCAATCGAGGTGCGCAATCGTGTGCTGGATATCAAGCAGCGGTCTTCCGGTGAATGGGAGGTGATCACCGAGCAGGGCAACGTGGTGTGCGAAATGGTCGTGAACGCCGCCGGATGTTACGCGCGCCAGATCAGCCAGATGGTCGGCACCGACATCCCGATCACCAATATGCAACACACCTATATCGTCACCGAGCCCATGCAGGCGTTTCTCGACAGCGACGAGGAGATGCCGGTGATGCGCGACCCGTATCCCTCCGCATACTATCGCCAAGAGCAGAAGTCCGGCCTGATCGGCATTTACGAAACGGTCGATTCGCAGGAATGCTGGTCGCATCGCGGAGGCTGGCCGGAATGGGATTCGGAGAACGAACTGTTCGATCCGGACTTCGACAACCTTACGCCGTTCATCGAACGGGTTATGGAGCGCATGCCGGGGTGGCGCGATCTGGGCATCAAGCGGGTGGTATGCGGCGCGATCCCGCATACGCCCGATGCCAATCCGCTGCTGGGTCCCGCCGAGGGTTTGCGTAATTTCTGGCATTGCAACGGCGCTTCGATCGGCATCGCGGCCGGGGCCGGCTGCGGTAAGTACCTGGCGCAATGGATGGTGTACGGGGATTCGGAAATCAATATGGCGGGGCTGGACCCGCGCCGCTTCGGTCAGTATGCGCCCGGCGACTACACCAAAGCCAAATCACACCAGGACTACGAGCACATGTATGCGCTGCACCTGCCGGGGGAGGAGCGGCCGGCATCGCGCAACGCCCGCGTCACTCCCCTGCATGCACGGTTGCGCGAGCAGGGTTGCGTGTACACCGAGGCCAATGGCTGGGAGCGCCCGAAGTGGTTCTCGCCGGACGGACGCAGCGAAGAGCCCGGGTTCCATCACAACAACACGTTTGATGTCGTTGCCGAAGAATGCCGTGCGGTGCGCGAACGGGTCGCTGTGCTGGATCTGTCGAGCTTCGCCAAGTACGACGTCACCGGGACCGACGCCGAGTCGTTTCTCAATCGTTTGTGCGCGAATCGCATGCCACGCCGTGACGGTGGCATCGTGCTGGCGCATTATCTGTCGCCGCAAGGCCGCATCCTCGGTGAATCGACGATCACGCGGCTGTCCGAAGGCCGCTACTACGTGCTGTCGGGTGCCGGTTGCGAGGATCGCGACCTGGACGTGCTGGTGCAGGGTAAACACGACGGGGAAGATGTAACAGTCGCCAACATCACCGATGACTGGGGCGTTTTGGTGGTGGCCGGCCCGAAGTCGCGCGCGCTGTTGAGCGAGCTCACCGACAGTGATCTGAGCAATGAATCCTTCCGCTGGCTGAGTGGCAGGGAGATCGAAGTCGCGGGCGTGCCGTTGCGGGCGTTGCGCGTCAACTATGTCGGTGAACTGGGCTGGGAATTGCACTGCCCGATGGAACGCCTGCTGGATCTCTACGATGCTGTCTGGTCGGCCGGGCAGTCACACGGTATCGACAACTTCGGCGTCTATGCGGTCAATTCCCTGCGTCTCGAGAAAGCCTACAAAGGCTGGGGCGCGGAACTCACCAACGAAATAACCCTGATCGAAGCCGACATGCAACGTTTCTTTGCCTACGACAAGGACGATTTCGTCGGACGCAGTGCGACGCTGCAAGTCAAACAGCAGGGCATTTCCACGCAACTCGTTTACGTCGAAGTGGAACCCGGTACCTGTGACATACACGGCGGCGAACCTGTCATCACGAACGGTCGCACCATCGGCGTCACCACATCCGGCGGCTATGCGCACTACACCGCAAAAAGTCTGGGCTTCGCCTACGTGGAACCCGAATTCGCAACGCCAGGTTCGACGTTCGAGGTCGACGTGCTGGGGAAACCGCGTGTGGCAACCGTGCTCGCGCAACCGGTCTACGATCCAGCGAATGCTAGGCTGCGTGCCTGAATCGTCAGGCCGCGTTGTCGGCGGCAGGCCTGGTCTTGTCCACCAGCCACCGCCGCGCTTCAGATTCGGGGAGCGGGCGAGCGAACAGGTACCCCTGGGCGAGCTCACAGCCGAGCGCGCGCAGCGCCGCTGCCTGCTCAGGCAATTCCACGCCCTCGGCGATTGCCGCGAGGTTCATTTCCCGACACAGACCGAGGATCGCGCGCACCAGCCGCAGGCAGGATTCGTCCTCCGGCAGGCGTGCAATGAAACTGCGGTCGATCTTCAACGTGTGCAGCGGAAACCGGTACAGGTAGTTCAACCCCGAATAACCGGTACCAAAATCGTCGATGGCCAGACGAATGCCCTGGTCGCGTAATATCTCCATCGCGCGAGCCGCCGCCTGCGGGTCTTCCAGCAGAGCTGTCTCGGTAATTTCCAGTTTGATCTGCTGTGGTGTCGCACCGGCATCCTTGATCGTGCTCAGCAGTGTCTGGGCTTCGTCACGATGATAAAGTTGTCCTGCGGCCACATTGATACTCATAAAAAGATCGCCGACATCGGCCATATCAGCTTGCGCTTGCAGACGTTGCAGCGCCAGGCAGGATTGTTCCAGAACCCAGCGGCCGAGTGGCAGGATGAGACCGGTCTCCTCGGCAACCGCGATGAACTTCGGCGGCGGCACGTAACCTTCGTTGCGCTGATTCCATCGGGCCAGGGCCTCAAATCCGGCCAGCGTCTGATCGGTCAGCCGTACTATCGGCTGGTAGTGGACCTCCAGTTCGTTGTCCTGCAGGGCCTGGCGCAGTTCCGTGGCGATATTGAGTTCCGCGGCGACCTGCTGCAGGGTGCGTTCGTGCGAAATAGGCGTCGGTGTCGTGTCGCTGCGCGAATCGCGATAGCGGCTCAGCACGAGCTTCAACAACAGCCGGGTGAGCGGATCGGCATTGCCCAGTTTGGTCTCGACCAGTGCACGGGTGATCGGCACCAGCGAGCAATCGTCCAGCGCTTTGGCAGTCGCGGAGCGGGGGTTACTGTCGATGAGCGTCATTTCCCCGAACACGTCCCCCTGTTTCAGCACCGAGAGAACGCGCGTCTCCCCGCTGCTTTCGGCGCTGATCTCGATTCTGCCGCTTTCGATGAGATAAGCACGATCGCCCATCTCTCCCTGGCGAAAAACGTACTCGCCCGCCGTGACGCACTGGATCTCCGGAAGGATCTGCATGTCCCTGTCAATGCACCGCGATCGCCATCCGATCAAACGGTTAGCGGCCGGCCGGGCAGGGCCTGAAGAGACGGAATACTGGTTTTAGGTCGGCCTGCCGGGTGCAGTCCGCGGTGATTTATTCGCTGATATAAGTGGCCACGAAGGTATTCCAGATCTCTTCGCCGTCGTCGTGGAATCCGGTGAACTCGATGCCTATGAGGTATTCGTCGTCAACAGCCGATGAATAAACGACTTTGCCGTCAAAGGTTACGCTCGGCCCTTCGGGCAGTTCCATCGTGGCGGTCATGACACCGCTGTCGATAATCGGCTGAATACGCAGTTTCCACATCGACGGGCAGCCGAATTGCAGGCCCGTCCGGGACAGGTTGGTCGACGCGAACTCGGCGTGCCCGACTCGAATGGGCAGCTGTTTGGTAAGGCGTGGAGCTGTTCTTCTTTCCATGGTGCGCGACCCGTCGCTGAAAATGGTGCGATTATAAGTGACCACGAAGTTCTGCGTGGCCTATTTTCCTCGAAAAATGCGCTCGCCCTGTTCGTCGATGGTGCGCCTGGCTTTGCTGATCGTCATCTCGATGGCACCTTGCCGATCGCCGACCGTGTCCGCGCGAATGAATTGGTGAGTCTTCACCTCGCCTTGCAACTCCTTGGTAATGAGCGCCTGCACGCGCCAGCCGCCGTCGCTCTTGCTCGGCGTCGGCAGGATCTGAAAGCCGTTGTAGTCGACCGGATCGGCGGGGGCTGGAGTCCCTCCGGGTGTCCCGGATACCAGTTTGCGCAGGAATTCGAACATCGTTTGTGCCTCCTTTTACGTGCGTGGCAGGTGTCCGCTTCGCCGCAACGCGACGGCTCTCCACGCCTCTTGGTATTGCAACACAGAATCGCCACGTGCGCATTTCGCGCTGGGCGCGATGCCGGGGCGCAGCGTCCGATACCCGCCTAACCGGGACTCACCCGAAACTGGTTTTCCCGGAACCAGACGAACAGGCCGCTGCCGATGATCAGCAGCATACCCAGAACGCTGAAAATGTCCGGTATATCTCCCCAGATCAGGAACCCGGCCAGCAGCCCCCAGGGCAATGCCATGTACTCAAAGGGTGCTACTACACCCACCCGCGCGAGCCGGTAGGCTTGTGTCAACAGGTAACCGCCAACGCCCACGCAAACGCCAGTCAGCAGCATCGCGCCGAGGTGATCCTGCTGCGGCCATTGCCAGGCGCGCAGCATGAACTCCAGGCTGGGATCGCCGGTGCCCGCAAAGCGTCCGTCGCCCAGGGCCATGCCGGACAGGGCGGATACCGCCAGGAACGCCAGGTGAAGATACAACGCCATGGGAGCGGCGCGCTCGTTTGCACCCAGGCGCCGTGTCATCACCTGCATCAGGGCGTAACAGGCGGCAGCCACCGCAGGCAGCAGCGCTGCCCACTGATACACGCCGGAGCCGGGCCTCTGCATGACGATAACGCCGACCATGCCCAGCAGCACGGCCAGCCACCGGCGCCAGCCCACGCGCTCGCCAAGCAGGGGTGCCGACAGCGCGGTGATAAACAGGGGTGCCACGAAGAACAGTACCATTGCATCCGCAATCGGCAACGCCGCGAGGCCCAGGAAAAACGTCATGTTGGCGATCACTATCAACATACCCCGGCAGGTGTGCAGCCACGGGTGCGGTGTTCTAAGTGCCCGCCAGCCACCTTCGAAGCGCAAAATGGCGAGCGTGATGGGTATTGCGATAAGGCTGCGCAACAGTACCAGCTGGTGAATGGGGTAATCCTCGCTGAGCCATTTGATTGCCGCATCGTTGCCGAGGATCACTGTTACGCCGGCGACCATGCACAGTATTCCGCGCAACTGCGGACTGCCGCGTGTGGCTGACACGCGTTGGGTCTGGCTTTATTCCCCTCTCCCAGAGGGAGGGGGACTAGGTAGGAGGGTCGCCACGCGCAGCATCGACGTAGAGTTCCCGCAACCGCTGCGAGACCGGTCCGGGCTCGCCGGTACCGATGACCTGGTCGTCGATTTTGACCACCGGCATAACGAACGTCGATGCACTGGTGATAAACGCCTCGCTGGCCGCATACGCCTCGTCCAGTGAAAACGCACGCTCTTCGACCGTCATGTTGTCCTCCCGCGAAAGGCGCAACACGGCCGCCCGCGTTATGCCGTGCAGAATCTCGTTGCTCAAGTGACGAGTTACGAGCACGCCGTCTGCCGTCACGATATAAGCATTGTTGGAACTGCCTTCGGTCACCAGTCCGTCCTCCACCAGCCAGGCGTCATCGGCGCCGGCGTTCAATGCCGCCTGCTTTGCCATCGACGCAGCCAGCAAGCCAACCGTTTTGATGTCGCGGCGCTGCCAGCGTATGTCTTGCATCGAGACCACGGAAATTCCGCGCCGGGCGGCCGGACTGTCGACGATCGCACGTGCTTGCGTGAACATTACCAGGCTGGGTTGCGCGTCGGCCGGATAGGCGAAATCGCGATCCGCGGCACCGCGCGTAATCTGCAGGTAAACCACGCCCTCGTGAAGGTCGTTGCGGGCGATCAACTCCTGTTGAACGGCGGCGATCTGTTCATCGGTGGCGGGTGAGGGCATCTCGAGTTCCCGCAGCGATCGGCGCATGCGGGCTAGGTGCGCGGCATTGTCCAGCAGCTTGCCGTCCAGCACCGAAGACACCTCGTAGATGCCGTCGGCGAACAGAAACCCGCGGTCGAAAATGGAAATCTTCGCTTGGGCTTCAGGCAAGTATTCCCCGTTCACGTATACAGTGCGGCTCATGTCGTGTCTCTCGTATCAGCGACAGGGCATAGTACGTCTATTTCCCGCGCACGCAATCCCGCAAGGAAACCTCACGGCAACGCCGCCTCGGCCTTCGAGGTGTTCACACTATCCCCACAATTCCGGGCCAGGCGGCGACACCCGCGTACCGTCAAACGTCAGTCCGGGTTCGCGGTCGGCTGCCAGCAGCAACGGTCCATCCAGATCGACGATTTGCGCGCTCTGAGCGACAAGCAGCGCGGGCGCCATCGCCAGCGAGGTAGCCAGCATGCACCCGACCATGATGGAAAGCCCGGCTGCACCGGCTGCCTCGCGTAACAGCAACGCTTCGGTCAGGCCACCGGATTTGTCGAGCTTGATGTTCACCATGTCGTATCGGTTGCGGATGCGCGAGAGCGAACGCCGGTCGTGACAGGATTCGTCGGCGCAGATCGGCAGCGGTCTTTGCAGTTCGGCGAGCGCTTCGTCGTCATCGGCCGGCAGCGGCTGTTCGATCATGCTGACGCCGAGTTTGGCCATGGCCGGTGCCAGTTCGCGAAACTGCTCCGCGCTCCAGGCTTCATTGGCATCGACGATGAGTCTCGCGGCCGGAGCGCTTTCGCGAACCGCCGCAACGCGCGCCAGATCGTCCTCACCACCCAGCTTGATCTTCAACAGTGGGCATTGCGCATGGAGTTCGGCTTGTGCCCGCACGTTATCGGGTGTATCCAGCGACAGCGTGTACGCCGTGGTCACTGATCGCGGCGCCGGCAACCCGGCTATTTTCCAGGCGCGTGTCGCTGCGCGCTTTGCCTCGAGATCCCAGAATGCGCAGTCCAACGCGTTGCGTGCCGCACCCGGCGGGAGCCGATTTTGCAGGGCGTCACGATTCAGACCGGTGGTCACTTCTTTCTCCAGCGCTAACAGTACATCGGTAACGCTGCTGACGGATTCGCCGTACCTGGCGTACGGCACACACTCGCCGCGCCCGACCAGATCGCCATCGCGCAGTTCAGCCACGACAACTTCGGCGCTGGTCCTTACGCCGCGCGAAATACGGAATTCATCGCGCAGCGGCCAGCTTTCGAATTGCACATGCAGTGCTGTCATCACTGGTGTTGCGCGGCTGCGTCAGGCAAGTGCGTCCACAATAGGCGCGACGCCATTGCGAAAAGGATCCACGGTGGGCAACCCGAGACGTTGCGCGGTGACGTCCAGGTATTGCTGTGCTTCCTGTTCGGACAACGCCGAGGTGTTGATTGCCGCACCCACTACCGTTACACGCGGATTGGTGAGCTTTGCGACCTCGATGTTGGCCTCGATGCAGGCCTCGAGTTCGGGGATCGGATAGTCGGGCAGGCCGCGCATATGGGTGCGTGTCGGTTCATGGCAGAGCACCAGCGCGTCGGCTTGCGCGCCGTGCAGCAAACCGGTGGAAACACCGGCGTAAGACGCATGGAACAATGAACCCTGCCCCTCGACGATATCCCAGTGCTGGGGATCGTTGGCCGGCGCTATCGCTTCGATCGCACCGGAAATGAAATCCGCGACCACCGCATCAATGGACACACCGCTTCCCGCGATCAGGATGCCGGTCTGTCCGGTCGCGCGGAAGTCCGCGTCCATGCCACGCGCTCGCATCTCTTTTTCGATCGCCAGCGCGGTGTACATTTTGCCGCACGAACAATCAGTGCCCACCGCCAGCAGGCGTTTGCCACTGCGTGGTTTGCCGTTGGCTACCGCAAACGTTTCCGTGGGGTGGCGCACGTCGAACAGTTGTCGGCCTTGAGCAGTCGCGGCGTCGCGTAGTTCGGGTACATCGGCAAGCCTGGCGTGCAGCCCGGCGGCTATGTCCATGCCGTTCTCCAGCGCCTCGCGCAACACGACGATCCAGTTGTCGGCAATCATCCCGCCGCGGTTGGCGACCCCGACGACTACCGTCTGCGCACCAGCCGCGCGTGCATCGGCGATCGACATGTCCGCCAGGCCAACGTCCGCATCGCAGCCCGGCAGACGCAACTGACCCACGCAGTTATCGGCCCGCCAGTGCTTGATGCCCTGGGCGACTTTTGCAGCGAGCGCGTCGGCCGCGTCCCCGAGGAACAACAGGTAGGGTGTTTGTATTTCGTTCGGTTTCATTGTTCCTATCCCTCCGCTATCCTGGTCCGGCGTTGCTGTTTTGTGTATTTTCCGCCTTGCCAAAACTGGGAGACCGCGCCCGCCGCTGTACTGCCTTGGCGAATTCGTTGCGCCGCGTTATCGTTGCAGCGGAATAGTAACTCAAAGGAACCGCTGCCGTTGAATATACCCGTCCGCGATGAATTGCATGCTCCGTGGGGCAATGGGGACGCGCGTGCCCGCCTGTACGTGGATCTGGCTGCGTTGCGCGATAACTATCGTCGCTACTGCACCGCTACCTCGGCGCGCGTCAGCGCCGTGGTGAAAGCCGACGCTTATGGTCTGGGCTTCAGGCCGGTCGTGGATACGTTGTACGAGGCTGGTTGCCGCATGTTTTTCGTCGCTTTCACCGCGGAAGGGGTGGCGCTGCGCAAGCACCTGCGCGATGTCGATATCTATGTGCTTTCACCGCTCGTGGGTGTGGAATCACAGGTGTTGCTGAGGTTCGGTTTAACACCTTGCCTTTACGACCTTGACGGTGTGGACGCATGGCTGGTGGCGACGCGCGAAGCCAACATGACAATGCCCGTCGTGCTGCATGTGGAAAGCGGGATTAACCGGCTGGGTATGCCAGAGGACGAAGTGCGCGCGCTGTGTAGCGATCCGAGGCGCCGTCGCGGCCTGCATGTGGCGCTGCTGATGAGCCACCTCGCCTGCGCGGACGATCCCGCCTCTGTGCGCAACGCGAAGCAACTGCAACGATTCGAATCATTGCGCCGGCTGTTTCCCGGTGTGCCCGGCAGTTTGAGCAACTCGGCTGGCGTATTTCTGGGCCGTGACTACCATTTCGACGTGGTGCGTGTCGGCATCGGTCTGTATGGGCATGATCCGCACTATCGAGTCACTGCCCCGCGGGTCAGACCCGTGGTGCGCTTCGAAGCGCCGCTGGCACAGATAAAACGCCTGCGTGTCGGTGAAGCCGTGGGTTATGGCGCGGCGTTCGTCAGCCGTGAGGACCAGCAGATAGGGGTGGTTCTGGCGGGTTATGCCGATGGTGTGGACCGCCGTACCTACGATCCGCAAGCCTGGCCGCCGATGCACGTGTCGCTGGGCGGCGTGCGGGTGCGGGTTCTGGGGCGCATCTCCATGGATATGACGACGGTTGATTTGTCAGCGCTGAGCGGGCGGCGGGTGCTGGTAGGCGATGCGGTGGAATTTTTTGGTGCTGCGATACCGGTCGAGGAAGTCGCAGAGCACCTGCATACCATTCCCTATGAACTGTTCACGCGCATCGGTTCTCGCGTCGTGCGGGTATACGATGTATGACCTGTCCGCGTCGGTGTGTTTGCGCCTGGACGAACAACCGACCGCCGTTCCCGCAAGCACCCTCGGTTCGCGCCTGCGCTGCTGGCGATCGGAGCAGGTCGATCCGGCCCGCTGCATAATCGAATTCGACGGGCAGGCCCGTGCCGAGCTGGCGGCTATGGGTGAGGCAATTCGCAACGCGCCCCTGCCGATAACACTGCGTAGCGCGGACCACTTCGACATTCCGAAATTACGCCAGATTTTGACCGAGGCAAAACGCGCGCTTGTTCGTGGGATCGGGGTCGTGGTCCTGGACCGGCTGCCGATGGACACGATGGATCACGCCACTGCGCTCGCCGTCTTCTGGAGTCTTGGCAGCCTGATCGGCGCAAATGTGGCGCAGAAATGGGACGGCACGATGCTCTACGATGTCGCCGACCAGGGGTTGCAGTACGGTTACGGTGTGCGCGGCTCGCATACCAGCGTCGAACTGGTGTTTCACACCGACAATGCGTTCGGTATTACACCGCCCTGGTATGTGGGGCTGCTGTGCATCCACCCGGCAGCGGAGGGCGGTGTCAGCCGGTTCTGCAGCCTGGTCGCGGTACATGACAGGATGCTGGAAACGCAGCCGCGGCTGCTGGCGCGGCTGTACCGGCCGATGCTGTGGGACCGCCAGGCAGAGCACGCCGGCGATGCCCCGGTCGTTGCCGCCGCCCCGATGTTCCGCTGGCACGATGCCCGTCTGACGGTGCGCGCAAATCCCAGTCTGGTGCACAAAGGTTACACCGTCGCGGAACAGACGATAGATGAGGAACTGCACGACGCACTGGCGCTTTTCCAGGCGCTGACCGAGGACCCCGAATTCTGGTTCGAGCTACCGATCGCACAAGGGCAGATGCAGTTCCTCAACAACATCGATATCGCACATTACCGCAGCGCCTTTCGCGATCGCGACGACGCGGAGTTCAAGCGGCATCTGGTGAGAACCTGGCATCGTGACGCGGGTCGACCGTGTTACGACGGTTAGCCTCCTGCCCACGCTGCACCTGTCAATCGCTGCGCAAATCCACCGACAGTTCACCGAAGCTGCCAAAATTCACGTCTACGTGCTGTCCCGGCAGAATCGAGGCCGGTTCTCCGCACACACCGGTGGTCACAAAGCTGCCTGCCGCTATCTGGCGACCGCGCTGGCTGTAGTGATTTACAAACCAGGTCAGAGCCTCGCGCGGATCGCCCAGCGCGTCGCCGCCCACACCTCGGCTTGCAACTTCGCCGTTCACTAAGGTTTTCACGGGATGTGCCGCTAGATTCACGTCGCGCCACGGCTGTGCAACGCGTGGTCCCAGGACGAACGCGTAAGCGCAGGCATTGTCGGCGATCAACTGCGCGGCGCCCGCGTTGACAAAATCGCGGTAGCGGGCGTTGGGAAGTTCGATACCCAGACGCAGGTGGGACGTGAAGGCCATCGCTTCATCGACTGTGTAGGGCATATCGCGCGGCACGACTTCCACGCCGAACTCGAACACGAACTCGGCTTCGGCAACGCGCATCGTATTGCCGGCCATGGGTGCCGGTGTGCCGGGGGACAGTACCCGGGATTCACGCAACTGCCCGGAGATAGGGTGGTCGATGGCAATGTGTGCCTGGCCCGCGGCACTGGTTGCGGCAATCTTGTAGCCGGACACAGGCTCGCCCAGCGTTTCGATCACGGCATCTTGAAGCGCATAACCGGCGGCAATATCGGTGGGGCGCACGGCGTCGGGCAACACATCGATAGTGCGGTGGTGCCGCCAGGCGTCCAGCAGGATTTCGTGCGCGGAGGTTGGTTGTTGCATCGTCATGACCAGGAATCGTTCATATTTGTTATACCGGTTTGTGCCATTTTTCACCACTGGTGGCTTTTTTCGAGCGGCGACGCTTGCGTTTACTGCGCTGCAGCATATAATGCCGCGCATTTTTGTGTCAGGGAAACCCCCGGTGTTCGATCCAGCAAGGCCAGTACGTGTGTTCAGGAACTGGAAACGTGGTTGCTACAGCATCATGCAGGACGGCCGTGTGTGTGCGTCCGCCAGCCAGATACGCCTCGCCGGGGTGGAATTTCTGGTCCGCCAGTCGGGCCGCAGGCGAATGCTGCGTGGGCTGCCCAAAAACGTGCACGCGTACGCTATCGGTCACGTCGTGGACTATGTGCACCCGCAGGATACGCGCCGCCTGAAGGCGCTCGAAGGCCGTGGCGTGTTCTATAATCCTTATCGCTTCGCGTACTTCGTCGACAGCAATACGTATGCGCCGGTGACAGCCGCCGAGCTCGTGCATTTCGACGAACGAGGCGCGATGTACACTCCGGTGGAGTTACCGCTGGTCGCATGATTGTACCGGCGGTTCAATGTTCCGCGCTGTGCAGAATTTCCACCGCAGCTTTTTGCGCCACCATGATCGTCGGTGCGTTTGTATTACCTGAAGTCAGAGTAGGGAAGATGGACGCATCCACCACCCGCAATCCCTGCACGCCGTAAACCCGCAGGTGGTTGTCCACGACGGCGGTCCGTGGGTCGCAACCCATACGACACGTACCAACCGGGTGAAACACAGTGCTCGCCCGCTGCCTGAAGTCTTCGACGATTTGATCGTCGTTCATGGTCTCCAGATCGGCGCCAAGTGGTGCTTCGATAATCGACTGTAACGAGGCAGTGCGGGCGAGTTTGCGCAACAGCCGCCCGCCCGCGACCACATCGTCTATATCGCGGCTGGCGGACATATAGTTCGCATGGATCCTGGGGTTTTGCAGCGGGTCGTTCGTGGCGATCTCCAGATGGCCGCGACTGCTTGGCCGGCAGGGTTGAAACGACGTGACGAAACCGGAGAACGCGTCGGGGTTGAGCAACGGGCGTTTATTTTTATCGCAGGTGGTCGTGTAGGTGATGGGGTTCATATAAAGCTGCATATCCGGGCGATCCATCCCCGGGCGACTGCGCACGAATCCGCCAAACTGATTGACGCTCAAGCTGAGTGGACCGCTGCGCAAGGCGATGTATTTGCAGCCCGCCCAGAGTTTCCCCCACCAGGGATGCAATTCATCGTTGAGCGTGGGAACGCGCGAACGATAGAAGTAGTCAATCCCCAGGTGGTCCTGCAGGTTATGGCCGACAGCTGGCATCTCTGCGATTACCGCGATGCCATGCTTGCGCAAAAGCGGGGCGGGGCCGACGCCGGAAAGCTGCAGCAGTTGCGGGCTGTTGATCGCGCCACCGCTGAGAATCACTTCGCGGTGCGCCGACGCTTGCCGCAGCCGCCCCCGGTGGAAGTACTCGATGCCACTTGCACGGGTTCCTTCAAACAACACGCGCGTAGCATGGGCCCCGGTATGCAGCCGCAGGTTAGCGCGCCGCAGCGCGGGACGTAAAAACGCATCCGCGGCGGAACACCGCAAACCGTCACGCGCCGTGATCCGGTAGTGACCCACGCCTTCCGGTTGTGCGCCGTTGAAGTCGTCACTACACGGCAGGCCCAGTTCCTGCGCCGCACGAAAGAACTGTTGATTGATCGGGTGGCAATCTCTGCGCACATCGCTGACGGACAACGGGCCTTCGCCGATCCGGCGCCCATCGGATTGGATCATGCACTCGGAACGTTCGAAATAAGGTTTTACGTCACGCCATGACCAGCCGGGATTTCCCAGCGCTTGCCAGTCGTCGAAGTCGCCGGGCATGCCGCGCACGTAGCACATCGCGTTTATCGAACTGGAGCCGCCCACGACTTTACCGCGCGGCCAGTAATTACGGCGCCCGCCAAGTCCGGTGTCGGGTTCGGTTTCGTAACGCCAGTTCACTCGTTCGTCGAAAAAAGTGCGCCCGTAACCTATCGGCACCTTGATCCAGAATCGGCGATCACTGCCGCCCGCCTCGACGATCAGTACGCTGTAACGGCCGTTCTGTGTCAGACGATCTGCCAGTACACAACCGGCCGAACCCGCACCTATGACGATGTAGTCGAAGCGATTGTCCTGCATGCCGGATTAAGAGATCGATTCCAGAGACAATCCGGGTGAGTGAACGGTTACTGCGCCTGAGTGGGCTGCCGGCGACGTGCGCGCTCGTGGAAAATGAAGCCGATGCTGTTCATCAGTAATTGCGCGGCCAGAATCGAGGTGATTGCCGTCGGATCATATGGCGGTGCCACTTCGACGAGATCCATGCCGACCACCTGACCTTTGCGAGCCACGCCCTCGATGATCTCCAGGACTTCGTAGTATTGAAAACCGCCGTGGCTGGGTGTGCCGGTTCCTGGCGCGATGGAGGGATCGAAACCATCGATATCAATGGTGATGTAATAATCGAGGCCATCGGGAATTCGCTCCACGACTGCCGCGCTGCCCAATGCCCTGACATCACGCACCGATAGAATGTCGGAGCCTGCTGCGCGCGCCGCTTCGTAGTCCAGGCGGTTGGAGGACGACACGTTGCGTATGCCCAGCTGCGTCATGCTGGTCACATGCTGTTGTTCGGAAGCGCGGCGCAGTGGATTACCGTGTCCGTAGCGCACCCCATGCCGTTCGTCGACGAAATCCAAATGGGCGTCGAAGTGCACTATGTGCAGCGGCGGCCGTTCGGCATAGGCCTGCATGGCCGGCGCGTGCACCGAGTGATCGCCACCGAGGATTACCGGCATCGCGCCGCTGGCCAGGATCTTGCGCACCGCAAGCTCAGTATTCGCATGACTTTTCTGCATGTCGGTGTGCACGATGTCGGCATCGCCGACATCGACGATGCGGCATTCCTCGCGGGTCAGGTACAGCGTATCGCGTTCGTGATCGTAGGCCCCGCCATGGCCAAAAGAAAACAAGGTGGACGCGTCGCGAATACCGCGCGGTCCAAAGCGGGCGCCGGACCGCCACTGAGTGCCCATGTCGTTCGGCACACCCAGAATCGCCACGTCGGCGTCGATGTTTTCCCAGTCCGTGCAGATCGGTGCTTTGGCGAAGGTGCAGTGTCCCACGAAGGGCAGGTCCAGGCGTCCATTTTCATAGTTGAACTCGTTCACGGCCTGACTCCTGGTATTCTGTGGTCGGCTATTTTGCCGGGTACGGCGGCGTCAGAATAGCAGATGAATGGCTATTCGACCCCTTGGCCCGTAATACCCTCGCCGGCCTGCCGCACAAAAAAAGCCCGGCGATTGCCGGGCTTTGTTTTCGGCGCGGTGTGGGGTGATGTTATTGACGCACCCCGGGTGCGTTGATCGGAATACCGTTGCTCATGAACGTCAGGAAGTATTCCAGCGCCTTGTA
>JAOTYY010000217.1 GCA_029861595.1 Gammaproteobacteria bacterium
TTCCATTGCGTTCCCTGATTCTCAATGACGTCGGTCCTGAGGTCCCCGCAGCTGCCATGACGCGTATCGCCGATTACCTGGGCACGGAATTCAGGTTCGACACATTGCGTGCCCTGGAAACCCACCTACGCATGGTGCATGCTCCGTTCGGGCCGCTCAGCGACAAGCAGTGGACGCATCTTGCAGACCACAGCCACCGGCAGTTGGCTGACGGCAGGTTTGCTTTTCACTACGACCCGCGCATTGCCGACGCGTTTGCGGAAGCGGCGAATGCCGACGTCGATTTGTGGCCACAGTGGCGCGATAATCGGTTACCTACTTTGTTGTTGCAGGGAGCGGAATCGGACGTATTGCCGACGGCACTGGCCGGGCGCATGCTCGCTTCGCAACCGGCCTGCAAATTAGTGCAAATTCCCGGCATCGGGCATGCACCTGCGCTGATGGACGATGCGCAGACCAAAACGATCGATGACTGGCTGACCGAACAGGACCGTTCGGCACAAGCTGCGGCGCAGGCAGCGAGCAGTGCAAGGTAAAGGCACTCCTGACGTGAGCAAGAATGAATAAGAACGTGTCCAGACTCATCCTCGTCGCTGTCGTTGCGATACTCGCCTATGGCTTTTTTGCCTTCGATTTGCAGACCTATCTGTCGCTTGAATACTTCAAGGATCAGCAGCGTGCTTTCGAAGCGTACAATGCCGAACACCGGATCCTTGCGGCCACGATCTACTTTATCGTCTACGTTGCGGTAACCGGCCTTTCGCTGCCGGGCGCAGCGGTATTGACCCTGATCGGCGGCGCGCTGTTCGGTTTCGGGCTCACCCTGCTGCTGGTCTCGTTCGCGAGTTCTATCGGTGCGACCCTGGCCTTCCTGGTGTCGCGGTTCCTGCTGCGCGACTATGTGCAGACACGCTTTGGCGAACGCCTGACCGCGATCAATGCCGGTATCGAAAAAGACGGCGCGTTCTACCTGTTCACGTTGCGTCTGGTGCCGTTGTTTCCGTTTTTCGTTATCAACCTGGTGATGGGGCTGACACCCATCCGTACCTGGGTTTTTTATCTGGTCAGCCAAGTGGGAATGTTCGCCGGTACCGTGGTGTACGTGAATGCCGGAACGCAGTTGGGACAAATCGAAATGCCCGGCGACATTCTTTCCTGGCCGCTGTTACTGTCATTTTCCTTGCTGGGGATTTTCCCGCTGCTTGCCAAATGGGCCGTCGCCGCAATTAAAAAACACCAGATCCTGCGTGCCTGGCCTAAGCCAGCAAAGTTCGACTACAACCTGGTCGTGATAGGAGCGGGTTCGGCGGGTCTGGTGTCGGCCTACATTGCCGCCGCGGTGAAGGCGCGCGTTGCGTTGATCGAAAAGCATCAGATGGGCGGCGATTGCCTGAATACCGGTTGTGTGCCTAGCAAAGCATTGTTGCGCTCCGCAAAGCTGTTGGCGAACGCGCGACGCGCAACCGATTTCGGTTTCAAGCGGGCGGACATCGAATTCGATTTCGCCGATGTCATGCAGCGAATTCAGGATGTCATAAAACGCATAGAACCGCACGATTCCGTGGAACGTTACACGTCGCTGGGGGTCGAGTGCATCAGCGGCGAAGCGCGTATCACGTCACCCTATACTGTTGAAGTGGACGGCCGTATTTTGACTACCCGCGGCATTGTCGTGGCTTCGGGAGGCTCACCGTTCGTGCCGCCTATCGAAGGTCTGGAACAAATCGAGTACCACACCTCCGACACAATCTGGTCGCTGCGGGAATTACCGGCGCGAATGGTGGTGCTGGGTGGCGGACCTATCGGCAGCGAACTCACGCAGGCCTTCGCACGCTTCGGTGCAGCCGTTACCCAGGTTGAGATGATGCCGCGTATTCTGCTGCGTGAAGATGCTGAAGTTTCGCAACTCGTTCGCGAGCGATTCGAGGCCGAAGGCGTGACGGTCCTGACGGACCATCGCGCGGCGCGGGTGGAAGTCGAAGGCGCAGAAAAAACCCTGGTGTGTGTGCACGACGGTCATGAAGTGCGAGTGCCGTTCGATGTTTTGCTGGTGGCTGTCGGTCGCCGCGCTCATACCGAAGGTCTGGGTCTGCAGTCGCTGGGAATCGGCCTGACTCGTCAAGGCACTGTGGAAGCCGATGAGTATTTGCAAACGCGTTACCCGACAATCTATTGCGCGGGCGATGTTGCGGGCCCTTATCAGTTTACCCATACCGCCGCACACCAGGCCTGGTTCGCTTCCGTCAACGCGTTGTTTGGCAGTTTCAAGCGCTTTAAAGCCGACTATCGCGTGGTGCCGTGGGCGACGTTCACCGATCCGGAAGTGGCGCGCGTGGGGCTCAACGAACTCACCGCGCAGGAGTTGGGGGTAGACTATGAGGTCACCCGTTACGGCATCGATGACCTCGATCGTGCGATCGCCGATTCGGAGGCCGATGGGTTCGTCAAAGTGCTGACTAAACCCGGCAGCGACAAACTACTGGGCGCTACTATCGTAGCTTCGCACAGTGGCGAATTGATCGGCGAATTCATCGCCGCAATGAAACACGGCTACGGGCTGAACAAAATCCTCGGTACTATCCATATCTACCCGACATTCAGCGAAGCAAACAAATATCTGGCGGGTGAGTGGAAGCGCGCGCATGCTCCGGCGCGCGTACTGGACTGGTTAGGGCGTTTCCACGCCTGGCGGCGCGGTTAGCATGTATGTTGCAAACCGCTTGCGTCCCCGCAGCGGCGACAGGCAGTAAGCCGTAGTCGGAATTTCGGCCGCGCGCAGGCTAAGCGGAAATTTTCTTCCACTGTGCTTTGCCCGTGACGGCATCACGATAGCCGATCACCGGTTCGGATGCGGCCCGCGCGGGTAAGAAGTCGCTGGGCGCGTCGTTCAGCCACTGCAACAGCGGCTCCCATTGCCGGCAATCCAGATAGGCGGTGGAGGACTTCAGTTCGTGAATGCCGACACCCTGGTGTGACGCTTTGGCGTAATTCTGCGTATCCCGCAATGCGGTAATGAAAGTGATATTCAGGCTGCGGAGAAACTGACGAAGCGCCTGATACATGATGGTGTTTTTGCGCACCCGGTTGGCAACCACACCGATGCGTACATTGTACGAGCGCGCTTTGCCGACTATCAGGAGGTCGCGTACAAAATGTGCGGCCGCGTGAATGTCGATGGGCGAGGGCAGGACCGGGATGATCACCGCGTCGGAGTGCTGCACGAGCTGCGCAAGATCGGTGCCGCCGGTACCCGCGGGTGTATCCATCACCAGGTAACGCGTGTTGGGCGGGGTGCGTAACTGAAAGGTGCGGGTGACTCCGTTGGCCGGTTGTCGATGGGCCGCAACGCCGTGGATGGTCGTGTGCCGCTCGCCGCGCAGCTTCAACCAGTGCATGCTCGAAGCCTGCGCGTCGTAGTCGAACAGCGACACGGTACCGGCGTTGGACAGACGGGCGGCGAGATTGGTTGCGATCGTGCTCTTGCCGCAGCCGCCTTTCGCGTTGGTGACGATAATCCTTTGCATGCGCTCCATCGATGTCACGCGAGAGGGCGTCAGTGTACGCCAAGGTTTTTGCACCGAAAACCCCTTCACGTTACAGAAGTCGGTGATTTCTAAACAAAATTTGCGCCACTCCTCGAAGATATCCGGGTTCGTCGTGCCTGCCGGACATGTATCGGCAGACATCCGTGTGGCTTCAATCGGCGGGGCGCTTCCTGTGTCGTGTTTTTCGTAGGTGCCCGGCGGCTCTTTTAATAGCCGTTTAACCCACTGTATTGGTTGGGATTTACGCGCATCCGCCGGCCCGCAGGCTATACCGTACAATAGCGCCCATCCGAACTTTCGCAGGCGTTGAGATCACAGGCATATGGCATTTCCCGAGATAGACCCGGTAATCGTGCAATTCGGCCCGCTGGCGGTGAGATGGTATGGACTGATGTACCTCGTTGGTTTTTTGGCGGGCTGGTGGCTGATGCGCCGGCGCGCCACCAAGCCCGATAGCGGCTGGACGCGCGTGGCAGTGGGGGATTTGGTGTTTTACAGTGCGTTGGGAGTGATTCTTGGCGGGCGGCTCGGTTACGTGCTGTTCTACGGCTGGGAGCGTTTGCTGGAGGACCCCATGTTCGCGCTGCGCATCCAGGAAGGCGGAATGTCGTTTCACGGCGGGATGCTGGGGGTGCTGGTTGCGGCAGCCTGGTTTGCCCGCAAAACCGGGCGCCATTTTATCGACGTTACTGATTTTGGTGTCCCGGTGGTGCCCATCGGCTTGTGCGCAGGGCGTCTCGGCAACTTCATCAACGCCGAGTTATGGGGGCGTACCACGGACGCGCCCTGGGGAATTGTGTTTCCCGGCGGGGGGCCGTTGCCTCGTCACCCCTCGCAACTGTACGAAGCGTTGCTGGAAGGCGCAGTGCTGTTCGGGCTGCTGTGGTGGTTTTCTGCGCAACGGCGCCCGCGTTATACGGTTTCGGGCCTGTTCCTGCTGGGTTACGGGTCGTTCCGCTTTGCCGTTGAGTTTTTTCGCGAGCCCGACGCGCACCTGGGATTTCTGTTTCTGGACTGGGTGACAATGGGTCAACTCCTGAGCCTGCCCATGATCGTCGCGGGTTGCGTGTTTTTCGTAATCGCCAGGCGCGCCGGCACGCCCGCGGCTGCCCCCTGAAGCGTCAGGGTCGTTATTTTTTTGGGAATCGGGTGCGCAGGTCGGTAAAATGACAATTCGCGCCAGGTCGATCAAAATCCCTGCGCGGATGTCAATGTAACGACCCCGGCCCTTTTGTTCGCATGCAAAACTATCTCGATCTGGTCAGGCACGTTCTCGATCACGGTGCTGTCAAGAGCGACCGTACCGGCACGGGCACCTTGTCGGTATTCGGTTATCAGATGCGTTTCGATCTATCCGAGGGGTTCCCGCTTCTGACCACCAAGAAGTTGCATCTGAAGTCGATAATCCACGAGCTTCTGTGGTTTTTACGCGGCGCGACGAATATCGCCTATCTGCGTGAACACGGTGTGAAGATCTGGGACGAATGGGCCGACGGCAGCGGCGAGTTGGGGCCGGTATACGGTTACCAGTGGCGCTCCTGGCCGCTGCCGGACGGGCGCCACGTCGATCAGATCAGCGAAGTTTTACGCCAGTTGCGTGAAACCCCGGACTCGCGGCGCATCATCGTCAGCGCCTGGAACGTCGCACAGCTGGAGCAGATGGCATTACCGCCGTGCCACGCGTTCTTCCAGTTCTACGTGGCCAATCACCGTTTGTCCTGCCAGCTTTATCAGCGCAGCGCGGACATCTTCCTGGGTGTGCCCTTCAATATTGCGTCCTACGCTCTGTTGACGATGATGATTGCGCAGGTCACGGGACTGAAACCCGGTGATTTTGTGCATACGCTGGGTGATGCGCACCTCTACACCAACCATCTGGAACAAGCGCACGAGCAGTTGCGACGCACCCCGCAATCGCTGCCTACGATGTCGCTCAACCCATCGGTGACCAATCTGTTCGAATTCGCGTATGGCGATTTCGAGCTGCGCGATTACCACCCGCTGCCGCATATTGTCGCCCCCATAGCGGTGTGAAAGCAGCTCTCACCGAATGTTCTTGTCGCTGATCGTGGCGCTGGACAGACGCCTGGCGATTGGCAAGAACAACGCCATGCCCTGGCACCTGTCGGCGGACCTGCGTTATTTCAAGCGCACCACCATGGGCAAGCCCGTGATCATGGGGCGCAAGACCTTCGAGTCGGTCGGCCGGCCGTTGCCCGGCCGTCAAAACGTTGTCATTACCCGGAACAGCACATGGCAGGCGCCGGGCTGCACGGTATATCAGGACCTCGAGACAGCATTCGCCGAATTGCATGACCTACCCGAAGCATTCGTGATCGGTGGCGGTCAGATCTATGCGGCTACGTTGCACAAATGCCGGCGTCTGCACGTTACGCACGTCGAGGCAGACATCGATGGCGACGTATTTTTCCCTGCGCTCGACTGGCGGCAGTGGCGGGCCACCGAAGTGGCACGACACGGCGCCGATGAGAGCAACACGTACGCGTTTCGTATCGTTGTCTACGAGCCGGTCGAAGGTTAGTCAGTCGCAGGCGACGCTGACCGGGTCCGGCAGTGGCCCTGCGTCGAGGCGCAGGGCACTCAGGTTCCTGCCCCATACACAACCGCTGTCCAGCGGAAACAGATTCGCAGCGTTGAAATGTGGCAGCGAGGCCCAGTGGCCGAAAACAATCCGCTGCGATGCCGTTTTGCGATTCGGCACCGCAAACCACGGCAGAAGCCCGGGCGGTTGCGTGCCCGGCGGTCCGTTGTGGTCGAAATCCAGCTCTCCGGATGGGCTGCAATACCGCATGCGGGTAAACACGTTAACGATGAAGCGCAAGCGCTCAAAGCCGCACATTTCCGGGTCCCAGCGTGAAGGTCGGTCGCCGTACATGTTGCGCAGCAACTCACGATACTGGTCGCCGGCGAGCAGCGATTCCACCTCGCGCGCCAGTGCCCGTGCTTCGTGCAACTCCCAAAACGGGTAGATGCCCGCGTGCACCAGAACGAATTGGAGCTGCGCGTCAGAGTGAATGAGTGGCTGTGTGCGCAGCCAGGTGAGTAACTCGTCTCCGTCGTCGGCGGTGAATATCGGGCGCAGTGTATCGTTGCGACGCTCGTCTCGAATCCCTTCGCGGGCGGCCAGCAAATGCAGGTCGTGATTGCCGAGCGTGGTGATTGCTGCGTCGCCCAGTTCGCGTACGAAGCGCAAGGTTTCCAGTGAGCGGGGGCCTCTGTTGACCAGATCGCCGACGAACCACAGGTGGTCGGTTGCGGGGTCGAAAGTCAATGCATCCAGCAGTCGTTGCAGGGGATCCAGACAGCCTTGGACGTCCCCGATTGCGTAAGTGGCCACGAGCGCGAGGGGGGAGGTGGGTCAGTGCAGCGTGCGCGGTGTGGTCAGCAGAAATTCCGGGATTTGTGCATCGAAAGTGGACCCGTCGTCCGCTACCATCTGGTAACTGCCCGTCATGGTCCCCATCGGCGTTTCCAGCATGGTACCGCTGGTGTACTGAAATCCTTCACCGGGCTTGAGGTGCGGTTGCTCACCGACCACGCCTTCGCCGCGCACTTCCTGGACTTTGCCGTTCGCGTCGGTGATCACCCAGTGCCGCGACAAAAGCTTGGCCGGCACTATCCCTTCGTTGCGGATCGTGATCGTGTAGGCGAACACGTAACGATCCTCGTCGGGCAGCGATTCCGATTCTACGTATGTCGTTTCGATGTCGATACGTATGTCGTGCGGTAAGTTGGGCTCAGTCATCATGCTTGGTAGTTCGGCTGCTGCGGCTCGCATTAGCGGTGGTAGTGGTCTAATTCTGACGGCTAGGCGAACTACC
>JAOTYY010000028.1 GCA_029861595.1 Gammaproteobacteria bacterium
GGCGACCGTGGCGATGTTCTGGCTGACCTGGGTGCTGGTACCGGTCATCGCCGTGGAACCGCGCTGCACGCGGATGTCCGCGGGGTCGGTGTATTCCACCACCTGCCACCAGATCACGTGCGCCGGGTTGGCCAGTGAGGCGCGAACCTGCAGGTTGTCGACGGCTGTCAGATCCACGATTACCGGGTCGTCCGCATCGATGGCGAGATCGCCGCCGGCGGGTGTCTTCGACCAGGTGACGAAGGCTTGGGCCAGCGCAGTTACGGGGCTGATCGGGACGTTCACGCTGGTCGCTGTCTGGGTGGTCGAACCGCGCTGCACGCTGACGCCGTAAGCGAACTGCGCCACGTACCACTGCACCGTTATCGGTGCGGCGCCCGTGCTCGCAAATTCGAGCGTCGTGCCGCTCGCGAGTCGTCCACGCAGTAGGGCGTTGGCAGGCACGGTGCTTGCGTGACGCGTAGAGAAGAACATCACGCTGCGGGCCGGATCCACGGCGGAAATAGCCACCGTCGACGTGCCGGCCGCCGTGACGGTCAAGCTGCCCGACTGCACGTTGGCTACCGAGGCGGCCTGCAGCGAACCGCCGAACAGTGCCAGAGCGACAGCGCCGCAGCCGATGATCAGTGTGCGGGAAACGTTCACGGAAACTTCAGCGTCGCCTGCAGGCGCCGGTTGGCTACATCGGGCGCGGCGAAGCTGCCGCCGCTGGCGGTGGTGGCGAGGTCGTAGATACTGTAGACCGTGGCCTCGCCCTCGTTGAACGTGCCACTGACATTACAGGTAATCGCAACGCTGAAATTATCAATGGTGAGCGTTGGCGTGATACCGGCGCAACCGGCGCCGGCGCTAACCCGCGCCGCCGCGTACTGCATGCCCGCACGTGCGGCAAAGTAGGCTTGCGCCGAGCGCCCCGAAAACGCCACGGAAAAGTGCTGCGTCGCCGCCAGCGTGGCTATTACGGAACCCATCAGCGATACCGCGCCGAGCAGGAAGATCACCAGCAGCACACTCATACCGCGTTGTGATCGACCCCTCATGGCACGTTCACGACATGCACCTGATGCAGCAGTGCAACGCGCTCGCCGCTGGGCAGATCGTCCACCACCACACGCAGAGTAACGAGGCCGTGGCGGAAGCCCGCACCGGGATTGTAAGTGAACTGGCAGCCGGCGACATTTACGGCGAGCAGCTCACCGGCGCTGCCGAAATCCGCGTCGGTGATCGGTTGCGCCGCGCCAATTACATACCCTGTATAGCGGCGCAGCTCCCTGACGCTGGTGTCGCAAACGAAACTCTGCGGCGTATCGACGATATAAAAACGCTGCTCCGCAGTCGGCGGAATCAGAAACGGAAAAGACCAGCCGCCGCCATTGTCAAACGTTAGTTGCCCGGGGGCAACGGCGGTGAGCGTGGCGATGTTGTCGCCCTGATATGCATTGAAGTCTCCGGGGCCGCTGCCTGTATTGTAAATGACCAGGCAATCGGCAAGGTCGTTGAAGCAACTTGCCTGTCCGGCCGGCCCGGTATCGACCGCCGACGACACCAGCATCGTGCCGAGCACGTCGAAGGTGTCCGCCGCCCCGTTGAACAGAGGATCGCCGCTGCCATCGGCCTCCAGTTGCGCGCGATAACGACCGCCGCCCGACGTGTGCAGAAACTCGAGCGCGGTGCGGGTAGCGGCGGACGCGGTGCGCACGCTGTTCGGCAGTGCGTGACGTACATCGCGTGCCATGCGCTTGAGCGCGGTATCTGCCATATCGACCAGTTCCAGGCGGCGAGTCTGCTCGGCAAAACTCTGTGCCGGGCGGGTTATCAATCCCATGCCCAGCGCAGCCAGCACGCTCAGCAACACCAGCGTGGTGAGCACCTCGATAAAAGTGAAACCGCGCACGGTCACACACTCAATTGATCAACGCCCGGTGGCCGACGAGTTGCAGGTTCAGATCGCTCACTGCATCGTGAGTCACTGTCACCTGCACACGCCGCGCCGGCGCCAGGTTCGCACCGCTGCCCAGGTTGACGTCGGTCACTGTGACGCTGACGTTGTACGGTTCGAGACCGGCCAGCGTTGCCCCGAACAGGTCGAGAGCGCCGTTGGTATCGTTGACACAGTTGTAGTCCGGCACATCGTCATAGTCGCTGCGGTTCAGTTCCTCACAGGTCCCGGTTTCCGCCTGGTCGGGGTCCTGGAACGCCTTCAGCAGCGCCTCCTCCAGATACCCTTGTGCGATGGCAACCGCCTGTTCGCGCAGCAGCGGATGGGCACTGGCGGCGCTGGTCTGCATGAACACACCAAACAGGGCGGTCACGCTCACCGCGACCACCACCAGCAGCACGATCATTTCGATGAGCGTGAAACCGCGTGTGTGCGAAACACTCACTGGACCAGGCCGCTCGGTGCAAAGACGCTGACCGACTCACCGTCGATATTCACCGTTCCTCCGGCGGCTACTCCACCGGCAGCGTCGAATGTCACGCTCAGCGAACCACTCACGTCAACGCCGTTCGGCGCCGTGCCGGAAAACGCTGCGCCCGACTGCGGATTACGCAGCGGATTGCCCGCGAACGCACCACTGGCGCTCAGGCAACTGTTCGCGGCGCCGGTCGCATCGGCGCGCAACTGCAGCGCATAACTCTCGCCGGTCCCGTCGACCACTGCCTGCACGTCGCAGCCCGACGTAACCGCAAACTTCTGCGCGAAACGCAACGCGGCGCGCACTTCCTGAGCGAAAGCGAGTCCCGCAAACGTACTGCTGTTGGATACGCGTCCCAGGGCCATCACGGAGACGGCGCCGACGACAATGAGAATCGCGATCAGCTCAACCAGCGTGAAACCGTCGCAACGAGTTGTCCTGCTCATGCTTCACGCGAAAAATGGGGCGGCGGCCCGGTACCAGACCGGACCGCCTGACGCACTAGGGGCCGGTGCAGAGTAATGACACGGTCGACGTGTTGGTAGTAGCGGTTTGCGTCACTACGCACCCGGTCGCACCGCCCGTGGCCGCGCACGCAGGCGCGAGTACACCGGCAGTGGTGTAGCCCGTGGGCATCGCGCCGTTCTGCATCAATGCGGGAAGAATCGCCGTGCAATCGTTGGCGGCCGCTGTAAGGGCCACAGCGGGAGCACCGCCTGGTATCACCGCCGCGGCATAGTTGATCGCCGAAGCACTCTGGATTTCGGACGTGACACCTTGGAGCGCCGCCGCGTTAGCGCTGCCGGAAAGATCCTGGAAGCGGGCGGTCGCCACCGCACCCAGAATGCCCAGCAGCACGATCACTACGATCAGTTCGATGAGAGTAAAACCGCCCTGGCGGCTGCGTATTGTGTTCATGACGTTAACCTCGCTTGCTTGTCATGTCTTGGGGATCCGACCTTCGATCGTCGACCGCTGGAGGTGAAGACCGGTGACACGATCCGTACCGGGGTCGAAAATGTCATTGGCGTCGTTATCGGAAAAGTTGACTGCCAGGCGCAGGCGCAACTGCGCCGGACGGTTGATGTAACCGTACACCAGTTCCCGTGATTCAAGATCGAAGAACCAGGTACCGCGGGACACTTGCTCAATCTGTGCGCGGTGCATCTCACCGGCATAGTTGGCCGGCACCACACCAAGCTGAGCCTCAACCAATCTCATGGGATTAGTATCGGCATATGCATGCAATTCATTTAGCTTTCCGTGCACCGCGTGTTTCACTACAACCTGGATAAGCAGTGTGTTGATCGTCACCACGGACTGGTCGGCCGCCACGCGTTCACTCTCCACCGACAGGCGCGTGACACGCTGCATGAAAGCGCCGAACAACAGCGCCACCATGGCCAGCGCGGTCAACCACTGGAAACGCTTGTAATTGCGCCACTCTAGCCGCTTCATCGGCCCGCCATCTGGGTGAGGTCCCACATGGGCAGAAACACACCCAGCGCGAGAATCAGCACGAGTACCGCCATCGCAACGGTGAGCAATGGCTCGATCAGTGCGCTGAGCCGTTTTATGTCGTAGTCGACTTCGCGCTCGTAGAACGAGGCGACTTCGTCCAGCATGTCCGGCAATTGCCCGGTCTCCTCACCGACGGTCAGCATTTGCACAGTGAGCGGTGTGAATATGCTCACCCGCAGCGCGGTGCGCGAAAGGCTTTCGCCGCGCTCGATACTGTCGCGCATGCCGGCAATTTTTTCCGCGATGTATTCATTGTCGACCGCGCGCGCGGTTACGGCCAGCGCCTGCAGAATCGGCACGCCGGCATGCATGCTCATGCCGAAGGCCCGGGCAAACCGCGCCAGCGTCGCGCGCAGAACGAGTGTACCTATGCGCGGCAGACGCAGCTTGGCACGATCCCACCACAAACGGCCGCGTTCGGTGTTCACGTAGCGCACCAGCGCCGCAAATCCGCCCACGGCGCCGACCGCCACCAGGTACCAGTAGTCGACGAAAAAATTGGATATCGCCATGATGATCTGGGTCGGCAGCGGCAACTCCAACCCGTTCTTGCCGTAGAACGATGCGAACTTCGGAATCACGGTCGTCATGATGATGAAGACCGCGACCACCAGCGCGATCATCACCGTGGCGGGATAACGCAATGCGGTCTTGATCGCGTTGCTGGTTTGAATCTCGCGGTCCAGGTAGACGTTCAACTGCAGCATTGCGTCTTCCAGCCGCCCGGACACCTCGCCGACCCGCACCATGGACAGAAACAACGGGCTGAACGTGCGCGGATGCCGCGCCAGCGCTCCGGCGAGATCGCGACCGGCCTCCAGGTCGTCGATGACTTCGCGAATCGTCCCGGCCAGCGGCTCGCGCGTCGTATCGGCGAGTTGCGACAGGCCGCGGATGATCGGTACACCGGACTTGATCAGCGCATACAACTGGCGGCAGAACAGCGCCAGTTCCTGACGACCGGGTGGCCTGGCCGGCAATTCCGGCAGCGAGAAGCTGAAGCCACCTGTTTCGCCGGCGGTTTCGATCGCGATCGGTGTCACACCAGCGGCGTTCAGCTGGCTAACGACTGCGTCGGTGCTGGCGGCCTCGAGCAGCCCCTCGACCGCGGTTCCCACAGGATTTCGGCCCCGGTACTTGAATCTGGGCATGTCAGCTCACAGATGCCGTTTGTGGCGCCTGATCGTGTACCTTGCCGGCTTCGCGGTGTGCAGAACGTGTATGCGGCTGCTCGTCGATTTCACTGGCGATGCGCATCACCTCCTGCAGGCTGGTAACGCCCTCGGCGGCGACGTCGAGCGCGTATTGAGTCAGTGTGCGGTAGTTGGCGTCGATCTCCGCGGCGTGCGCAAAAGCGGCGGAATCGCCGCGTCGCAACGCCGACAGCATTGCGGCGTCGGGTTCGAGGATTTCATAAACACCGATGCGGCCGCGATAGCCGGTGTTGTTGCAGTGCGGACAACCTAGGCCCGTGAAAAACGACGTCGTTTGATCGATACCCGAGATCTGCAGCCAGTCCCTTTCGTGTTCGCTGAGCGAGTGCGCCTGAGCGCACGACTTGCAGACGCGCCGCAACAGGCGTTGCGCAACGATGGCACGTAGTGACGATGCGATGAGAAACCCTTCCGCGCCCATGTCCAGCAACCGATCGGCGGTCGACACCGCATCGTTGGTGTGCAGCGTCGACAACACCAGGTGACCGGTCATGGCTGCGCGCAGACCTATTTCGACGGTTTCCTGATCGCGCATCTCGCCGATCAGGATTACATCCGGATCCTGGCGCAACGCGGTCCGTAACACGATGGGAAACGTCAGGCCGATTTTGTTGATTACCTGAACCTGGTTGACGCGCGGCAGCCGATATTCGACGGGATCCTCAGCGGTGATGATTTTCCTGCCGGGTGTGTTGACCTCTTTCAACGCTGCGTACAACGTGGTGGTTTTACCGCTGCCGGTGGGGCCGGTGACCAGAACGATACCGTGAGGACGCTGGATATTGCGACGGAACCGGCGCAGCACGTCGTCGGGCATGCCGAGTTGCGCCAGATCCAGAATGCCGTTGCTCTGATCCAGCAGGCGCATTACCACCGATTCGCCGAACTGCACGGGCATGGTGGACAGACGCACGTCCAGGCTGCGATTTTTCACCCGGATGTTGAAGCGGCCATCCTGCGGCAGGCGTTTCTCCGAGATATCCAACCCTGCCATCAATTTCAAACGCAGCACCAGCGCCGGCGCGATGCGAGTCTCGTTCATCACCTGCTCATGCAGCACGCCGTCGATGCGCTGGCGTAAACGCAACACCGATTCGTCCGGCTCGATGTGAATGTCCGAACTGCCGACCTGTGTAGCGTCCTCGAACAGGGAATGCAGCAGTTTCACCACCGGCGCATCGACCGTATCCTCCTGCTGGACCAGCCGTTCCAGGTCGATGTCGCTGTCGCTCAGTTCCTGACCGAGTTTCTCGGCGAGATTGCTTATTTCTTCCGTGCGTCGGTAAACCAGGTCAAAAGTACGCACCAGTTCCGATTCGCGCACTACGGCGAGACGAACCGACTGTCTGAGGTGCTTGGCTATTTCATCGTAGGCGAAAATGTCGGTCGGGTCCGCCATGCCAACCAGCAGGCTCTCGCGGCGCGTCCCGAGCACGATGGCGCGAAACCGGCGCGCCAGAGTCTCCGGCAGCCGGCGCACCGTCTCCGCATCGAAACTGTAGTGCGCCAGGTCGACCAGTTCTATGTTGAGCTGGCGGGCCAGCAGGCGCAGCATCTCATCTTCCGCCACGTAACCCAGGTCGACCAGGGTGTGGCCGAGCTTGCGCCCGGATTTTTTCTGCTCCTTGAGCGCGATCTCGAGCTGTTCGTTGGTGATGACGTCGTGCTCTACCAGCAGATCGCCGATGCGCACTTTTTTGCGTAAGGACATTGTGCTGTTACCTCCCTGCCTCGGCATCCAGCCTGGCCAGGCGCTGCTCGACGAAGGCCGCTACTTCACTGTCCAGGCCACCGATGCGTTGTGCTTCGCTGAACGCGGCGCGCGCCTCGGCGGGCTGGCGCAGACGTTCGAGCGAGACTCCCAGTCCCATCCACCAGACGGCCACCGAGCGATCCTGCGCCAGGGCATCCACATAGTGCGCGGCCGCCGATTCATGATCGCCGATGTGTCGCTCCAGCCCGGCCAGGAGGGCGAGGGATGAACCGTCCCCCTGACCGTTGGCAAGCGCGGTGCGCAAATAGTCGACTGCAGCCTGATGCTCACCGCGCCCCGCCAGAAGCCTGGCGAGCACCCGCGCGTACCCGGCATTGCGCGGGTCACGGATCAACGCCTCACGCAGCGTTGCAACAGCGGCGTCGGTATCACCTCGGCGCAGTTGTGCGGCGAGCAACAGTTCCGCTGCGGCAACGTTTCCGGGCGCCAGGCTCAAGGCCTTTTGCACGAGTGTCTCGGCGGTCGCCGGGTCGCCTTTCGCCAACGCGTTGCGGGCATCCGCCAGGTACTGCACGAAGCGCTCCTGCGGACTCGGTTTGCGCGGCACTATCGTTATCTGCGCCACGGGTTCGGCGGTGATCTCGGGTAGTTCTTGTAGTTCTCGCTCGGCGCTGCTCGACGCTTGTGGCGCCGCGTCCGTTTGCGCTGCTGTTTGCACTTTTGGTTGGATCTGTGGTGCCGCGTCGGCAATCACCGGTAGCGGCTTTGGCTGTACCGGCGCCGGTGCCGGTGGTGCAGGTTTCTTTGCGGTTTTTTCCCTGGGCGGCACCGCGCGCTGGTCGTGTACCGTGGTGCTGTTGTTGCGGGTATCCGGCGTCGTGGATACGTGGGCCGCGCTTGCGACGGGCGCCGCTGCAGGCGCCGCGACCTGTTCCGGCACGTCGGCGATATGCACAAGGTCGGGGCGGGTCGTCAGGTTATCCTTTTGACCCGGCACAGCGCGAGCAGTCCCAGGCGCCGTCCGGGGTTCATCAGAGGTACTCGCTACCGCGCTCGACACGGCCGGGTCCAGCAACGACAACAACTCGCCGTAACCGCTTCTGTGTGCAGCATAAACCGCTGCCGCAAAGATCAGTACCACGAGACCCCAGAACATCGCGCGCGGTACGCGCTGCACCCGGCGTGGCGCACCGGCGGCCGTATAGGCAGTCTGGCGTGCTTGGATCGCCGGGCGGTCCGCGGCGCGGCGCGCTTCCAGATCCACCAGCATCTGGTTGATCACGCTCACGGTAAAACGCCCAGCAGATAACTGCCCGCAAGCGAGCACAGCGCCACAGTCAGGGCGATACTCCAGCCCAGCCAGGATCGTCGCGCACGCACCGCCCCCTCGGTATCCGATACGGCCTCGCGCACGTACCGCTTGCGCACGACATGATCGCCTTTGCCGTAAGCGAGCAACAACGCTTTGTTGCAGATCAGATTGATCAGGCGTGGTACACCCTGGCTCGATCGATAGATGGCCCGCAGCGCCGGGTTGAAGAACAGTGGTTTTCCCTGGTATCCGGCGACTACCAGGCGGTGACTTATGTAGCCTTCGATCTCGTCCATCGCCATCGGCTGCAGACGATAGGAGAACGCGATGCGCTGTTTCACCTGGCGCAGCGAAGGATGGCTGAGCTTGTCATCCAGTTCCGGCTGGCCGAACAGCACGATCTGCAACAGCTTGGCTTTTTCCGTTTCCAGATTGGTCAGCAGGCGCAGCGCTTCCAGACTCTCCTCCGGAATCGCCTGTGCCTCGTCGACCAGCAGCACCACGCGATTTCCCTCGCCTGCCAGTTCAATCAGGCGTTCGTTGATGCGTTCGGTCAGCCAGTGCTGGTCGCTGACCACACTGACATCGATGCCGAGTTCCTTGGCCAGCGCCTTGCGCAATACCGTCGGCGCGAGCGCCGGATTGGGCAGGTACGCAGTGTAGAAACCGGCGCCTAGCAGATTGAGCAGTTTTCGGCACAGCAGCGTCTTCCCGGTACCCACCTCGCCGACGACTTTCAGCAACCCTTCACCTTGCTGTAACGCCACGCGCAACACATTGAGCGCTTCCAGCTGTCCCTGATGCAGGAAGAAATAGCTGGTGTCCGGTGTCAACGAGAACGGACTTTCCTGCAACCCGTAATAGTCAGCGTACATGGGAGTATTCCGGCATCAGGGCGTCGCGTAGAACGAACCCATGCGGCGCGAGACGTCCTGCACCTCGTCTTGCCAGACCTGTGCGCTGTCCACTACCACCGGCCGCAACAGGATGACCAGTTCGCTGCGCGCGGAGACGTCACGTTCCTGCTGAAAGAGTTTTCCCACCAGTGGCAGGTCGCCGAGGAACGGGGTTTTGCCTTTGTCGGTGCGGTTGCTGTCCTGCATCAGGCCACCGATAACGATTACCTGGCCGTTCCTGGCACGCACGATGGAGTCGGACTCACGCACCGAGCTGAAGGCCAGCGGCAATGTCTGAGTCTGCCCGGCGACGGTGATGTCCTTTATCTGGTCTTCCACCTCGCTGACGGTCGGATGGATATGCAATATCACCTCGTTGGCGTTGGTGATGTGCGGCGTCACATCCAATGCGATGCCGGAGAAAAACGGCGTGAGTTTGATTTTCGGCGTGGTGGTCGTAGCGGTGCCGGTGGTGGTCGTGGACTCTATGTCGGTGACGAAAAACTCATCGGTGCCCACTTTGATAACCGCCTTCTGATTGTTGATCGTGGCCACGCGCGGGCTGGACAGTACCTGAGCGTCGCCTTGTGTGTTAAGCAGCGTGATCAGCGCGGCAAACTCGTCAGTAGCGGCGCCAATCGCAAACAGATTACCGAACGGAAAATTGTCGATGTCGCCGGGTCGCACCACCGCGTCGTCAGCGAGATTTCCATCAGGATCGAGCAGCGCGATGGCGCCCGACAGCAACGTAGTCTGCGCAGCGCCAATAGAACCATTGTCGTTGGAGCCTAATGCTGCCCAGTTGATACCGGCCTGAAATGCGTCGCTGAGTTGCACTTCGATGACCTTGGCCTCCAGTATCACCTGTTTGTGCAGGCTGGCCTGTGCCGCCTGCAGGAACGCCCCTACGTCGCGTAATTCACCCGGCATTGCACGTACCACCACCAGGCCTGCTTGCGGGCTGACCACTACGCTGCGGCCCTCCACCTCGCCGATGATCGCCTCTACGCTGGCACGGATTCGCAGCCAGAATCCAGCCTCGGTCTCGGTGACGATCTTGGTGCCAAGGGTGCGCTCGACGGTGTCCTCGTCGCCTTCCCCGTTGCTGTTCTTACGCGCTTCCGACACCTGCCCGGAGGCCACCCGGATGGTCGATTGGCCGCTGCGTGTCAGGTTTACGTAGCTGACGTGGAAGATTCTCGAACGCAGGCGCACCGGCATGACCACGAACCCGGTGCCGGTGGTTTCGAACTCGAACCCGTACACGTCGCGCACCGTACGCATGACTTCACTAACCGTGACGTTTTTCAGATGCAGGCTGATCGTGCCGTCGACCGAAGGATGCACGACCATGTTGTACGGCGAGTCTTTCACCAGGCTCATGAAAAAGGGTCTGGCGCGCACGTCATTTACCGACAAGTCGAAGCGGGGTTCCTGTCGAACCACTTCCGCCTGTGCAACCGGGTCCATGCGCAACGGCGGCAGCAGCGCGGAATCCACGGCGTCGGGCACTTGCGTGTCGTCGGCCGCCGGTTCCGGGATATCGCTCGCTAGTGCCTCCTGGATACGCTGCAGGGTGCTGCTGGTTTGCTCGTCCTGGGTGAGCGGTTGGGGCGATGCGCACGCCCCCAGAAGATGTGCAACGACTAGCAGGATTAACAGGCGGGTTTTCATCATTCTGCTCCACGGCCGATGGCGGCATCGGATTGGTTACCAGGTTGACTCTCGCCCAGCCGTAACAGCACATCGCGGCCCGCGTATCGCAAACGCGCGCTGCGCGTGCCGATGTCGACCACGGTCGCGCCTAACACCGAATCGCCGACGCCGACCAGGCGGTCGTTGATCACCGCGACACGGCGCGCTTCGCCGACCAGCGTTGACGACAATACCCAGTTTCGCCGCGCTGTCTGACGGGGTTTTGCTTTAGTTTCGGTCTGCACACTGCCGGGCCGCGGCATCGGTCGCATCGGGTCGTTGGTTGCGGCCAATGCGCTGGCGCAGCAAACGCCGCTCATAATTGCCAGCAGAAATCTGGTACTACGCACCTACCCATCCTCTTTCCAGGCTGAGCGTATGCAGCACCACACGCGCTCTCGCGGTCGGATAATCCTCCATGACGATGGAGAAGTCCTCCCAGATCAGCTGCCAGTCCAGCGCCTCGATGCGTTTCAGGAATTCGACGATTTTCGGGTAGTCACCGGTGAACTCGACGGTCAGCGGATGTTTGAACAGCATTGGTGTTAGCTTCTCCGTATCGCCCACCATGCTGGCTATCTGCACGATGGGCTGTGGCTCGGCGTTTTCCACCACCGTCAGGGTTACCGCGGCATCTCTGGCAAACATTTCACGCAGCACCGAGACCATTTGCGTCGGCGATATTGTGGCCAGCGAATCGCGGCCGATGGAGGCTTTCAGGCGCGCTATCTCTTCGCGCATGCGCCGCACCGCGGTTTCGCCGGTCTGCGTTTCCTTGCGCTGCAGTGCCGCGAGTTGCTCCGCGAACCGGGCCTGGCGGGTCGCCTGTTCCTCGCGCAGCTGTTCAATGGCACGCGCGTAACTGCGTCCGCTGTCACGCGCCGGCTGCAGGATTACCCAGTCACCGGCCACCACCATCAGCACCAGTATCGTCGCTCCGATCAACAGTCGTTCGCGCAACGGGCGGCTGTTCACCCAGGCGATGGTGTGCCGCGCCGGGCTCATGAACCGGTCTTGTCGCGGCTCGTGCTGAGCACGAAATCGACTTTCCAGTCTGCGTCGGGTTCACGATTGACCAGCATGCTGCTGAACGTGCGGCCGGCGTAGGCCAGCTCGGACGACAGGGCGAGAAGAAAATCGGGCACCGTTTTCGCGTTCAGCGCGCTGCCACCGAAACGCAGTTTCTGCCCACCGCGGAGTATCTGAATGTCGGTCAACCACATGCCTCGCTGATGGCGCCGCGCCAGCGCATCGAGGTATTCAGAAAATACCGGCCCGTTGCCTGTCACCGCGGTTTCGAAATAGCGGCTCAGTTCGCGACTGCCGCGCAGTTCATCGCGCAACTCAGCGATCAACTGTTGCTGGTCGGGGCTCTCGAGCTTCGCCAGCTGGGTCTCCAACTGCGCCATGCGTGAGTCCCACAGGGCGAGTTGCTGCTGGTATTTCTGCTGCGTGGCCTGCAGTGTGTTCAGCCGCTGTCGCTCCATGGCATACCATCCGACCAAGCAAAACATGGCCACCGCACCGAGCACCATAAAACGCTGGATCGGCCAGGCGATGCGCTTCGGTCGGAACTGTTCCTGATAGAGATTGACGTTCTGCACTACGCCGCAGCCTCCAGGTCACGTAACGCGGCACCGAACGCGTTCAGGCAACCTTGCGGGATCAGGTTGGCTCCGGCGAAGACCGCGGCCGGATCGAACATTTCGATATCCAGGCCCGGCAGCATTGCGCGCACGTGTACGAGTAACTGATCGACGCCTTCGGCGGATGGGTAGACGAGCACTCGCTTGATCGCGGCCATGCCGAAGCCGCTTTCGAAATAGTCGAGCGAGCGCTGCAGTTCCAGTACCACCGATTCGTAAAGGGGGGCGTCCGGCTCACCGGCCAGACCGGCGTCGCGAATGCCTTCCAGGCCGCTGTCCAGGTCGCGCGCCAGATACAGCTCGGCGTCTTTGATCAGCGTGATGAGACCGCGGTGCGCCTGGAAAGTCAGCAACGCCACACCGGCTTCGGCTTCGGGCAATGCTGCCAGCACGTTGCGCTGTACCAGTTCGGCGATGTCCAGAGCCTGCAGGCGCAGCCCTGCCACGCTGATGGTTTGCGCACAACGGGCGACCACCTCGGCGGGACAAACGACCGCGTTCAGATTCGTGGCGGGACGGTTGGCGCGCTCAGGCGGCGCGAAAACGTCGACCACCGCATCGGTAACGGGATAATCGATACGGTCGCGCAGGCGCCATTTGACCGCCTGGCGCTGTTCCGCTTCGGGTACGTTCGGTGGTTCCACCTGCAGCAGTTGATAGGCGCCCTGTGGTATCACGCCGACACAGGCCGCACCCTTGAGTTTGTAGCGCTGTACCAGATCACTCAGAACCGATGCAGCAGCGTCAGCGCTGGTCGGACAGTACTCGAACCGCGAGGTTTGCGGTTCGCCGCGACGGGTTGTCACGTGTGCGAACGCGAGCGCGTCGTCGCGCAATTCGACGCCGACGACGCCTTTTGTTGCTCTGCTTTTTGCAAACATCCGCATGCCAGGCCTACACATGATCCATCTAATCAACCAAACTAGCCGGACCGTTCGGACTGCAGTAAACGTCCAGGAGCGGTGGTTTGCCCCTGACCATAACGGTCGGCTCAAGTGGTTATCGGCGTGGCACGGGGATTCTGTAGAACGCGCAGCTGTGTTGAAGATAGTCCTGTATCAACCTGAGATTCCCCCCAATACCGGCAACGTGGTCCGTTTGTGTGCCAACGTCGGGGCGTCCCTGCATCTCATCGAACCGCTGGGTTTCAGTCTGGACGACCGGTCGTTGCGGCGCGCCGGCATGGACTACCGGGAACTCGCGGATGTGTCGGTGTATTCCAGGTACAGCGACTTCGTCGCCCAACACCCGCAGACGCGGATCCTGGCTTTCAGCACCGCGGGCGAAACCTGCTATACGGACGGAGGTTACCGACAAGGTGATGCGTTGCTGTTCGGGCCGGAAACGCGCGGCCTGCCGCGCGCTCTGTTGCAGAAATTGCCGGCGGCACAGCGCCTGCGTATTCCGATGACGGCGCCCGCCCGCAGCGTCAATTTGTCAAACGCGGTGGCGGTGGCGGTCTACGAAGCGTGGCGCCAGCTCCGGTTTGAAGGTGGCGATTAGCTCCCTATTCGCTGGTCAACTCGCGCCTCAGCAACGCCTGCACCGCCGCACGTGGGGAATGTTGTTCGTAGATCACCTTATACACCTGCTCTGAGATCGGCATCTCCACGTTGTTGTTAGCGGCCAGAGCACATATCTCGCGCGCGGTCTTCACACCTTCCACCGCCTGGGCGATCTTCGCCAGCGCCGCGTCGCCGTCCAGCCCAGCCGCCAGCAACAAGCCGTAACGGCGATTTCGCGACTGGTCGTCGGTGCAGGTCAGCACCAGATCACCGAGACCAGACAAGCCCATTAACGTTTCGCGGCGCGCGCCCAGCGCTTCGCCCAGACGCATGATTTCCGCCAGTCCCCGGGTGATCAGCGCGGCTCGTGAATTCACCCCGAAGCCCAGACCATCGGCGATTCCGGCGGCGATCGCCAGCACATTCTTCACCGCACCACCCAGTTCCACGCCGATCAGATCGTCGTTGGGGTAGGCGCGCAACGATTCGCTGTGGAACCAGGCCGCCACCCGCGTGGCGAACGCAAGATCAGGCGCCGCCACACTGGTCGCCGCCGGCAGCCCCCGCGCCACTTCCGCGGCGAAGGTCGGCCCGGAAATGAGCGCGCCGCTCGCGTCTGCTCCCAGCTCCTCTTCGACCAGCACGTGCATGAACTTACCGCTGCCGGCTTCCAGCCCCTTGCAGGCCCACACCAGCGGCACCCCGGGCGCGCGGGCTCGCAACGTCTTCAGGATAGTACGAAATGCGGACGTGGGTACCGCAACGATCACCGCATCGCGGTTCGTCAACGCATCCTCGATCCGCGCCGTACAGCGCAACGCCTCCGGCAGGCGGATTCCTGGAAGGTAGCGGGTATTTTCGTGGTTGGCCGCAAGTGCCTGCATGGCACCCGCATCGCGCCCCCAGAGCGTCACCTGATGTTCGTTTCTGACCAGCGCCGCGGCAAGCGCCGTACCCCACGACCCGGCGCCCAGTACCGCAAACGTCGTATAGCCGGCCGCCAATGTCGCGCCTTATTGCTTGGTCTCGGGAGCCGGCGATCTACTGTGAAGTGTTTCCATATGCTGCGCGTACAGTGCATCGAAATTTATTGGTGCCAGATAGAAACTCGGCAGCCCGCCCTTGCCGATCAGGTCGGCGACCGCCTCGCGCGCAAACGGGAACAGTGTGCTGGGGCAGAAGCTGCCCAGCATGTGCCCCAGCGCCTTGGCCTCGAAGCCGCCGATCTTGAACAGCCCCGCCTGTTTGATCTCCACCAGCCACGCCGTCTGCTGCTGGTGTTCCGCGCTCACGGTAAGCGACAACACGACCTCGTAAACGTCGTCGCCAAGCGGCTTGCTTTCGGCGTTCAGCTGCACATTGAACTCCGGCCGCCAATCGCTCTTCTGTGCAAACAACCTGGGCGCAAGCGGTGATTCGAACGACATGTCTTTCAGGTAAATCTTGCTGATTTCAAATGTCTGTCCGGTATTACCGGCCACCGCTGATTGATCGTCTGGGGTTTGCTCGTTCATAGCTCGTTTTCGCTGCGGGCACACGTACCGCGCTATTTCTTCTCCACGGGTAAGTTGGCTTTCTCCCACGCGGCCAGCCCGCCGGCGATACTGAAAACCTGACTGAATCCGTTTTTCACCAGCATACCGCTGGCTTTAGCCGCCCGCATGCCGTTGCCGCAGTAGGCAATCACAGGTTTGTCCTTGTGTTTCTCGAGTTCGTGCAACCGATCCCCGAGTTCCTTCAGGGCGATATGCTTGGCGTTGAGCAGATGGCCGTTTTTATATTCGCCCAGGTCGCGAACGTCTATGAACAGGCCGTCGTCATTCTGTAGCCGCACGGCTGCCGACGGGGTTATTTCCTTGCCGCCTCGCATCCGCCGCTGCAACTCCACGAACACGATCATCCCCAGCGTGACGGCGAAAGCGCCAATCAACATCGGGTGATTGGTGACGAACTCCAGATACTGTTCCGCGCGAATGTCCGCACTCCTCTAACTTGCAGCGGCCCGGTGCCGCCGGATTCTGAATGGTGAGCCGGCGTCCGAGCACCGAACGAACCTCGCCGGTTACACCGGTGCCGTAAACGCGCGGCTACACTACTTTGCCGCAGAATACTTCGTGCATCATGCCCAGCAGGCGCAATGTGCGCGCATCGCCGACCCGGTAGTACACGCGGTTCGCGCGTTTCCGGGATGCGAGGATACCCTTATCGCGCAGGATTGCCAGGTGTTGCGAAATATTACTCTGCGACGTGCCCACCTGCTCGACGATGGCCTGCACGCTGACTTCCTCTTCGCCCAGCGTGCACAGTATTTTCAGACGCAGCGGATGCGATATCGCCTTGAGGGAGCGTGCCGCGCGTTCGATGTCCTCCTCGCGCGCCAGCAGTTCCACGACTTCTGTTACCATGCGATTCAACCTTGGGGCGAGTAGCCGCGCCAAAATCAGTATATTAGCAAAAAGTTATACGGTCGGCACTTGTGCCCGGCCTGCCTCGTGCCGTGTGAACCTGACCACCGGATTCACACCCGACGCGTTCGCGTGATTTTGCGACGGTGCCGTGCCAAGGAGTATGCGTAAATCGAGCATATTTGGCATCGGGTTGGTCGCGTTCGTGCTGAGCGGCGGTGCCGAGGCGGACAGCGAGCGCGAGCGCCAAGAGCGTGAATTGCTACGTCTGCGTAGCGAAATCGCGGCGCTCGAACAACGTATTGGTGCCCGCACGCTGGAGAAATTCTCGGCCCTGAGCCAGCTGCGCGATACGGAGCTGCGCCTGGCCGGACTGGCGCAACAGGTTGCGTCATTGCGTGCACGACTCGGCGAGCATGAGCGTGAATTGCGGATTCTGCGGGAACGACGCGGAGATTTGCACAGCGAACTGGCCGTGCACCAGGACAATTTGCGCAATCAGGTGGTTGCCGCCCACCGGGTAGGGCGCATGCAGGTCCTGCAGTTGCTGCTCAATCAGCAGGACCCCGGGCTGGTGAGCCGGGTGATGACCTATGCGACATACCTCAATCGTGCACGGCTGTCGGCGATAGAAGCAACCCGCAGCGCGGTGAACGAGCTCACCGAGGTATTGAAGCAGATCGAAACTGCCCGCGCTGCTTTGCGGCGCTCGCGCGCCGCGCTGTTGGACGAGCAGCGCAATCTGCAATCCAGCCGCGACAGCCGCGCGGCGCTGGTCGCGGAAATCGAACGGCAGCTCGCGAGCGGCGGCGCCAGACTCCAGCAGCTCCGTGAGGACAGCGCACGGCTGGAAGAGCTGCTGCGCTCCCTGCAGGAACTGTTGGCGGATATTCCCGACGCGCCGCTGGTGCACCGGCCGTTCCGCAACCTGAAGGGCAAGCTGCCCTGGCCCGCCAAGGGCAAGATCGTTAAGCGTTACAACTCGCCGCGCGGGATCGGGCAGATGAAATGGCGTGGCATATTAATTGCTGCCCCTAATGGCAACAACGTGCGGGCCGTGTATCACGGTCGTGTGGTGTTTGCCGACTGGCTCCCTGGCCTGGGGCTGTTGGCCATAATCGACCACGAAGACGGGTACATGAGCCTCTACGGATACAACCAGAGCCTGCTGAAGGACACGGGAGATTGGGTGGAACCAGGCGATATCATCGCAACCGTGGGCGATTCCGGCGGTCAGAGTAACAGCGGGGTGTATTTCGAGATCCGCGAGAGCGGCAAGCCGATCAACCCGCGCCGCTGGCTTACCCAGCGGTTTTCTCAGGCCAGTTAACACCAGAAACAACCTTAGTGGTGTTAGACTGTTTCAATTGTATACGGCGTACAGCGCCGGGAGACTTGCATGAATTTTGGCAAGCGTAGTTTGACCCTGGCGGCTACCGCCATGACGTGCGGATACCTGCTGGCTATCGGTCATTCGGTATTGGCAACCCGCGATGACCCCAATAGCGCATTGCCGCTCGAGGAACTGCGCACCTTCACCGACGTATTCACGCGTATCAAGAGCAACTACGTTGAAGAGATCGACGACAAAGAGCTGCTGGAAAACGCGATCCGCGGCATGCTCACCGGGCTGGATCCGCATTCCACGTACCTGAACGGGGAGGAATTCAAAGAGTTGCGGATCGGCACCTCCGGCGAGTTCGGCGGCCTGGGCATCGAAGTGGGGATGGAGAACGGCTTCGTGAAAGTAGTGTCGCCGATCGACGATACTCCCGCCCAGCGGGCCGGCATCCTGAGCGGCGACCTGATAATCCGGCTGGACGAAAAACCGGTGAAAGGCCTGACCTTGAACGAGGCCGTGAAGCTGATGCGCGGCAAACCCGGCAGCGAAATCATTCTGACAGTGGTCAGGGAGGGCGTGGACAAACCCTTCAAAGTGAGCATAACCCGGGATGTGATCAAGGTTCGCAGCGTGCGCAGCCGCATGCTGGAGGACGGCTTCGGTTACGTACGTGTCTCCCACTTCCAGGTTCGCAGCCCCCAGGGCCTGCTCAAGGAAGTCGAGAAACTCGAAGAAAAGAATGGCGGGCCGCTGCGCGGCCTGGTGCTCGATCTGCGTAACAATCCCGGCGGCGTGCTGTCAGCCGCGGTAGGGATATCCGATGCTTTCCTGGACAAGGGATTGATCGTTTACACCGAGGGACGCATCGACGATTCACGCCTGCGTTACAACGCGACGCCCGGCGATGTGATCGACGGGGCCCCGCTCGTGGTACTTGTCAACGGTGGCTCGGCGTCAGCGTCAGAGATTGTCGCCGGCGCCATGCAGGACCACAAACGCGCGGTGATTCTCGGCGATAGGACATTCGGCAAAGGTTCGGTGCAGACGATTCAGGATCTACCCAACGGTGGCGCCGTCAAGTTAACCACTGCACGTTACTACACGCCGTCGGGGCGCTCCATTCAGGCCGAAGGCATCACACCGGATATATCCACGGCGCGCCTGACCGTGGCCGCGTCCAAGGCTAGCGAAGACGACATCGAGCCTTTGAAAGAGTCCGATTTGAGAGGGCGTCTCGAGAACACCGACCAGGAGGCGGCCGACGAAAGTGCCAACGCCAGTGACAGCAGAATGACACTGGCGGAATCGGACTACGAGTTGTACGAAGCGCTCAACCTGCTCAAGGGGTTGTACATTCTGCAAGCACAGCGCTGAATCACGGTACATCAATTGATCAGGAAACGCCGTCCATCCGGGCGGCGTTCTCTTGCCGGTAGCTACTATCAGCGTGACGGCCCGGCTGGCTGCGTTGTCTATCAATGCAATCATACGCCAAGCAACCGTGCGAAACGCAGGCTCTAGGACTGTCGATTGATGGCCCGTCGATGTCGTGGGCAGCCGGTTCGGAGTCCGGTTCGTATACGCGCGCTTCGCAAAGCACTGCCGCAAACCGGGCAATTCAAGGCTGAGCGGACTGACATCGCCAGATCGCAAACAGGATCAACGTTCTTTCGGCGATGCGTTATGTTCGGGATATTTCCCTGCTATTCCACCGTGACCGACTTGGCCAGATTACGCGGCTGGTCGACGTCTGTGCCACGCATGACTGCGACATGGTAGGAGAGCAATTGCAGCGGCACACAGTACGCCAGCGGCGCGGTGATTTCCGCACAGGGCGGCATCTGCAGCACTGAAATGCCTTCACCCGGCTGGATGGCGGCAGTTTCCTCGGCAAGGATATACAGCCTGCCACCGCGGGTGCGCACTTCCTCGATATTGCTCTTCAGTTTTTCCAGCAGATGATCGTTGGGCGCGACCGCGACCACCGGCATTTCCGAATCCACCAGTGCCAGGGGACCGTGTTTCAACTCGCCGGCCGGATAACCTTCGCAATGAATGTAGGATATTTCCTTGAGTTTGAGTGCGCCTTCCAGCGCGATCGGGAAAAACGGTCCGCGGCCGAGAAAAATGGCATGTTGCTTCTCGACGAAATCGCCGGCCAGCATCTTGATGCGTTCTTCCAGCTGAAACACATTCCGCAACACATCGGGTATCTGATGCAACGCGTTGACGATGGCGCGTATCGCATCCGGCTCCAGCCCCTTGTGTTTGCCCAGCCCTACCGTCAGCAGCAACAGAGCGGCCAGTTGCGTAGTGAATGCTTTGGTGCTCGCGACGCCTATTTCCGGACCCGCCCGCGTGAGCAGGCTGGCGTGCGCCATGCGTACCATGGAACTTTCCGCGACGTTGCAGATCACCAGTGTCGCGACTACGTTGGGATTGGTTTTCGCGCGCTCCAGCGCAGCCAGCGAGTCCGCCGTTTCGCCAGATTGCGACAAAGTAACGTACAAGGTGTTCGGCAGCACCTGCACATCGCGGTATCGATACTCGCTTGCCACCTCCACCGTGCACGGGACGCCTGCATAACGCTCTATCCAGTAACGCGCCACCGCCGCCGCATGATAGCTGGTGCCGCACGCGACAAAATGTATGTTGCTGACTTTTGCCAGCAACTCGTCGCTCAGGCCTTCGATGCAACCGGGACGCAACCCGTCGGGCACCAGGCGTCCCTCCAGAGTCGCCTGCACCGCCGTCGGCTGTTCGAAAATTTCTTTCAGCATGAAGTGCTTGTACTTGCCCTTCTCGACGGCCTGTGCGGACATTTCGCTTTCGAACACCTTACGCTGCACAGTTAAACCCGTTTCGTCCTCGACGACGAATCCTTCCAGGTTGATATCGACGATGTCGCCATCTTCCAGCACCACGAAGCGCTGCGTAACCGGTATCAAGGCCGTGGTATCGGACGCCAGGAAATATTCCTGCACCCCCAGGCCGATCAGCAACGGGCTGCCTTTGCGCACCGCCAGCAATCGTTCCGGTTCCTCTTTGTTGAGGATCACGATCGCGTAGGTACCCTGCAGGCGTGTTACCGCTTTGCGCAGTCCATGAATATAACTGCCCATTTCGGAGGTATAGCGATGGATCAAGTGGGCGACGACTTCCGTGTCGGTCTCAGAGGAAAACTCGTAACCGGCCGCCTTCAGCTCATCGCGCAGCTCCTCGTAATTCTCGATGATGCCGTTGTGCACAATGCTGAGCTGCTTGCTGGAGATATGTGGATGTGCATTGCGTTCGCTTGGCACTCCATGTGTAGCCCAGCGGGTATGCGCTATACCGATATGACCGCTCAGTTTGAGATCGTTGAGCACGTCGCGTAATCCGGCCACCTTGCCCTTTACCCGCACGCGTTTCAGTTCGTCGTTGCCGTTTACGACCGCGACGCCTGCCGAGTCGTAGCCGCGATATTCCAGGCGCTGCAGTCCTTCGACCAGGATTGGCGTAACGTTACGCTGCGCGAGCGCAGCAATAATTCCACACATTAAAACGTCTCCAGTTTATATACGCCGCCGAAGCTACTTCTTGTCCTTGCGCGGCCGCTGCCAGCCCGGCACTGATTTCTGCCGCGCGCGGGCGACCGCCAGCTCGCCGGCGGGCACGTCGTTCGAGATCGTCGACCCGGCACCTACTGTTGCACCTTTGCCCAACGTGACCGGCGCCACGAGGGCAGTGTTGGAACCCACGAAAACGTTGTCTTCGATCCGGGTGCGGTGTTTATTGGCGCCGTCGTAGTTGCAGGTGATGGTCCCGGCACCGATGTTGACGTTGCGGCCCAGCTGCGAATCCCCTACATAGCTCAGATGGTTCACTTTCGAACCCTCGCCCAGCTCGGCGTTTTTGATTTCCACGAAATTACCGACTTTGGTGTCGGGCGCCAGACGGCTTCCGGGGCGCAGCCGGGCAAGCGGCCCAACCGAAGCGCGTTCGCCAAGCGTCGCACCGTCGATCACACAGTGCTCCAGGATCTGCGCGTCGGCGGCGATTTCGCTGTCACGGATAACGCAGTACGGCCCTATCTGCACACGATCGCCAAGCGTCACCGAGCCCTCGATCACGCAGCCGACGTCGATGAACACGTCCTCGCCCGTATGTAATTCACCGCGCACGTCCAAGCGCGCTGGGTCCGCCAGTGCCACGCCGCCGTCCATCAACTGCTGCGCGACACGGCGTTGATAGATGCGTTCCACATGCGCCAGCTGCGCGCGGCTGTTTATACCGAGAACTTCATCCTGATCGTCGGCGAGAACCGCCGCTATCGGAATTCCGGCCGCCGCTGCATGCCCGACGATGTCGGTCAGGTAGTACTCGCCCTGCGCATTGTCGCAATCGAGCTTTTCGAGCAGCTCGCGCAACAGCGTGCCGGGCACTGCGATGATGCCGCTACTAACCTCGTCGATAACACGTTCGGCGTCGTCCGCGTCCGCCTCTTCTACGATGCTCAACACATTCGCATCCCTGTCACGCATGATGCGCCCGTAACCGGTCGGGTCATCCAGGCGCACACTGAGCAGGGTGAGTACGCCATTGTGCGCCTGCTCGATCAGCGGTTGCAGCGTGCTGGTTCTTATCAGCGGCACGTCGCCGTACAACACCAGCACTACGCTGTCGTCAATCTCAGGGAGCGACGCGAGGCCCAACTGCACGGCATGCCCGGTGCCACGCTGCTCCGCTTGCAAGACCCACTGGGCGTCGGTGTCCGCGAGCGCTTCGCGCACCGTTTCGCCGCCATGACCATAGACGACTACCACGTTGTCAGGGTCGAGAGCGCTTGCCGAGGTATGGACATGCCGCAGCAGGCTGCTTCCGCCCAGGCGGTGCAGCACCTTGGGCAACGACGAACGCATGCGCTTGCCTTTGCCGGCGGCCAGTATCAGTACTTCAAGGTTCATATCAATCGCTGGCGGTCTTGTGTAAGTGAAACGACAAACGAATCGGTGTTTCGTTTTGCGAAACCACGTAACACCAGGCCGGATCGGGATAGACTAAAGCAAGTATCGAACCAAAAAAACGCGAATGTCGCGCGCCCCTCTCGCCCTGGAGACCTTTCCCTGACTCTCTCTTTCAAGGGAGAGAATTAGGCAAAAAGGGTGATAAACGATTGATTTGACTCTCTCCTCTCCCCAAAGGGGAGAGGTAATAGCCGAATATGCAAACGTCTCCTCTCGGAGCAGGGCGTTTTGGGGGTGACCAGGTGAAGGTCAGCGAATTTTGCGAATCTTTTTCAGGGCCTGTAATTGTGCCACCGCTTCGGCCAGTTCCGCCTTCGCTTTCGCATACTCGAAATCCGACTGCCGATCGGCAATCGCGTCCTCGGCACGTTTCTTCGCTTCCAGCGCGGCGGCCTCGTCGATGTCGTCCGCACGCAACGCCGTATCGCTGAGCACCGTCACCACGTGCGGTTGGACTTCCAGCACACCGCCCGAGACGTAGAACACCTGTTCTTCCTGGCCGTCGTTGTGAAGCCGAACCTGCCCGGCTTTAAGCCGGGTGATCATCGGCGCGTGGCGTGGCGCGATGCCGACTTCACCCATTTGGGCGGGCGCGAATACCATGTTCGCCGTGCCCGAAAAAATCTCCGTTTCGGCGCTCACGATATCCACATGTATGGTCATTGCCATGTTCGGGTAACCTCGAGGCGTTAAAGGTCTTTGGCCTTCGCAACCGCTTCGTCGATGTTACCGACCATGTAGAACGCCTGTTCCGGCAGGTGGTCGAACTCGCCTTCGACGATGCCTTTGAAGCCACGGATAGTGTCTTTCAGATTGACATATTTACCCGCCGAACCGGTGAACACTTCCGCAACGAAGAACGGCTGCGAGAGAAATCTCTGAATCTTGCGCGCCCGGGCGACGGTGAGTTTGTCGTCTTCGGACAACTCGTCCATTCCGAGGATCGCAATAATGTCCTTCAGTTCCTTGTAGCGCTGCAGCGTGCCCTGCACCTCGCGTGCGGCATCGTAGTGCTCCTGCCCGACAACCAGCGGGTCGAGCTGGCGGCTGGTGGAATCCAGCGGGTCCACCGCCGGGTAGATGCCCAGTTCGGCGACCTGACGCGACAACACCAGCGTTGCGTCAAGGTGCGAAAACGTCGTAGCAGGCGACGGGTCGGTAAGGTCGTCGGCCGGCACGTAAATGGCCTGGAACGACGTGATCGAGCCGGTTTTCGTCGAAGTGATGCGTTCCTGCAGCACGCCCATTTCCTCGGCCAGCGTAGGCTGGTACCCCACCGCCGAAGGCATGCGCCCGAGCAGCGCGGAGCACTCGGTTCCGGCCAGAGTGTAACGGTAGATGTTGTCGATGAACATCAGCACGTCTCGGCCTTCGTCGCGGAAATACTCGGCCATGGTCAAGCCGGTCAGCGCAACGCGCAGGCGGTTGCCCGGCGGCTCGTTCATCTGGCCGTACACCAGCGCCACCTGAGGGAGCACGTTCGAATCTTTCATCTCGTGGTAGAAGTCGTTGCCCTCGCGGGTGCGTTCGCCCACACCTGCGAACACCGAAAAGCCGCTGTGCTCGCTGGCGATGTTGCGGATCAGCTCCATCAGTGTGACCGTCTTGCCGACGCCGGCGCCGCCGAACAGGCCGATCTTGCCGCCCTTGGCAATGGGCATGATCAGATCGATAACCTTGATACCCGTCTCGAGAATCTCCAGCGTCGCCGCCTGATCGGCGTAGGCGGGCGCTTTGCGGTGGATCGGCCAGCGCTCCTCTGCTTCGACCGGCCCTGCCTCGTCCACCGGGTTGCCTAGTACGTCCATGATGCGGCCCAGCGTTTTCTGACCCACGGGCACGGATATCGGTGCACCGGTATTTGCCACCTCGGTGCCGCGCCGCATTCCGTCGGTGGAGCCCATAGCAATTGTGCGTACCACACCGTCGCCGATCTGCTGCTGCACCTCGAGGGTCAAGCCGCCCTCGACCGTCAAGGCATCGTAAACTTTTGGTACCGCGCTACGCGGAAACTCCACGTCTACCACGGCGCCAATGACTTCAACGATATTTCCCGAACTCATGGTTATTACCCTTTAGAGACTAAATTCGCGCAACTACTGCAATCGTTAAACGGCCGCGGCACCGCCGACGATTTCCGACAGTTCCTGTGTGATCGCGGCCTGGCGCGCCTTGTTGTAGACGAGCTGCAACTCGTGGATGAGGTCGCCGGCATTGTCGGACGCCGCCTTCATCGCAACCATGCGCGCCGCCTGTTCGCTGGCGCCGTTTTCCACCACACCCTGGTACACCAGTGCTTCGATGTAGCGCGTCAGCAATTGATCCAGCACCACTTTGGAATCCGGCTCGTAGATGTAGTCCCAGCGGTGTTTGACTTCCTCTTCCTCGGAAGGCTTGCGCGGCAACAACTGCTCGATGACCGGCGTCTGGGTCATCGAGTTGACAAAATTGTTGTACGCTACGAATAACCGGTCAATTTTTCCGTCCGTGTAGGCGTCAAGCGTGACTTTCACCGTGCCGATCAGAGCTTCGATCGCCGGCGCGTCGCCCAGGTGCGTCGCCTGGCTGACGATATTGGCGCCGAAACGTTTGAAAAACATCAGCGCCTTGTTGCCAATGGTGCAGAAATCCATTTCCATGTTGTTGTCGTGCCACTGCGCCATGTCACTGATCAGCATGCGGAACAGATTGTTGTTCAGCCCGCCGCACAACCCGCGATCGCTGGATATCACGATATAGCCGACGCGCGCGACATCGCGCTCGATCAGGAAGGGGTGCTTGTATTCCAGGCTGGCCGCCGCGACGTGCGCGACCACGGAACGCATCTTCTGCGCATAGGGGCGCGCTGCGTGCATGCGATCCTGCGCCTTGCGCATCTTGCTTGCGGCAACCATTTCCATCGCCCGAGTGATCTTCTGCGTGTTCTGGATGCTGCGAATTTTAGTGCGGATTTCCTTGCCACCGGCCATCGTTATCTACCGTTGTTTACCACGTGCCGGTGGCGACAAAGTCATCGAGCGCGCTTTTCAGCTTCGCCGCAACATCGTCGCTGTATTCCGGGTTGTCGTTAATGCTCTGCATAAATTCGCTATGTTGCGAACTCATATACGACTGCAGCGCAGCTTCGAAGAAGCCGACCTTTTCCAACTCGATTTCGTCGAGGTAACCTTGATCCACCGCGAATAGTGAAACCGCCTGCTGGGCGACGTCCATGGGCGCGTATTGTTTCTGCTTCATCAACTCCGTAACGCGCTGGCCGCGCTCCAGCTGTTTACGCGTCGCTTCATCGAGATCGGACGCAAATTGCGAAAACGCCGCAAGTTCCCGAAACTGCGCGAGTGCCAGGCGTACGCCGCCACCGAGTTTTTTGACGATGCCGGTCTGCGCCGCGCCGCCCACGCGGGACACTGAAAGACCGGCGTTGATGGCCGGGCGGATGCCCGCGTTGAATAAATCGGTTTCCAGAAAAATCTGGCCGTCGGTAATGGAAATAACGTTGGTCGGAACGAATGCCGACACGTCACCGGCCTGCGTTTCGATGATGGGCAACGCAGTCAACGAGCCGGTCTGCCCTTTAACCTTTCCGTCGGTGATGGCTTCGACATGTACGGCGCTGATGCGTGCGGCCCGCTCGAGCAACCGCGAATGCAGA